>CANQXT010000039.1 GCA_947627915.1 uncultured Bacilli bacterium
GCAAAAAAGATGAAAAAGTTTTCAACATTTTCATCTTTTTCATTTGTCAAGGAATATTTTTACCTAAACTCAAAATTCTTTAATTCTTTAATAGCTAATTTTTGTTCTTTAGTTAATTTATATGAATCATATGCTTTACTAACTGTTTTATCTAACACAAATTTACTAAATTTATTTTTATTCTTTTTTAAAAATTGATAAGTTAATTTATAATCTTTACTTAAACTAGTTGTTAAACACCAAGATATAGCCATATTAACATAATATTTATCACTTTTAATATTTAACATACTTTCTAAAACATAATTAATATATTCTTTATTAAGATAATAATTTAATAATATAACAATATAAAATCTTAAATAATATTCTTGTTCTGTATTTTTAATTTTATCTAAATATTTTAAAAAGATATCTAAATTATTTTTAACTATTTTAAGTTCACTACAAAAGATATCACAAATTAACCAATTATCTATTTTATCTAAATAATTATTAATTAGCTCAATTCTTTTATTAATATCTATATCTATATTAGCAATTATAAAACCTTTTATTAAAACTATTTCTAAATATTCATCTTTATAATCTAATACTTCTAAATTATTATTCTTAATTATTTCTTTAGTTATCTTTCTTAAGATAGGTATTTTTATACCTAATATTCGATATTTAGTTTGACATATTTTTTCTTGAAATAATTTATAATTATTATCTTTATAACTATTTAATATTTTAATTAATTCCATAATATCCTCGTTTTTATCATTAGTATAATTAAAGATAATATTTAATGCAAGTATAAACTTAGGTTGCCGAAAGGGTTGCTGCAATGTTGCCGTAATGTTGCCGAATGAATTTGAAAATTGCCGAAAAAACGGCAAAAAACGACAAATTAGGTTGCCGAAAGGGTTGCCGAATGGTTGCCGAATGAATTGATTGAAATAAATTTATTTAATATTATTATTGAATTTTACAATTTCTTTGGTTATAATATTAACTTATAAAGGAGATAGGTTATGGTAAAAGGTAAAAATAATGACAAAAAAATAGGTATAATATTATTTACAGTAGTTATGCTTATTATTAGTTTATTTATAATGGTTGATAATTATTATAAAAAACAAGATACTTCTAATATGTATGCTTTATCATATGATACAAGTAATTACATATATTTATCTGATATTAATTATTTAGCTGGTTCATATGTTGAAGATGGATATTATATTCGTCTTGATAAAAACAATAATAGTGGCCTTATAAGTGTTAATATTGATGGTAAAGAAAAATCATTTATTAAAGGTATATCTGCTTGGGCAACATCAGAATTAGTTTATGATTTAACAGATTTAGATTATGATTATTTTACAGCATATTTAGGAGTAGATGCTAAAGAAACTAGTACTTATTATAATAGTGGTGTAATATTTAGTATTTATACATCTACTGATAATATTAATTATGAAGAAGTATATAAATCTAAAATATTAAAAGGATTTAATGATGCAGAATATGTTAAAATAGATATTAAAGATGCTAAATATTTAAAATTATATGCTTATGAAAATGGCGATAGTTGGTATAGTCAATGGTATGATGATGCTGTTTATGCTGATGCTAAGTTAATTAAAGAAGGATACACTGACGAATTAATTGAAGATAATACGCTTATAAAACCAATTTCAGAATATGATAAGATTTTAAAAGAATATGAAAGTGATATTCAAAGTGGTGATTTTAATAAGATAAAAGATTATGAATTAACATTATTACAAAGAGAATTTGTTAAGAATGCTGATTATAACATCTTACAAGCTTTAATTAATTATAGTAGTGAATATAAAGAAGCATTAGAATGGTTAATGAATGATTATACTAATTTAGAACTATATGTTTTAGGTGGTAAACCAGATGGTAATTATGCAACTAGTTTACAAGTTTTAAATAGTTTATTTAAAGAATATAAAAATGATTTAAATGATCAAACAAAAATAAGTAATGGTGATACATTAGGTAATTTATATCGTAAAATGATGATAACATTATCTTTAACTCATTCTGCTAGTGTTGGTTTATGGGTAACTGGTGCTCCAGAAAATCCTTTAGATCCAAATGGTTCTAGTGCTCTAAGACGTTATCAAATATATAAAGATTTATATAATGAAGATAAATTAAATAAAGATATATTTGAAAACTTAACTATTGAAGAAATGCGTTTTGTAATGAATAACATTATTGATGATGAAGAAATAGTTTGGTTAAATGATTATACATCTTATAAAGAAAGTAAAGATCCATATTCATATATTAAATATACTTTTGATTATGATTATAATAAAGATATTTATTATGCAGAAGAAAATAAAAGTAAATGGGATAACTTATATAATAATAATTTAACAATATATGGTGTTAGTTATGGATATCCTAAATTATGGATTGTCTTTGAAGAAGGTTCTGTATGTGGTGGTTTATCTAAGACAGGATCTAATATTCAAGGTGTATATGGTATCCCATCTAGTGTTGTATCACAACCAGGACATGCTGCATACATTTATATGAATTTAATTAATAAAGCTAAAGTGTGGACTTTAGGTAATGATGTATATGGTTGGGGTAAATCAGGTAAAACCGAAAAATTAAGTGTTAGAATGCCTAATAGTTGGGGAGATGGAGATTATGCTTCTCAATATCCAGCTAGTTATATTTTACTTGCTCAAAGTGCCCTTAATGATTATGACAATTATAAGTTAGCAGAAGAAATCTTAATGACTGCTAGTTTATACGATGATAATAGTATTTTAGAAACAATATATGAAAAAGCTTTAACAGTTCAAAATATTAATTTTGATGCTTGGTTAAATTTAGTTAATTTATATATTGCAAAAGATGCTTCAGTTGAAGAATTATATAATTTAGTTGAAAGAATAATTGATAATTTAAAAAATTATCCTCTTCCAATGTATGATTTAATTCGTTTAATTGAAAATAATATTGAAGATAAAGCATCTTTAGTAGCAATTACTAATATAACTACTAAAACTTTAGAAGAAGATGCTAATTTAAAAGATAGTAAATTAGTTCAAGAAGGAGCAATTAAACAAGTAGCTAATTATTTATTAAGTGTTAATAATAATGAAATTGCTACATTCTCATTCGATGGCGAAAATAAAAATAAAATTGTTTTAAATGAAAGATTTCAAGATAATGAAGTTAAATGGCAATATAATTTAACAAGTAATAATGATGATTGGCATACAGTAAGTGGTAATGAAGTTTTACTTACTGATGAAGAAATTGCTTTAATTCATCCTGAAACAGATATAATGATTAGGATAATTGGAGCTTTAGATAATGTATATAATATCGATATTAAAAAAGAAGAATTATCACCAGAATTAACAATTAATGATTTAGAAAATACTATTATTAATTATAATGAGCTTATGGAATGGTCTTATGATGGACTTACTTGGCAACAATTTAGTAATGAATTACCTGTTTTAGATGGTGATATAGAAGTCATTGTTCGAATAATGCGTCACGGTGTTTATTTAGAAAGTGACAGTATGACATTTACCTTTACTAAAGATGATGATATAGAAGAAAAAAGTTATATAACAAAAGATAATTTAAGTATTGCAAGTGTATCATCAGAAGAAGTAAATAGAGAAGATAATAGTGCTAAAAACGCTATTGATGGTAATCGTAATACAATGTGGCATACTTTATGGGATGGTTCTGATAAAGATAAATATATTGTTATTAAATTGCAAGAAGCTAAATATTTAACTGGTTTAGAATATGTTCCAAGAATTACAAGTAGTAATGGTATTGTAACTAACGCTAAAGTATTAGTTAGTATGGATAATGAGAATTGGACAGAAGTTGTTAGTGAAACTGATTGGGAACTTGATAATAGTCCAAAATATGTGGCCTTTAATGAAGTTACTTTAGCAATGTATGTTAAATTAGTTGGGGTAGAAACAAGTGGCAATTATATGAGTGCAGCGATGATTAATTTATTTGAAGATAAAACAAGAACAAGTATACCTACAGCTAGTTTAGAATATAGTGAAACTAAACTTACTAATCAAGATGTTGTAGTAAAATTAGTTAATCCAAGTAAACATATTACTATTTTAAATAATAATGGTAGTGATACTTATACCTTTACTGAAAATGGTACCTTTACTTTTGAATTTGTTGATGATTATGGTAATCAAAATACTTTACTTGCTGAAGTAAATTATATTGATAAATTATTACCTGAGGGATCTATTAGTTATAGTACTATTAAAAATACTTTAGATCCAGTTACAGTTACTTTAACAAGTAATGAAGAAATTATTATTTTAAATAATGATGGTTTAAATACTTATACTTTTACTGAAAATGGTCAATTTGAATTTATTTATCAAGATTTAGCTGGTAATATAAATAAAACTTTAGCGGTTGTTAGTTGGATTAATAACTCTAATGATGATAATAATGAAGTTATAGATGATAATATAGATAACAATAATTCAAATAATAATAGTAGTAGTAATAAACCAAATAAAAAACCTAATACTAATAAAGATGAAGAAAAAGAAGATAACAAAGATAATAATAGTGATGTTGTTGTTAAAGAAAAAGATGATAATAATGTAATTGCTATTATTGGTTATACTATACTTGCTTCTTTAATAGTAGGATGTATTATTATTTATGTTGTTAAAAGAAATAATAAAGAAAAATAATTATTAAAAAGACTAATTCATAATAGTCTTTTTTTAAATTGACACCAATAATAACAAAATTAAAAATAATAAAAATGAGTTTATAAATATTCTAAAATCTAATCGTAAATCATTAGGAGATGAATTATATTTTAAAATATTTAATCTAGTAAATGCAGAATTAGATTTAAAAACAATAAATGTATAATTTTTTTATGCCAAAGTATATATGTAAAAAAATTACATTTATTTTATAAAATGTTGCATTTTTTTTACGATTTGTGTATAATATTATTGAAAAGGTGATATTATGTTAAAAAAAATAAAATTAGATAATTATACAACATTTATTAATCCTACAGAAATAGATTTTTCTGCTACTAACTACAAGTTTTTAGAAACAGAAAATGTTGGAAGTAATAAAATACTTAAAGGTTGTCTATTTGTTGGGGAAAATGCTTCTGGTAAAACAAAAATACTGAAAAGTATAACTTTATTGCTTGATTTATTATTTGGAAATAGTGAAGTTGATTTAATGCCCAATAAAAGTTTTTATACCAATAAGCCAACTTATAAGCTTGAGTATACATTTATAGAAGAAGGTAAAGAAATAATTTATTTAATTGAATTGAATTTAAATGAAATTGTTTCAGAAAAATTAATATTTGATAAGCAAATGATTTTAGAAAGATTAGGTAATACTGCAAAATTTAGTTTAAATGATGAAAAAACATTTAATGATATTTCAAATAAATTATTATTTTTACGTAGAATTTATTTTGACACTAATTTTTATGGAAATGAGATTTTAAATAAATGGTTTGAATATATGAAAAAATCTGTATATATTAATTGCTATTATAGAACAGTTTGTAATTATTCAGGAACAAACTTATTGGTTCACGAATATTTAAATAATAACACAGTTGATGCAATAAATAAATTTTTAGAAAAAATTGATTATAAACAAAAAATAGAATATAGTACAGAAACCTCTAATTCAAATAAAAATTTTTTTGTTAAGTCAAATGACAATAAAAAGTTTATTTCATTTAATAAGAAAGGAACAGACATTTATGTTCCAGAAATGTTTGAATCAACAGGTAATATAACTTTTATGGAATTACTACCATCATTTTTACATGCTATTAATAATGAATGTATGATAATTATTGATGAGTTTAGTAGTGGTTTTCATAATGAATTAGAAGAATGTATAATAAAATATTTTTTTCATTATTCAAAAAATTCACAATTATTTTTTACGTCACATTCTACAAATATTTTAAATAATACATTAATTAGACCAGATCAAATATATTCAGTTTCTTTTGATTCAAAAAAAGGCTCAGTTTTAAAAAGATTTTCAGAAGAAATGCCGAGAGAATCTCAAAATACAGAAAAAATGTATTTAAATGGAGTGTTTAATGGAATGCCTAGATACAACAAAATCTTTAAAGATTAATTTTAAAAGAAATATTGGTTCAGTATTAATTGTTGTGGAAGGTGCTTCATATGAATTTGATTTATTAAAGCAAATTTTTAGAAATATTCTTCATTACAATTATATTGAAAAAAGCAGAAATCAACAAAATTTTAAAAATTATGATGAATTTGTAATGGAAGGAAATAAAAACTCTCGTGTGATAGTAATAAATTCAAAGAATTCTAATTTGTCTTCTATAAAAAAAGATGAAAATTATCTTAATGAAATATATAAACAATTATATTTAGAATATGAAATAGATGTAAAAAATATTAATGTATATTTTATTTGGGATAGAGATAATGAATCTAATCCAAAAGATGTAACAGAAGACTTATTAAGTCGATTAGGAAATTCAATTGAGAATAAAAATGGGGAAATGAATGGATTATTATTGTTAAGTTATCCGTGTATAGAAGCTTTTACTATTTCTAATTTTGATAAACATACAACAAATTTAAAAGAAAAAAATTTAAAAAAGTATGTTAAAGATAACGATTACAAGATAAATAAGATAAATAGATATACACTATTAAATGCTACAATTATGATGAATAAAGGTTTGTTAGAGTGTGGAATTACAGAATATGATTTAGATGATTTTTCAAAAACATCTTTAAAAGTTTTTAATGAGCAAGAATCATTTTTATGTAGCAAAAAATATTATAATTTATTGTCATTAATTTCAATAATGCTTTTAGATTTAAATATTATAACAATAAGAATATGAATCCGGACACCGTCCACTCATAACCGGACGCTTTCCACCTTTTGTGTACTAAATAATTTAATTTAGCATAAATTAAATTAGGGAGTGATGAAATTGTCTAATTATAGAGAAATTGTTACGAAAGCAGTTATTGGTAAAGCTAAGAAAACAAGTGGTAATAAGTTTACTGTAGAAACAGAAGAAGTACCTAATACTGTTTTAGGTTGTTGGGTAATTAATCATAGTTTTAATGGTACAAATAATAATGGTAGTGTTTTAATTGATGGTGCCTTTGATGTTAATGTTTGGTATTCATATGATAATGATACTAAAACTAGTGTTAGTACCAAAAGATTTAATTACACTGATAAAATGAATGTACCATTAAAAAATGATACTGTTTTAGATAATAATTCGGAAATTATCGTTCGTAGTTTAAAACAACCAACTGTTACAGATGTTAAAATCAATAATGGTTTAGTTGATTTAAACATTGAAAAAGAATTAGGAGTAGAAATAGTTGGTAATACTAAAGTTAAAATAGCAGTAGAAGATTTTGATGAAGATTATATTGAACTTATTGATGAAGAATTGGATAAAGAAATAGATGATGTTAAAGATGATTATTTAGATGAAAAAGATAATAATAATTAAGTCAACAAAAAATGTTGACAAGTATTATAGGTAATGTTATACTATCTCTAGTAAAGAAGGAGGAATTATTATGGCAGTAAAATTAAGATTAAAAAGAATGGGAGCTAAACAACAACCATTTTATAGAATTGTCGCCGCTGATTCTCGTTTTCCTAGAGATGGTCGTTTTATTGAAACATTAGGAACATATAATCCAGTTAAAGGACAAGATAAAGTAACACTTGATGAAGAAAAAATTATGAAATGGTTAAATAATGGTGCTATTCCAACTGATACAGTAAAAAATATTTTATCTAATGCTGGTATTATTAAAAAGTATACAGATAGTAAAAAGAAAAATAAGTAGGTAATTATATGAATGTAGTAGAGTTTGCTGAATATTTAGTTAAAAGCATTGTATTAGAACCTGAATTAGTAAAGGTATCTGAATTTCAAGCAGATGAAGATGTTACTATTTTAGAAATATTAGTTCCTGAATCTGAAATGGGAAGAGTAATTGGTAAGAATGGTAAAACTTCAACTTCAATTAGAACATTAATTCAAGCCTTTGCTGCAATAAATAAAATGCCAAAAATAAAAATTAATATTGATTCTTTTTAAAACGTTTAAGATAAAACTTAAATGTTTTTTTATTATTTACAATTATTTATTTAAATGATAAATTATATATATAGGTTAGGGGAGGTTTTAAATGATCTTAATCCAAGATAATTCTAGTATATGTAATGGTATTATTAATTCCTTAAATACTATTTATGATATATATGAAAAGAATAATAATCAAAATATTTATATATATAAAAATATCATTAATAATAAACAAGTTATTAATGAATTAGAAGATTTAAATATTCATATTATAGATGATTTAGATATCTTAACTAATAATGATATCTTAATTATAAATAGTTATGGTGTATCTAAAGAAGTACTTAATTATTTAAAAGATAATAATATACAGTATGTAGATACCCAATGTAAAAATATCAAAAATTTTTATGAAGAGATAATTAATACTTCTTTAGATACAGAAATATTAATATTAGATAATAAATATAGTAATATTATTTCTAATTGGTGTTCTGGTAAAATAATTAAAGATCTAAATGATTTAAATCATTTAGATAAAAAGAAAGATAAATTATTAGTAGGGTATGCTTATTTTAATAATGAATTAGTTAAAGAATTAGTTGATTCTTTAACTAATTCTTATCCCAATTCTAAAATAGATGTCTTAATATATAATTGTCCTTATCATAAAAAAAGACAAGAATTAATAAATGAAAATAAATTAATAACTAAAATAATGATTAGTGAAGAAGAAGAGAATATAAAAAATAGTTATACTAATTATAATGACTTTATTAATTATGTTTTAAATAGTAATTTAAAAATAGATGAAGATATTACTCTTATTGGTAGTGAAAACACTACTATAAAAGAATTATATAATTATAAATATTTATTAAGTTTTTTATTGTTTTATAAAAAAATAAAAACAGAATTAGTATTAAACCAAGAAGAATTTAATAATAATTTTAAAAAAGATAATAATGAACTAATGCAATTAGTATTAAATGATTTAGATAGATTAAATAAAGATGGTAAATATATAAGAGGAGTTTTAATTGCTTTAGGAGAATATTTTGCTAAAGATAAGATAGAAGAATATCAAAACTTAGCTTATATATATGAATTATTTCAAACATCTATTTTAATTCACGATGATATAATTGATAATGCTAAGTTAAGAAGAGGTAAAGCTACTATACCTCATCAAATATGTAATAATTATTTAAATAATCAAAATAATAAAGAATATCATTTAGATACTTTAAAATTAGCTAATTCCCTTGGTATATGTGCTGGTGATTATGGTTTTTATCTAGTTAATAAGTTATTAATTAATTATTATAGTAAACATTCTAATTTTATTAATATTTTATCTATATATAATGATATAGTATTAAAAACTATTAAAGGAGAAATAATTGATGTTTATTTACCATATTTAAATAAATATCAATATAAAGAAAGTAGTGAAGAAGATATCTTAACTATTTATGAATTAAAAACAAGTTATTATACAGTAATAGGACCTTTTCTTTTAGGATATCTTTTAGCAAATAAAACAATATCTTCTAATATAGAAACTATTCTTAAAAATATCGGAATTATTTTTCAAATTAAAGATGATATAATAGGTATATATGGTAATGAAATAGATATTGGTAAATCTATTTCATTAGATATAGAAGAATTTAAACAAACATTAATATATAGTTATATTATTAAAACAGAATATAAAGAAGAGTTCTTAAAATTATATGGTTCTAAATTAACAGTAAATAATTTAAATAAAATTAAATATTTATTGAATGTAAGTGGAACACTTACATTCATAAATAATTATTTAGAAGATCTAACTAATGATACCATTAATCTAATTTCAGATTTAGATCTAGTAGAAGAGAAGAAAGATATTCTAAAAGGATTATTAATTTATGTAGGAAGTAGAGAGAGGTAATTATGGAAAAGAAAATGAAAAATAAAACAAGTAAATATGAAAAAAAGATTGATAATATTTTAACAGTTATTATTATTTTATTAGTAGGATTAATTGGAGGAGTACTATTAGATAAATTAATTGTGAGAAAAGATGTTATACCATCTTCTAAAGAAGATGATATAACTAGTATCTATGATATAGAACCTATTGTAAAAGAATATAGTAGTATAAATAATAGTAAAGTATATTTATATAATACTAATGAAGTTAGAATTAAAGATGAAGGAGAATATATTACTTTAAAAGAATATTTAAATAAATATTCTCTTAAAGATACTCTTTTAAATAATCTAGAATTAGTTAATACTTTAAATGATGGTGGTACTAAGATATATAAAACAAAAGAAAAGAGTATCTTTGATCGGGATTTAACAATTATTATGTGTCATACTACAGAAGGTAATGAAGATCTTTACTTTGCACAATATATAGATACAGCTTTAGCATTTAAAAATGGTGCTTGTGGTAAGAAAACAATTAATGATAAAGAATTTAGTAGAATATATTTAATTAAGAAAATAAAATTAGTTGAAGATAATTTATATGAATTAACTATTTATGATGAAGATAATAAAGTAGAAACTACTATTAAAAGAACAATGAGTGAAGATAGTAGAAATATTTTAAAAGAGAATGCTAAGTTTACTTTCTATTTTGAAAATAAGTATGGAGATACAATTAAAGATAGTATTGAAGATATATTTCAAAATGCTACTTTAAAGGGAGTTGTGCCATATAATAAATAAATTAGCACTCAGGACTTGCAATTGCTAAAATTTGTGCTATAATTATATATGTAAAGAGCATAAAACGACTTTTTACGGGTATTATAATTATAAAAAGAAAGAGGATGGTTAAATTATGATGATGATACCAAGAAAAAATAGTTTTGATTTATGGGATGACTTTTTTAAAGATCCGTTCTTTGATAGTCACGAAAGTAAAGTAATGCGTACAGATATTAAGGAGAACGATAATAATTATGATATTATTATTGATTTACCAGGATATGAAAAAGAAGATATCAAAGTAGCAATTGAAGATGGATATTTAACTGTTAATGCTACAATTGATAATAGTAAAGATGAAAGTACTTCTAAGTTCGTTCGTCGTGAAAGATATTTTGGTGAATGTAGTCGTTCATTCTATGTTGGGGATTCAATAAAAGAAGATGATATTAAAGCTTCATTTAAAAACGGAATCTTAAATATTGAAATTCCTAAAGTAGAAGAAGAAGATACAAAAGAAGAGAAGAAATACATTAATATAGATTAGAAGAGTATTTCTTCTTTTTTTATGGCAATAAAAAAATGCCTGAGGGGCAACGTACTTAACATACGCTTAGCATGGAGCTACCTTACCTCAGGTCTTGTAAGAATATATTAACATAATAATCAATTAAAGTAAATAATTATACTAAAAAAATAAAAAATAAATATATTTATAGTGGACATATTTGCCATTATTTGGACATTTAACAGCAATTTAGTAAAATTTTGAAAAGTTTTTTGCAAAAAATATTAAAATAATATGTACATTTAAAAAATATTTGATATAATTATGGTATAAAGTTTTCGAGGACGTGTTGTTTTAGTGTCATATAATAATGTGTCATAAAATAATATGTTTCAAGATAGCTTTAAAGAAAGGTGTGGGATTTTATAGAAAAAAGAACACAACGTTAAAAGAGGT
>CANQXT010000040.1 GCA_947627915.1 uncultured Bacilli bacterium
CAATTTTTTATTGTATTTACTTTTCCATTTTAGTTTCTTATTTTGCTAGTTGCATTTACTTTTCCAATTCACCTTTTACATTAATTATTTTTTCAAAACATTTACCAACTTTTTTCTTATCTTCCCTTGTACTAGAAATATAATACTTTTCAGTTGTTTCTATTCTTTTATGTCCTAGTACTTCGGCAATATCTTTTATTTCACAACCATTTCTTAAACTAATAGTTGCAAAACTACCTCTCAAATCATAGAATCTGCATTTTATTCCTAGTTCATGGTGAATTATTTTAAAAGGATATTTTACAATATTAGCACCTGAATATGTCCCGTCTTTTCTAGTAAATACCATTTCAACTTTATTACGTTTAGAATTATTTTCTATAATCTTATATTCTATTAATTTACCATATTTATTTCTAACTTCTTCTAAAATATATTGTTTGTACTTTTTACCATATTCTTTCTTGTAATCATTTTGTAACTTTTTATAATCAAATAATATTGAATATAAAGTATCACAAATATAAACTTCTCTCTGACTACCTATTGTTTTAGTTGTTCCTAAATACCATCTGCCATTTTCATCTTTATCTTTTGCATATACGGTTTTATTTATTTTAATAATTCTATTATTTAAATCTATATCATCCCAAGTTAAAGCAAATACTTCTCCTGTTCTCATACCTGTATAGCAAGCAGTAAGAAATGCAGATATAAATACTTTATTATTTTTAAATCTATTTAAAATAATATTTATTTCTTTCTTAGTATAGATATGTTCTACATAGTTTTTTTTAATTCAAATGATAATACTCTAGGTATTTGTAAATCACCTGCTGGATTATATTTAATAAATCCAAAATAATATGTAGCATCTCTTAATGAACTTTTAATTACTTTTTGATAATTTCTTAATGCCTCTTTTGTACTTGATGTTTGATATAATTTTAATAATGCATGATTAAGAATATATGAAGTTAAAGCCGATAATTTATAATTACCTATTTCCTTTTTTATATTATTAAAAGATTCTTTATATCTCTTTGCAGTTGAATATTTATAATTTATTTCAAAATATTCTTTCATCCAATAATCTAAATAATCGCCATATAACATATTACATTCACTACTTGTTACTCCATTAATAAATTCATCATATGCTTTTTGTCCTGCTATATATGCTTCATTTTTAGTTCTAAAACCACTTTTTGTTATTTGTTTCCTTTTTCCATTTACCTTCCCTGCTTCAAAGCAATATTGATAAACACTACCTCTTTTTCTAATATTGATCATATCTCATTCTCCTCATTTCTTTTCTATTATATAAAAATAACTAGTATCATAAAATAACTAGTTATTTTTATCTTGTATATCTATAAATTCCAATTTTTCTAGTGCTGAAAAATTAACTTTTACTTCTTTATTATATTTATTTATGATTAAAAAATAATCCTTTAACAAACTAAATATACTTTTAAAATATATATTATAAAAAGTTTCATCGCTTTTTGTTTGAAAAGGTAATAATTTATTTATTTGTGACAATACGTGTATATCACCTGAAAAAAAATTATACATATAACCATATTTATATTTTCTTGCTAGTTTTCCATATGTTTTTTTATCTTTAAATATTTTTAATAATCCCTGATTACTATAATTAATGTCTTTTATATTTAAATTTGTCGCTCCTAGTTGCTTGTTATATGCCTCAATAGATGCTTCAACAATTATTTTTTCATCAATATTTTCTTCTTCTATTTCTTTTATTAAAGAAATTTGTTCAATTATTTGTCTGCATAGCATCGATATATATGATGGATAAATTATATTGCTATTAAATTGTCTGCAAAATTCACTTGTTATATTCATTGCTAAATGAAATACAATTAAATTATTTTTTCTAATCTTTATACTTTGTTTTTCATAATTCACATCTTTATTTATACTTTTTAAATAATTTACCATTGAGATTCTATATATAAGTAAACTAATCCAATATATTTTATTTTTAATATCTTTATAATTATCTAAATTAACTTTTGTATATATCTTTTCAAACAAATTATTTTCAAAAATCTCTTTATGATATTTTTTGTCAATATCAATACCACTTATAATATTATCTAACTCTTTTATTGATGTTCACTCCTTTAACAAAAAGGATGTCAACAAATTTATTTTTGTTAACACCCTTTATTTTCAATGGATTTTGTCCACATTTTATTTAATTGGTTGACAAACAACAAATTTGTCACTTTTTTAATATTGAGTTTTTCCTTATTTTATCTTACTTTCCACAGCAATTTTTATATTTCTTTCCCGAACCACAAGGACATGGATCATTTCTACCAACTTTAGTTACTCTCTTTGGTGCACTTTTAACTGTTTCTTTACCATCATTAGCAACGCCATTTAAAGTTTGTTTTCTTTCTGTATTTTGTCTTACTTCAGCTTTTAAAAGAAATTGTGCTGTTAATTCTTCAATCTTAATAAGTAAATTATCAAAGATTTCAAAACCTTCCATAGTATAAGCTTGAATTGGATTACTTTGAGCATATCCTCTTAAACCAATACCTTCTTTTAAATGTTCCATTGCACTCATATGATCTACCCAATTAGAATCTATAATTCTTAATGAAATAGCTTTTTCAAATTCATTCATAATTGGTGTATCAACCATTTTCTTCTCATAATCTTCAATAATTAAATTATATATATAATCTCTTAATTCTTCATCTTCTAAATCTTTAACATCATTGAATTTTAATTCATTATTTTGTAAATAATTAGCATTTACATATTCCACTAAATCTTTTTTATCTGCTTCTTCAATTTTACCATCTTTAGAGTAGTGACTTTCAACTAAGTTAGTAATTGTATTTTTAAATACTCCTAAAATGCTTTCGTGAATACTATCTTGATCTAATATTTCATTTCTTCTATTATAAATGATTTCTCTTTGTTCATTTAAAACATTATCATAATCTAGTAATGTTTTTCTGACATCATAGTTATTGCCTTCTACTTTCTTTTGTGCACTTTCAATGGCATTTGTTAACGCTTTAGAACGAATAGCTTGAGATTCATCAATACCTAATTTAGTTAACATATTCTTAATACTATCTGTTCCAAAACGACGCATTAAATCATCTTCAAATGACACAAAGAATTGACTTTTTCCTGGATCACCTTGACGACCAGCACGACCTCTTAATTGGTTATCAATACGTCTTGATTCATGTCTTTCAGTACCAATTACACAAAGACCACCAAGCTCTTTTACACCTTCACCAAGTTTAATATCGGTACCACGTCCAGCCATATTAGTAGCAAGTGTTATGGCGCCTTTTTCACCAGCTTTAGCAATAATCTCTGCTTCTCTTTCATGATTTTTAGCATTTAATACTTCATGTTTTAATCCTGCTTTTTTAAGTAAACCACTTAAATATTCATTAGCTTCAACTGATATAGTACCAATAAGTATCGGTTCTCCTGTTTTATGTACTTCTGTAACATATCTAATAATGGCATCATATTTACCTTTACTAGTTGCGTATACTAAATCAGCATAATCTTCTCTAATAACTTCTTTATTAGTAGGTATTTCTATAACATACATATTGTAAATATTTCTAAATTCTTCTTCTTCGGTTTTAGCTGTACCTGTCATACCAGATAATTTCTTATACATTCTAAATAAATTTTGGAAAGTAATTGTTGCCATTGTCTTTGTTTCTTCATTAATTGTAACATTTTCTTTAGCTTCAATTGCTTGGTGTAATCCTTCACTAAATTGTCTACCATGCATTAATCTTCCAGTAAATTGATCAACAATAATTACTTCATCATCTTGAACAACATAATCAACATCTTTTTTAAAACCATAATTTGCTTTTAAAGCTTGATTTAAATGATGCACTAATGCCGTATTATCTAAATCATATAAATTCTTTAAATTAAATATTTGTTCAATCTTTTTACTACCTTCTGCCGTTAATGATACATTCTTCGTTTTTACATCAATATCATAATCTTCATTTTCTTTTAACTTTTTAACTGCTCGATCAGCATCAACATATAAACTTCTAGAATTCATTCTTCCACCACTAATAATAAGTGGAGTTCTAGCTTCATCAATTAAAATGGAATCAACTTCATCGATAATACAATAATTAAGTGGTCTTTGGACTCTGTCTTCTTTTCTTACTACCATATTATCTCTTAAATAATCAAAACCAACTTCATTATTTGTTGAATATAAAATATCACAATTATAAGCATCTTGTTTTTCTTGGGGAGACATTTCCCTTAAATTAACCCCAACTGTAACCCCTAATAAATCATAAGCTGGTTTCATCCATTCTGCATTACGACTTGATAAGTATTCGTTTGTTGTTACAACATGTACTCCTTCACCAGTTAAAGCATTAACATAAGCTGGAAGAACAGTTGTTAAAGTTTTACCTTCACCAGTTTTCATTTCCGCAATATTACCATAATGAATAGCCAAACCACCTAAAAGTTGAACATAATAAGCTTTTTCACCAATAGTTCTACTAGTAGCTTCTCTTGCTAAAGCAAATGCTTCAACTAAAATATCATCTAAAGTTTCACCATTTTGTAATCTTTCTTTAAATTCTTCAGTTTTTTTCTTAAAATCTTCATCTTTTAATTTTTGCATATCTTCATCTAATGCAACAATTTGATCTGCTATCTTTTCAAATCTTTTTAATTCTTTATACTCACTATTTAATAATTTTTTAAATAAGTTCATAAGCCACCTCAACAAGTATTATACCATAATCCCTTAGTTATTCAAAATAAAACCATTAAAAAAACTAAATAAATCGTTATTTTAACCTATTTAGTTTAATTCCATCTCTAATCCATCATCAGGAATAATTATTTTCTTATTCTTTATCTTATTTAAATCTATTTTAGTTTCCCAAAACATATGACTAGTAATTATATGACAATTAGGATACTTATTACTTAAATAAAGAATATTATCTATACCCATATGTTTATTATTACCTATTTTTAAACTACAATCACAAATTAAGTAATTACAAATAGATGCCATATACTCTATATTAGCATTTAAAGAAGCATCACCCGTAAACCCTACTGTTAAATTATCATTACTTAGTATATAACCACAAGCTTTCATTGTACCATGTTTAACAGTTATTCTTTTTATCTTATATTCATTTATATTAAATTCATCTAAATTATTATAACTAATTTTAAATTTATGATAATCATTTATAAAAGCTATTTTATTAATTGTTTTTATTATTTCATTACCTTTCTTAAAAGTATATAAATTAACTATATGTTTATCATTTAATTTTAATTTTTCTAATAAGAAGAAAGGTATATCTAAAAAATGATCACCATGAAAATGCGTAAATAAGATATCATTTATATTTTGAAAATTAATATCCATCCGTAACATATTTTTATAATTACCACCTGGCATATCAATAAGTATTTTATCATCAATTAAATAAGAAGCACTATTATCTTTATTACTTATACTACCTGTTCCTAAAAACTTTAACTTCATTCTAATCCTCAAACAAAATAAGAGGTTATCCTCTTATTTAACATTTATAATTCCGTATTTATTATCTTTTCTTCTATATATAACTGATACACACTCTTCATCAACATTTTTAAATACAAAGAAATCGTGGTTTAATAAATTCATTTGAAGTATTGCTTCTTCTTCATCCATTGGTTTACTATCAATATCTTTTCTTTTAACTATTTCACTAGTATCTTCTTCAATATCATCGTTATCTAAAATTTTTAAAAATTCAACATCTGGATTCTTTTCGATTCTCTTTTTAATTCTTGTTTTATTTTTTCTTATTTGGCCTTCTAATTTATCAACAACTAAATCTATCGCAGCATATAAATCTTTTTCTGATTCTTCTGCTCTTAAAATTAATTTATTTAATGGTATCGTTACTTCAATAGTTTGTAAATTATTTTTACTTCTAATAACAACTTTACATTCTAAGTCTTCATAATTATCGTAATATTTATTTAACTTGTTTAACTTATCTTCAATATAATCCTTAATTGACTTAGTTACAGTTAATTTGTCTCCCCTTATATTATATCTCATATTATCATCTCCTAATAACATTATAACATAAAGTCCTTATAAACCAAATAAATTTTGCCACAAAAAAACCCAAAATCCAACATTTAAATGATTTTGGGGATCCCACCTTAGTAAATACTTCTCTAAGAATGATTTAATTACACATTTGTTGTTTGTTCTTCTCTTACATCAACTGCTTGTAATCCTTTAGATGTTTCAATAAGTTTAAAATTAACAAGAGCACCTTCGGTTAATGTTTTATAACCTTCTTTAACGATTGCAGAATAATGAACAAATATATCTTCTAAATTTTCATACTCAATAAAGCCATATCCCTTATCATTATTAAACCATTTGACTTTTCCATGCATACTGCCCACCTCTTTTCTTTAATTCAATTATTTCATTAATTATGAGTTTATGCAATAAAAATCGTCATCCAAAATTCGACATTTTTAGACAAAGGACTTTCTAATAATAACAAATAATATATTATGTTTAAAGAGTATTTTAAAAAAAATTAGTTACTTTACACTAATTTTTCATTTAATTTTAATTTAATTAATAAATTATCACTATCATAGTAATAATAATAATCTATATTATATTTTTTTAAGATATTAATTAATTGTTCATAATTCTTACCAAAAATAAAGATTTTTTTCTTATCTATAGACTTTATTAAACTTGGAATAATACTTTGATTAATATAATCATTTTTATAGATTGAATCTTTAACATTACCATAATTATCAATATAATATAAATAAAAATAATTATAATTATATCCAATAAATAAACTATCTTTCTTAATATTTAAATATTTAATTTCATTTTCTATTTTAATATTTTTATAATTTAAATCTTCTAAAACATTTATTAAATTATTCTTATCTTCAACACTTATATCTTTATTAACTATTACTAATAATTTACGATTAAAAATAGGATTATTTAAATTATACTTTGTTAATAACATAGAATATACTTTAATAAATTTATTTTTATCTATTATTCGCCCATTTTTTAAAGTATTTTTATATGGTTTATAAACGATTATTTTTTCTAAATCTAAACTATATAAATTAATATAATCATCTAAATATAATATATTATGCAAAAGTATCACTCCTTTTTAAAAATAATCCCTTAAAGGGACTATTTTAATTATAATTTGTTATTTTGGTACCTATAAATTTTTCAGGATTTAATAATTCATTATTATAATATACTTCAATTAAAAATGTTTTTTGATTATTTAATATGGTATTATTATTAGCCATACCTAATATTGCTCCAGTGGAAAGTTCATCACCCACTGCTACTTCAATATCTTTAAGTCCATAATAGTATGTTCTTAAATTATTATTATGTTCAATAACTATACATTGACCAAAAAATTCATCATCCAATATTTCAATTACTTTACCTTGAAAAACATTTTTTACTTCAAAGTCAGTATCACTAGTATATAATGTACCTGTATTAGGAATATAAGTATTGGCATAATATATTAAACTATTTTGTTGTACTTCTGTTGAATCATCTTTATCATAAAAATGAATAGATAAATTAGCATTATTAGTTACTGGAGAAATAATATCACTATTTATGTTTTCTTCTTCATTAATAACTGATTCACTAGGTTTATCATCTTCTTTTAATGTTTCAACACCATAATCATAATCTGATGGTTCAAAAATAAAATTTTGACCTAGTAACATAACGCCAACAAAAATACTAACTGTAATTATGAAATAAATAGTAGGTAGCACAAATCCTTTCAATTTTCTTTTTTTCATTTAATTCACCGTCCTACTTAAAGTATGAACTAAATATTTAGCAATTATACTTAAATAGAACTAATTTTTATATTTTTATAATAATAATCTAATATTTCTTGATAATTCTTTCCACTATTAGCAAGTCCATTGGCTCCATATTGACTCATTCCTACACCATGACCATAACCTTTTGTATTTATATCTACTATATTATCCTTTATAGTTATTTCAAAATCAGTAGATCTTAGATTTAATAATTTTCTAAATTCTGTACCTTTTATTTTTTTATTATTAATCGTTATATAATTAACTCTATGAGTATTACTTCTTTCAATATCATTAATAACTATATTATTACAATTAATATTAATTTTTTGACAGAAATCATTTTTATTAAATTCTGTATCAACACTAAAATTTTTTAAAGTTTCATTATCATAACTAGATTCAACACTTTTTAAATAATCTTTTTCTTCATTAAATACTAGTTCAACATCTTCGGTATATCCATTACTCATTGCAAAATAATAACTTTCAATTACTTCATCATTATAGGTCATAATCTCCCCTTTAGTTTTACTTACAGCTTCTTTTATTTTAGTATAGTATTTTGTAAATTCTTCTTGCCATTTCTTTTGCATTTCTTCAATGGTAATATAACTCTGATTAGAAACGTCTGTTACCACATCAAAGTCGTTTTTAGAATTTTGCATTTTATAAACAGCATAAGTTCTTGATGCCACGGCTTGCGCTTTTAATGCTTCCATTGAAAAAGATGCGGGCATTTCTGCAGCAACTACACCTATAATATATTCTTCTAAATTCATCTTTTCAATTTTATCAGTTAAAGTATCTTTAACATTAATATTGGGAACTGCTTTAGTATTAAAAAAAGTAGTATCTAATTTACTACTTACAACAATTAATACTATAGTTAAAATGACTGTTATTACTAAAAGTATCCTATTTGACATTTTGCTCCTTTTATAGATTTATAAAATCTAATATAAAATTAGTTAATATATATGAAATCATACACCCTAAAGTCATAATAAGTAATCTAGCTTCTATAACTTTATTTTTTTTCATAAATTTTTCAAAATTAATTCCTGATAAAATATAAATGCTAAAAAATAAAAAGATAGCATATAAATATATTTTATAATTCATTATATTCTCCATTTTCATATTTTATGATTTTATCAATTCTATTTAAATGTCTTTCAGTATTAGTAGGTTTTGTTGATATAAAAGTATCAATTATTTCATTAATTAAATTTATATCTTGTTCGGCCCCAACAGCAATAACATTACAACCATTATGTTGTTTACCTTTAAAAGCATCATCAATAGAATTAGCTTTAACACATCTAATTCCTTTGACTTTATTAGCAGCAATAGACATACCTACACCATTACCACATATTAATATTCCTAAAGAATCTTTTGTTTCAGTTACTAATCTACCTAATTTAAAAGCAAAATCAGGATAATTATCTAATTCATTATTTTTTAAACCAATTTCTTTTGTTTCTATACCATTATTTAATAAATGTTTAATTATTTTTTTCTTTACTTCTACACCTCGATGATCTGATGCTATATAAATAGTCATTTTATCACTCTCCATTTGTATTATAACATGTTATTATTATTTTTAAAATAAATCATTAAATTATATTTACTTTTTATATATTATGGTAATTTGATATCTAAACTAAAAAATAAATCATTTTCATTATTATTCGGAAATTTAAAAAACCACATAATGTGGCTTTTTAAAAGGAATATTATTCCTAGGGTTAAGTTTTACTATTTTAACGTCTTCGTTGACGTTTTTTATTTGTTTAATATTTTGAAGTTATAAATTGCAATTAAAATTGCAATTTATTGGGGCGAAAGGACGAGGCGAAACCCAAGGGAGCTGAAAGCACCACCGGTGTCCCTACCGAAGCGGAACTGACCCGCCAAGACACCAGCGTCGTAACTGCCTCCTCGATCGAACCACGGGTTAGAAGAGTCAACGAAGCCCGAATAGTCAGCGTACCAAACATTATGATAACGTTTATTACTATCTTTATCATAGTAATAATAGAATGGTCCCATTTCTCCTGTGGCATCTCCTAAGATTCTTTTACTATATGATGTCCATGAACTATCACTTGGGTATTTATCTATATAACCAGCATTCATTTCTTTTTCTAAGTCTTCTGTGGAAAAATCACTACTTCCTACGTTTCCATCTATACAAGCTGCCATATATTCATGTGCTCCTCCGGACATATCATATACACCTGTTATATTTCCAGTTGTACTTGCTAGATATCCGGTTGGGGTATTATATGGTTGAGTTTTATCATCTGTAGTTCCATATTCTCCTTTATTACTATTATAATTATAACTACTTTGGTCAGTATTCGCTGCTGCACTATAACCAGTTTTATAATCAGAATTATTATTTATTCTTACTTCTGTTCCTATACCATATTTGGAATGAGATAGGTATGCTACTGCTCCCCATTCCGTATTCTTCATCATATGACTATCTAATGTCTCTCTTGCATAATTTTTTCCGGCATCAAAGAATGTTTTTACTGTTGCACTTCGCCATGAGGTTACGTTTGGCTTTACTACCATATCAGTTGCTGATGTTCCTCCGGTTTCAAATTTTCCTACCCATATTCCACTTAATTCTTTTTTTCCTAACGTAAATGCTGGATGGGTTAACCAATCTCCATCTTGTGTTACATTATTACTTTTATCTGTATCCTTACTCTCAAATTCGATATTGATTAATCTTGCTTTACCTAAAGCTTGCGTTGTTGAATTATCATAATTCTCATTTTTTAATTCACTTCCATCTATTGCTCCATCTTCACTTGTTGCATGCCATACTTGATATTTATATCTTGGTATCCAGACAAAATATCCATTTATATCTTCTTCTTTTATTTTTTGTCCTTCTGAATATGTTTCTTTTTTATCTGTTTTTAATATTACAGCATTAGCCCATCTTTTTTCACTATAGTTATACCATTCACTATGTTTATTTGCATAATATACATCTCCATTTGGTTTTATTTCAACTGGTATTAAATCTCCGGTTATTAATGGATCATTTCCTTTTAAATCTTCTTCTTTCCATTCATCTTTATGTAACCCACTTCTTTCATATAATTCATCTATGGCTTCTTGTACATTAGTTACTGTTTCGTGAGTTGCTTCATTATCATATGTTACTTCTTCACTATCTATCATTGAACTTTCGGCATATACGATACTTACTGATATTATTACTATTCCTATTATTATTCCTATTAATATTTTATAATTATTTT
>CANQXT010000041.1 GCA_947627915.1 uncultured Bacilli bacterium
ATATGTGGTATAATTTAAGAAGAAAGAAGTTGGAAAATATGAAAGATAAAACAAAAAATATTATAATAGCAATTCTTATAATAATTATTATTTTATTAATAATAGGTTTAATTTATATAGGAATTAAAAATGAATTTTTAGAAGAAAAATATGAATATTTAAACGAAAATAATTATCATAATTCTGAGATAAATAATGATAATAATATTTCTAATAATAATAGCAATAATAACTATATATCTAAAGATAAAGTATTAAATATTGCTTTAAAAGATTTAAAAATAGATCAAAGTAATATAAGAGATTTAGATATAGAATTAGAATATAAAGTTAAATATAATAAAACTGTCTATGAAGTAAGTTTTGATTATAATTATTTAGAATATGAATATTATATAGATCCAGAGTCTGGTAAAATACTTGATTCATTCAAAAGTTTATCATAAAAAAAGAAAGAGCATTAAACTCTTTCTCCGTATCTGTTATTTTCATTAACACTTGGTGAACATAAAAATACTAACATAATAATAAGTCCAACTAATGGAATTAATGCTATAAAATAATACCAACCAGATTTATTAATATCATGTAATCTTCTAACAACTATAGCGATACTTGGTACTAAAGTTCCTATCATATAAATAGTAGCAATAACATTAGTAACTCCTGCTATGTTAAGAGCTCTACCAATAAAGCCAATAACAAAACCAATAAGAAAATTAGCTAGCATAACATACCAATAATCACTTCTAGTTGAACGACCATTAAAATTAGCATAATTAGTTAAAAATCTTTTATAAGCCTCTACCACTTAACTTCCTCCTTCATAACTAAATTATAACTTATATTTTAAAACAATACAATAAATTATTTTTCTACAATTTCACTTTTAATTAGTTTTAAAAGTGTTTTTTTCTTTTTATTCCTCTTATATCACTAAATATTTCTAAATCAATCATTTCCCAAATAGGTACCCATCCTCCAATAAGAAAAATTTCTTTCCAAATTTGATTATCTACTTTAAATGATAAAAAGATAAAAAATACGCCTACTATTAAAAAGATAACTTGTAAAAAATTAGTTTTTAAATGTTCTTTTAAATTATGTAAATATTCATCTTGAAAGGAATTTAAAAAAATATCTTTATAATTTAATTTAGTATGACATTTATTATTAACAATAATTTTTATCTTTTCTCTTTTCTTAACAAAACGAGCTTCTTTAATTAAATATTCTAATAAATCTTTATTTATTTTATCATCATTATATTTTTCTGTAATATCACTTTCATCTAATAAATCTATTTTTACTTCTCTTACCATAAATACCTCAAACTAATTATAACGCAAAGAATAATAATTAAATTAAAAATATATTTTATTTGACATAAATTTTATTACTTTAAAATAGATTTTAAAAAATTATTTAATTCTTTTTCATTAATATTAGTAGTTGTAATACTAAAATTATAATTATTATAATTAAATTCTATATAATAATTAATATCATCATTATATATCTTTAAGGCAATATTATTTATTTTCTTTATTTTAAAAACTTCTTCACTATAATAATATTCTTTCATTGGTTCATAATCTTTGGCATATGCTACATTAATACTTTTATCATTATTAAAATATTTTAAAATATAACTATAGATATCATTATCTTTAGTAAAGACAATATAAGTTTTACTTTGAACTAAATCAGTTGGAATAATAATATTAGCATTTTCTTTAAAAGGAAAAGGAATCATTAAATCATTATTATTTTCAACTACTTTTAAAGAAGAATTATTAAAATTATAACTACTACTTTCTAAAAGAATATTATTATTAGGAGTAATATTACTTTTTATTAATAAATAACCACTTATAAATATTAATAAACAAGTTGGTATTAAAATATACTTGCCAATTCTATTTATTTCTTTTTTCTTAATCTTTTTTACTAAATCATTATAATAATCATTTGGATTAATATCTTTCGCAATTATCTTTTTTAACTTTTCTTTATTATTCATTATAATTATCCCCATTTCCAAAATTATCTTGTAATTCCTTTAATGTTCTATAAATTAAATGCTTTATATATGATTCTGTTTTACTTAATAAATTAGCAATTTCTTTAATAGTTAAATCTAATTCATAATAAAGATAAAATACTTTAGGAATATCTTGATTTTTCTTATCTTTAATATATTTCCATACTCTATCCCATACATCTTGTTTAATAACTAAATCATTAATATTTATTTTATCTTCAATTGTATTAATTAATTCTAAATCATTATTATCTTTTGTAAATAAAGAAATAGTTTTTAATGTCCAATTTTTCTTATAATATTTTTTTATTTTATTATTAGCTATACCTATTAAATAACTCTTAAGATTATCCTCTACTAAATCTTTTTTATTTAAAATACGCCACAATTCTAAATAAGTATCTTGAATAATATCTTTCGTATCATTTATATTATGACATTTAATAATAATATATTTAAGTAAATCTTTATTTGTTTTATCATATATATCATTAAATTTAGATAGGTTTATTTGACTAGCCATAATTTATCACCTACAAAATAATAATCCTTTAATTTAGTCAAAAAGTTCCAATTTTATTTATTTTTTCAAATCTTGTTCTGTTTCTTTAATAATATAGATTGGTCTTTTCTTTGTTTCTAAATAAGTTTTAGATAAATATAAGCCCATAATACCTAAACAGAATAATTGAATACCAGAAACAAATAATATAATACATGCTAGTGATGGCCAACCACTAACAGGATCACCAAAGCATAAAGTTTTAACAATAATAACGACAACCATTATAAAGGCCATTAAACAAAATATTACTCCAATAAAAGCACTGATAAGAAGAGGTGATGTAGAGAAAGATATAATACCTTCAATAGCATAAACAAATAGTTTCCAAAAATTCCATTTAGTTACCCCTGCTACTCTTTCTTGATTTTCAAATTCAATCCATTTCGTATTATAACCAACAAAACTAAATATACCTTTTGAATAACGGTTATACTCTTCTAATTCTAATATAGAATCTAACATTTGTCTTGTAAATAATCTAAAATCTCTGGCTCCATCAACCATTTCAATATTTGAAAGTTTATTAATTATTTTATAAAAACACTTTGTAAAAAATTTTCTTAAACGTGAATAACCATTTCTAGATGTTTGTTTAGCTGCACAACAATCATATTCTCCTGTTTCAAGTGCATCAAACATCTCTATTAATAATGATGGTGGATCTTGTAAATCAGCATCCATTGTAGCTATATAATCTCCCGTTGCAGCTTTTAATCCAGCATACATTCCAGCTTCTTTTCCAAAATTTCTCGAAAAAGATATATATCTAACACTATTATCTTTTTTCGCTAATTCTCTTAAAATTGTTAAAGTTTTATCTTTTGATCCATCATTAACAAAAACAAATTCAAATTTCGCTTTTTTATTCATCTCTTTAACAATTTTTTGCATTTCTTCATAAAAATAATGCAAACTCTCTTCTTCATTATAACATGGGACAACAATTGATATTTTTTTCATTTCTTTACCTCTCCTTTAAATACAATCAATTTACTTAAAATATAATTTAAAATTACAATTATAAACTGTACTATTATCTTCATAATACTATCATTAAATTTTAAACAAGATACAAAGACAAACATAAAGACCATTTCAAATAATAAAGTAGTTAATCTTGATTCATAAAATTTCATTGCTTCTTTCAAAATATTTTTATTTTTACTTGTGAAGACAAATAATCTGTTAGTTACATAAGCAAAAGTTGCTGCTAAAATCCAAGAAATAACATTAGCTACTTGCATTAATATTTGAGATTTTGGATTTAAAAATGTTTTGGTTAAGATAAAGTAAGAAACTATACTTACTAATGTTGTTAAAAAGCCAAAGATTAAATATAATAATATTTCTTTATTTTTAATAATTATATTATTTATTTTAGCCATAAATTTATCATAAATAAGCATTACTATTAAACCACATATTCCTAAAATACTAGTTAATATTCCTAATAATAACCAAGGTGAATGATAAGTAATTTTAATATTATGATTACCACTTGAAACTTTAAAACCTAAGAATGATAAATTAACAATTTCACTACTCACTAATTTATTATCAACATATACTTTAAAACCTTTATCAAATGGAATACTAGTAATAATATAACCATCTTCATCTAAATTACTTTTACCAGTAACTATACTATTCTTTTTATCAATATGTAAATTATCTAATTCTAAATAATTATTTGTTGGATAATCCATTGTATATATTAAAATATTACTTATATTATATTTACCTTTTGCTAAATCAATATTTAATTCTTTTATTTCTTTATCTGTAATTACATATTCAAAATCATAATTCTTATTATGATACATCCAACTACGACAAGTAAGTTTATTATTAATACCATTAATTGTAATTTCTGTATCTCCATTTGAACACTTTTCATTATAATTCATTCTAAATTTAATTATTAATATTTTATCTTTAATTGGTTCTTCTAAGATATATTTATAATTAGTATTTTTATCTAATTTAAATTCATATTCATCATCTAAAGACCAATCTAATAAATTAAGTTTACTTATAAATTTTTCTTCTAAATTATTATTTGTAACGGGATTATTTAACATATACTCTACTTTTGTAACATCATCTAACTTTTCATAAGTATCTATACTACCATAATTAGATGTTTGATAAATAATTGGATAACTATCTTTATTATAATATAATTTAAATTTACCTTTATGATCTATTAATTCATAATTATCTAATTCTTCATCACTTACAATATATTTAACCCCCATAAACTTATTAAATAAATAATTTTTAGCCCCACTTGTAATAAAAATATTACGATAATTAATATTATTTAAAATACTATTATTATAAAAATCCCAATAATAAGCATTATAATTAGATGAATATAAAGTTGTACTAAAATAATTATTTTGATAATATTTATTAGATACTTCTAAAGGATAATAATAATTATCTGTTCTATAATAACCATCTTCATCTATTTCTTTTATTAAACTAATAATATCTTTATTATTGATATCATTATATTTAGAAATAGTAACATAATTTTCAAAACTATTATTAATAACTATCTGAGTAACAAAGATTAGAAATAAAGGTAATAAAATAATACTATCTTTTTTATATTTTTGAAATAACCATAATAATATAATAGATATAATTATATCTATACTTAATAATAATAATTTTTTATCATAAAGTAATAATAAAATTCCTCCGATAAAAAGAAAACAAAATATTATTAATCTTTTAATATTAATATTATCATTTTTTAGATGTTCTAAGAATTTAGCTAAAATATAAACAAAACATATAACTAAAGGAATTAATACTTTACCTCTAATATAAAGCATACCATTAAGTAAATACATAAATAAAGGAATAAAACAAATAATAATTAAACTAATACTTAAGAATAATTCACTTCTTTTTTTCTTTTTAGTAAATAATAAACCAAATAAACTGATAATAAAGATTCCAGTTAATCCCATACTAAAATTCTTATAAATTAATTCCACAATATTAGGAATAAATAATTTACTTAATTTAACATTACTAGATAAACCACGTCCTGTCGTAAGTATTATATTAGCACTTGGTAATAACAAAATACCAGCCATTAAAATAGGTACGATAACGTGTAAACTAGCTAAAAATAAATCTAACCAAAACAAAGACCATTTAAAATTATCTTTATTAAGAAGTTTATATATTCCATATATAACAATAGTTAAAAGAGCTGGAACAGCATATATATAATTAGTCATAATAGTTAAGAAAATACTAATCATCATTAAGAAAGATTTATGTTTATTAATATATCTATCTACTCCAATTAAACTTAATATTAAAAATGGTATATTCCAAACAAACATTATATGATGATGGAAATGATACATAGGACCAATACTTAAAAAACATAACGATAATATTAAAGATACTTTATTAGATATTTTATTTTCTTTTAAAAAATAATACATAAAAAGACCAGATAAAATATGTAATATAATACTACTTCCCATAATATATGTTGTCATTTTAATAAAAGGTAAAAAATAAGATAACAAAATAATTGGACTTAATAAACCATAATAACTATAATTATAAATATTTTGACCTGCTCCTAAATTAAAAGCTAAATTGGGAAGAATATTACCCGTTTCATAAAATATTTTCCGAAAATAATCTGGGATAACACTATGTTGACTAATCCAATCAGTATTTGAACCATATAAATTATTTAATCCTAATAATAAAAAGGTTATTAAAATACCATATAAAATTATTATTAGATAATTCTTTTTATCACTTTTCATAAGTAGACTCCTATAACAAATTCATTATCCCATATTTTAACAATATTTGTCAATTAATTGTCTTTTAAATAAAAGAAAAAAGGAACACAAAATCGTTCCTTTAAAAGTTAAGTGTGAGTTTTAGGTTGTATTTTTTTGTTTATTCTAAATAAGCATTCCTCCTTACATTATTAATACTAAAGCATAAATATGAAATTTATGTGTTTAAAAGGAGAAAATTTTAGATATTTATTTTAAAATAGAACTTAGATCCTTTATTAAGTTTACTTTCTACCCCATATGTAAAGTTATGATCTTTTAATATTTCTTTAACTATAGATAAACCTAAACCAGTACTAACAACATTTCTTTGATGATTTTTATCATTCTTATAATATTTATCCCATATATATGGTAATTCTTCTTTTTTAATGCCTTTACCTGTATCAATTATTTCAACTAAATAGTCTTTTTCTTCTTTAACTACTCTTATTTTGACTACTTTATCTTTACCTGTATAGTTAATAGCGTTATTAAGTAAATTATAAATAACTTGATTTATTTTTTCTTTATCAGCTTTAATTATTGCTTTTCTAGGAAGTTCTAATATGAAATTATAACTTTCTGTTTCTTTAATAACACTATATCTTTTAATTATTTTTTTTATTTCCTTAACTAAATCATATTCTTCATAATTATACATATAAGCATTATTTTGAACTTTAGATAATTCTAAAACATCATTAACTAAATTAGTTAAGCGATCACTCTCTTCCATAATAATATCTAAGTGTTCATTCATTTTATCTTTATCTTTATATGATATATCTTTAATCATTTCTGCATAAGCTTTAATCATTGTTAATGGTGTTTTTAAATCATGTGATACATTAGCAATTAAATCTCTTTTTAATTCATCATTTTTATTTAATTCTACTTGGACATTCTCTAAAGTTTGGGATAATTCTTCAATTTCTAAAATACCATTTTTAGGAAATTTATTATCATATTTTCCTTCCCCAATATTTTTGGCTTTCTTAGTTATTTCTTTAATTGGTTTAGTAAGTTTACTAGCAATAAAGATGGATATAAAAACAGATATAATAATTAATAAAAAGATAAAATAAATAATTTGACTCCGAAATACTCTTAAGAAATTAGAAGCATTCTCTAAATTACTATATATAAAGACACTTTTATTTTTTAATTTAAAAGCATATAATATCCCATTAGTTTTTGTTTTTGGATTATATAATTTATAATAATCACTTTCTTTATCAGAACTTCTAAATTTTTCAATTACCTTACTTACTACAGTACTATTATTTAATAAACAACCTGTTTGCATAATATTATAATTAATATTAATATTTTGATTATCAATAACACTTATACATACTTCATTATTATATGCTAATTCTTCTGATAAAACATAAATATCTTTATTAGAAGTTTTATATTCTGATATTATATTATTTAATTTATTTATTTGATATCTTTTATAAAATAAATCAAATACTTTTGTTTCACATATCCAAAATATTAGAATTAAACTTATACTAAATATTAAGACAAAGATAAGGGTTTTAAATTCAATTCCTTTTAATTTATTATTTTTTGCTTTCAATTTTATATCCTATTCCTCTTATCGTTTTAATTATATTACGATATTTTCCTAAATGCGATCTTAATGTTTTAATATGGGTATCTACTGTTCTGTCATCGCCATAAAAATCATATCCCCATATATTAGATAATAAATTTTCTCTAGACATCGCAATATTAACATTTTCCATTAAATATTTTAATAAATCATATTCTTTAGGAGTAAGAGAAATTAATTTATCATCAACATAAACTTCATGAGCTAAATTATCTATTTTTATTCCTTCAATAACTAAAACATCATTCGTATTTCTCTTAATTATAGCTTTTACTCTTGCTACTAATTCTTTAGGACTAAATGGTTTAGTAACATAATCATCTATACCTAAATCAAAACCAATTAACTTATCATATTCTTCACTTCTAGCTGATAACATTATAAAAGGAATATTTTTAATTTTTTTAATTTCTTTACAAGCTGTATAGCCATCCATTTTAGGCATCATTATATCCATAATTACTAAATCAATATTATTTTTTTTAACTATCTCAATCGCATCTATTCCATTTTCGGCTTCATATACTTTATAATTTTCTAATAATAAATATTCTTTAATAACATCTCTTATTAATTTTTCATCATCTACAACTAAAATATTCATATGTCTCACCTATATCAATCATAAATGTTTTTTGTGAAATATATATGAAATAAGCTTATTCTTTTTTATCATTTCGTTTATTTTGGTTAAATAAGTCATATGTAATAATGGCATTACCAACATCAATTGTTTTTTCTGTATAATCTATATATTTATTTAAATATTCTTCATCTACTCCCCCATTTAAAGTTTTATGTTCGCCAGTTGAATTATTATAGTATACTTTTTCAGTTAAGAAATTACCATTAGGGAATATGATAATATTATCATCTTTAATATTGAAAATATCATGTCCTAAAACATAGTTATAATCTATATCTAACATATTATAAAGAGTTGGTATAACATCATACATTCCCATCATATAATCTACTTCTCCAGTTAATTTTTTAGATAGTTCTTTATTTTTGGTCCACATTATTAATGGTGTTTTCTTATTTAAATTATGATCATAACTATCATATTCAATATATGTTGGATCACTTTCATCTTTAAGTTCACCGGTAGTATAATCATAATTATATAAATAATTCATATCTTTATAACTTATTTTGGCATCATGATCGCCATAGAAAACAAAGATAGTATTATTGAAATAATCACTATTTTTAATATAAGAAATAAACTCTCCTAAAGCTTCATCAGCATAATGACTACTTGCAATATATTTACCAACATTTCTTTCACATAGATAACAAGAACTTGTTTCTTCTAAAGTTTTCGGATCAGTATAGTAATCAGAAAGATCTAGAGTAAAGGCATTATTATGTGGGAAAGGTGAATGGTTAGATAAAGTTATAATTGTACCAAAATAATTATCATATGTTGCTTCCATTTCTTCTAATTTAGGTATAGCTTGTTGAAAGAATAATTTATCACTAATACCTAGTCCTACTACATCAGGATTAGTATTATAGTCTAAATCATCATTAAAGGTGAATGATTCTTTAAAGAACATATCCATATAACCAAGTTTTGGATGAACATTTTTACGATTCCACATATCCGATAAATTACCATGCATACTAAATGTATAATAATTACGTTCTTTTAATTCTTGGGCAATTGTTCTAAAAGTATTATTAGAATAATTAACAAAAACAGTACCAGTACTAGCAGGCATTAATCCTGTTAACATAATGTATTCGGCATCAGATGAAGTTCCAGTTGAAACTTGCGGATAGAAATTACTAAAGAACATTCCTTCACTAGCTAGTTTGTTAAGATTTGGGGTTACAGTTTCTCCATTAAATTCTAAGTCCATTAAGAATGTTTGCATACTTTCCATATGGACATAAACAATATTATAACCATCTAAAATACCAGTATATTTATTATCTTTTTTATAAGTATTTCTCTCTTCATCCATAAAGTAAGTATTAAATAATTCCACGGCATCATCATAACCAAATAAACTATTTATTTTTGGAATTATTGATTGCACTACATCATTAGATTGATATAATAATATTCCAAAACGATCAACTAAATATGCTCTATTCCATTGTTTTACTAATCTACTATAATCTGATCCTTCTGCAGTAGCAAAGGTAAATAATATACATAATAAAGATACCCCAGCAGTTAAAATGGTCATTGTTTTTTTACGTTCAACTTTACCAATATAATTATAATATGCGGTCTTATTTATCGATTTATGAATAAAATAAAATATGATAGGTTGTAATACATAAATAAAATCAATTAATCTTAATCTATCAAATATAGAGTCGGCAACTGTTTCAGTTTGTTTTAATGTAGAAATTAATGATACAGTAACAAAACCTTCAAAGAATGTATAATATATAGAGTTTATTACTTCAACCACAGTAAAAACAATTAATACTGTAAAGAAATATTTATATTGATTTTTAGGTTTAAATAAATATCCTATGGATCCAAAAGCTAAAATAATACCTAAATCTGTTATTAAAGGTTTAAAATGATAAGTATTTACTATTGTTAATTCTCTTAAAAAGATTGAACCTAATAAAGCTAAAAGAACATAACTAATAAATAATCTATTCATATATATATATTTAATAATTAATTGCCATAATTTTTTTAAATACTTAAAAATATTTCGCATTTCTCTACCTTCTTCGTAAATTAATTATAGCATGTATAATTTTTTGTTGCAAATTATTAAAAAATTTGATATTATATGACTAGTTATGCAGGTGTAGTATAATGGTTAATATATAACCTTGCCAAGGTTGAGATGGGAGTTCGATTCTCCTCACTTGCTCCAGTGACGTTTCTGTTCGAACTTTTATAGTTTGAACTTAAATATA
>CANQXT010000042.1 GCA_947627915.1 uncultured Bacilli bacterium
GGACTAAAGGTAAATGTGGAAAAAAGCAAAGTAGCAAGACCAAATAATATTAAATATTTAGGTTTTGGCTTTTACAATAAGAAAGGGACATGGAGACCAAAACCACATCTAAAATCAGTTCAAAAGTTTGAAACAAAACTAAAAGATATAACTAGCAGAAGTAATGCTATGTCAATAAGTGACAAGATAGTAAAACTAAACCAAGTTATAAGAGGATGGATAAACTATTTTAAAATGGCTGATATGAAATCAACTATGGAAAGAATTGCTGAGCACTTAAGACATAGACTAAGGATGTGTATTTGGAAATATTGGAAGAAACCTAAAACAAAATATAAAGCATTGAGAAAACTGGGAATTTCTGAACACAAAGCATTCATGGTAGCAAACACTAGAAGAGGTTATTTTTGGGTTGCAAGCACAGTCACAATGCATATGGCAATAACCAATGAAAGATTAAAGCAAAAAGGACTAGTGTTTCCACTAGACCATTACCTTAAAGTACATACTGTAATATAAATTGAACCGCCGAATACGAGAACCGTACGTTCGGTGGTGTGAGAGGGACGAAATAATTTAATTATTTCTCTCTACTCGATTATGAATTTGTCAAGGAAACTTGCATAAAATAAAAAAGGAATACCTAATTTTGGTGAGTTAGGTACTATCCTAAAATTATTTCAGTTTAGTACCGACTTATACAGTTGGTACTATTTTTATTAATATGATTAAAATCACAATTGTAATTTGCTAGATTTATATCTAGTTTTTTTTATAAGTAAAAAATGCTATACTATTAGTGAAATAAATAGTAATTGGAAAGTGAGTTGATATAATGCCTGCAACAAAAGATTATAGAGATTTTGTATTGGAACAATTAGATTTATTAGATAGCATTATTTGTAAATCAATGATGGGAGAATATTTACTTTATTATAATGGAATATTATTTGGTGGTATATATGATGATAGATTACTTGTTAAGATAGTAGATAGCAATAAAAAATACAATATGCAAGAATCTATACCTTATGATGGTGCTAAACCTATGTATTTAGTTGATGATGTAGATAATAAAGAATTATTAAAAGAAATTGTTATTGAAACTTGTAAAGGCTTACCAATAAAAAAGTAAAGAGGTTTAAATTATATGAATAAAGAAATATTATTATCAAATATTGATAAAATTCATACTACTGAAATGGGTATTGATAGAATTAAAAAAATCTAAAATTAGATACAAATGATGTAGTAGAATATTGTAAAAATAAAATTTTAGAAAAAATATAGGCAGACCATTTATATGGTTTGTTTTTCTATTTATAAATTAAAATAATTAAAAAAATGTTTATAAGCAAATGTTCATATTATATAATATCTTTATTAGGTTTTATTATAATAAATTTATTTAGTAATGCAACTAACTTTTTACAAAAAACAACCTAAAGATGGTAGTATGCAACTGGTAGAAATTATAATATGCTTGTGGAAGGGAGAAAAAATATGAATAATCAATTTGCAGAAAATTTAAAAAGAATTAGAAAGGAACAAAATCTTTCTCAAGAACAATTAGCTGATGAACTAGGAGTATCAAGACAAGCTATATCAAAATGGGAATCAGGTTCTGCTTATCCAGAAATGGATAAAATTATTTTCTTATGTAATAAATTTGATTTAAATATTGATGATTTATTACATAGAGATATTAAAGAAGTAAAAGGAGAAGAAGAAAGTAAAAAGAAACTAAATAAAACAATTGATGATTTTTTAAAATTTATTACTGATACAGTTAATTTATTTAGTAATATGCATTTTAAAAGTAAAATTAAATGTTTAATTGAACAAGCAATTATTATTGGCATCTTTTTTGTTATATTTTATATAGTTGTTAATATTGGTCATATTGCTTTTTATGATTTATTATGCTTTTTACCTGATAAAATAAAATTATTCCTAAATCATTTTTTTACTTATGCTTTAGCATTATTTTGCTTTATCATTTTATTCATTATATATATTCATATATTTAAAACTAGATATTTAGATTATTATGAAAAAGTAAAAGAAAGTGCTAATAAAGAAAATATTACAGAAGATTCTAATATTACAAATAATTTAGAAAAACAAGAAATAATTGATCATAAAAATAAAATTTTATTTAGAAAAAATGAAAATAAAATAATTATTAGAGATCCTAAACATAGTGAATATAAATTTATAACTAGTTTATTTAAATTTATTATCATTATAATTAAATTCTTTGCATTATGTTTAGCTTTCTTTGTTTGTTTAACATTAATAATGTTATTTGTTTGTTTAATATTATCATTCTTAATTATGAAAACAGGTATCTTCTTTTTAGGATTATTAACTACTATTATAGCATCAACTACTATAACCACTATTATCTTATTAATAATATTAAATTTTGTTTTTGATAGAAAAAATAATAAGAAAAGAATGATTTGGACTTTTATTATTTCTTTAGCGTTATTAGGATGTGGTGGAGGTTTGTTATTAACTGGAGCTCTTAACTTTAATATTATAGATAATGATTCTATGTTAAAAACTATTACTAAGGAATATGAAATGCAAGAAAAAACTTTCTTTAATGATATTACTCAATATGTTGAAGCAGATATTGATAATTTAAAAGTAGAATATAAAATTAATAAATATTATGAATTATATAATTATGAAGATTATAACTATGGTATTAATGTTTGGGCATATTGTTCTGATCCATTAAAATTAACAAAAGAAATAATTAAAAATATTAACAATAAAAAAATAATTCCGGTAAATAATGAGGTAAAAGTTATTGTTTATGCTTCTAAAGATAATATTAAAAAATTAAAAACTAATAAAGAAAATTTTTTTAAACAACTTCAAAATGAAGAAATAAGATATTATCAAAATAGAAATGAACAATTAGAAACTGATTTACAAAATTATGAAATTAAATTTTCGGAATATGAAAATAAAATTTCTGAACTTAATACCCAAATAAATGAGTATCAAGAAATAATAAAATCTTATGAAAACGAATAGAAATAAAAAAAATAATATTTTAATTTATATTAGATATTATTTTTTTTATTTACTAAAATATAAATTGTTGTTAAAATATTATTGAGGTAAGGGATATTATGAAAAAAGAAAAAATAATTATTGTGATAACTAGTATTGTAATTATAGGGTTAATTATTGGCTTTGTTGGTTATAAAATACATTTATTAAATTATTATCATAAAGATATAAATTTTAATTATGAAGAAATAAGTAATGACTATAAAATACTAAAAACTTATAAAATAAATCCAGTTACATTAGATGATAGTGAATATTTAACTGTTGAAAATATGCATATAAAAAATGAATTTCAAGATTATACAAGAGAAGTATTATCGGGAGTTAATGATATCGCTATAAGATATAATAAAGATAATTCTTATTTTTCAATTGGAATAACAACACCATATTTAGATTATTTTAAATTAGATGGTATTTTATTAGATGATAAAGAAACTAGTTATAAAAATAGAATAAATTATTTAGATAAAAAGGAAATTACTAATGATATTGAACTTATAAATTTACTTAATAGTAATGCATATAAAACAAATATATTTACTTCGAAAAATGATTTAAAAGGAATCTATAGTTTATATAATGTTGCTAGTATTTTAAATATTAAAAATATTACTTTAATTGAAGGAGAATATGAAGGATTTATCTCTAATCCTTCGGCACTTGTAAGAGAAGTAAGTTTATATAAAAATAATAAAAGATATGTTTTAATTTTTATCGGGGAAGAGTTTACAGAAGAAAAAGTATTAGAACTTATAAATACAATTAGTATTGGTTAAAGAAAGAGAGCAAATAAATGAGTTTAGAATTAAAAAATGTATCTAAAACCTTTGGAAAGAAAAAAGTTGTTAATGATATTTCTTTTCATTTAGATAAACCAGGTGTATTTGGTTTACTTGGTACAAATGGTGCTGGTAAAACAACTACAATAAGAATGATTCTAGGAATTCTTACTAAAGATTGTGGCACTATTAAATGGAATGGATTAGAAGTAGATCGGAAAAATGTTAATTTTGGTTATTTACCGGAAGAAAGAGGTATATATCCTAAAATAAAGATATATGATCAATTATTATATTTTGCTACTTTAAAAGGAATGCAAAAAGATGATGCTAAAAAATCGATAGAGAAGTGGGCTAAAAGATTAAAAGTTGAAGAATACTTACCAATGACTGCTGAAAAGTTATCAAAAGGTAATCAACAAAAAATTCAATTTATGACTGCTATTATTCATAATCCTTCTTTAATTGTTTTAGATGAACCATTTAGTGGTCTTGATCCAGTTAATACCGATATTCTTAAAAATATTATAATTGACTTAGTTAAAGATGGTAAATATGTTATTATGTCAGCTCATCAAATGCCTACAATTGAAGAATTTTGTACTGATATATTAATATTAGATAAAGGAAATACTGTTTTACAAGGTAATTTAAAAGATATCAAAAATAGTTATGTAGCAAATCGTTTACAATTAAATGTTGATAGAGATATTACATCTATTATTGAAGAATTAAATTTAGAAATTGAAATAGAAAAAAATAATGAATATACAATAAAAATAAATAATGAAGAAGAAGCTAATAAAGTATTAAAAAAAATAATGGATAAGAAAATAAGTATTAGTAAATTTGAAATTATGAAACCAACATTAAATGATATATTTATAGAAAAGGTAGGTAAATAATGAAAGATATAATAACAGTTACTAAATTTGCTATAAATGATATGATTAAAAGAAAATCTTTTATAATTTCTACAATTATAATTTTAATATTAATAGTAGTAGGGTTTAATATTCCTAATTTAATTAATTCTTTGGATAGTGAAAGTTATAAACAAAATATTACTATTGTAGATAAAGATAATGTTTTTGAAAATAATTTAGAATTATTAAAAGATTTAGAATTAAATTATAATCTAAATATTGAAAATAAAGATCTAGATGAATTAAAAGAAGAGATATCTTCTAAAAAGATAGATGGAGCTTTAATTGTTGAAAATAATAATGGTAATATTAATTTAAATTATATAATATTAGATATGTCATTATTTTATGAAGCTCCAGAAGATTTAGTAGAAACTTTAAATACTTTATATCATAACATTCAATTAAATAAATTATCTTTAACCGAAGAAGAATTAGCATTAATATCTACTAATCTTAATTTTACAGTTGAACCTATAAAAGATGAAGCATCCGGTAATATTTTAGTAGTTATGATGTTATCAGTAGTGTTATTTATGGCTATTTATTTCTGTGCTTATCAAGTATCTAGTTCAATAACTATTGAAAAAACATCTAAAATAATTGAAACTTTAGTAACATCAACTAGTCCAAGAAATATTATCGTTGGTAAAACATTAGGTATTGGTTTAGTTGGTTTAGCTCAAATGTTAATTGTGGTTATTACAGCAATAATAAGTGCTAATTTATTCTTAGATAAAGAATTATTAAGTCTAATTTTAGATGTATCTAATTTTAACTTATTTCTTTTAATTATGATAATAATTTATTTTATAAGTGGTTATTTTATCTACGCTTTATTATATGCTTTAACGGGATCAACAGTTAGTAAACCAGAAGATATTCAATCAGCTAATATACCTATATCTATTTTAGTAATTATTGGTTTTTATCTTTCTTATCTTACAATGATGAATCCTAATAGTAATTTAAACTTTTTTGCTGCAATATTCCCATTATCATCACCATTCTGTATGCCTTTTAGAGTAATGATGGGAGTAGCTAGTGTTAAAGAAATAATTTTATCATTAGTTATCATTGTAATAACAATTATTTTAATAGCTAAAGTAGCCATTAAAATATATTCAAATGCTATCTTAAATTATGGTACTAAGTTATCTATTAAAGAATTAATAAATATGTATAAATCAAAGTAATGGTGATAATATGCAAAAAAAATTAAGAATATTTTTTGAAGTAATAATATTTATATTTGGCTTATCTTTTGGAATTACAATTGGTTTAATAGGACATATTTCAAAAGAAGAAAAATTATCTAAAAAAGATTTTGTATATGATTGTTCTTTTACTAAAACATATGAATTAGTAGATTCTTTGAAACAATTAGACGATTATGCACTTTTTAAAGATGCCAATAATAATATTAAATTAATTAAAATTAATAACGATGATTTAAAAGTAAATAATTTATATAATATTACTTTTACAATTAAAGGTACTGTTAAAAAAGAATTAAATATTGATGATATTATAAATAGTTTAAATGATGGTAATGATAATTTAAAAGTAGAAGTTAATATTAACTTAGATAAAACTAATAATATTGATGAAAATGTATGCAAATATAAATTTTAAAATGTTGTCTCTCGTCAACATTTTTTTAATGAAAACTTGACACCGGGGGGGGTATTATATAATTATCTTATAAAATAGAGAGAAACAAAATAAATAAAAGTTATCAACATTTAAGAAAGGGTTAAGAAATGAAGAAGATAATTATAGGAGTACTAGTAATAATAGAAATAATTTCATTATATATGATGTATCAAAGTAATGAAAGTAAAAAAACTATTTTAGATAATGTTAAAGTAGTAGAGAATACTAATAATAAATTTGCAATCCAATATCAAGTTAATGATGCATACATAGAAACAGATAAATTTTTAGGAAAAGAAGATGGATATATATTAAATACAGAATTATCTAAATGTCAAAATGAAGAAGGATTTTTATTAAATAATGTAATAAGTTATGATAATAATAAAAAAGCATTAACTATAAGTACAGATAATACAAGTTATTGTTACTTATATTTTGATGAAGAAGAAAATTTAAAGAACATATGTAATAGTAGTAATTTATCAGAATGTATGGTACAACATTCTGATAAATTAGAATCAATAAATAATTTAAATGCTAATCAAGCAGGAATGTATAGATATCAAGGAAGTAATGATGTGGTAACAAACAATTATATATGTTTTGGAACAGATGATGTTGATGTTTGTAGAGAAAATGAAGATAAATATATGTATAGAATTATAGGTATAACTAATGATGGAATTATGAAACTTATAAAAAAGATAGCATTAAATGATACTGGATTTAATTGGAATAATATATCACGTAGTACATGGAATGAAAAAGGAAAGATTAATGATGCCGATGTACCATGGAGTCAAAGTGATTTATTTAAAAGACTAAATGGATTATCAAGTAATAATGATAATTTATTTATTGGAAATAGTTCTTTTGATTATTTGAAATCAGGATCTAATTGGCTTGAAAAAATTAAAGAAAACACGTGGATGAATGGAACAATTGGACCTGTAAATAGTTATTATGAACCTAAAACTATATATGATATTGAAAATGGGACAATTGAAACTAATTATTATAAGGAAGAGAATGTTTATATATATAACGGTGGAAATTTTGAAAATGTAGATAATAATTATAATGAAGTAAGAGATAAAGATGAAGTAAAATGTAAAATTTTGGGTAATAAGGAAAAAATAATTTGTTATAAAATAGAACCTAATAAATTTGTTTCTGGTAGTAATAATAAAATTGGATTAATGAATATTACAGATTTTGAATATTCAGTAGAATTGGGAGGGAAAAATTGTTTTATTGACACTATATGGAATAGAGAAACTGGAACATATCAAACTGAAGGAGAAAAATGCATAGCAAGTTGGATGCATTTGACAAATAATGATACCAACAATTTAGACGATGGAAGGGATGATTGGACAATAACTGCTGGTGGATTATCGGATTATTATGGTGATATGACGGCGGTAGCAATAAACTATTTAGGATATGTTGAATCCGGAATATTTAGTCTTTTTATTTCAGCACGACCTGTATTCTTTCTAAATAATAATATATCTATAAAATCTGGTAATGGTTCAATAAATAATCCATACATATTAGTGTAACTCGTCAACGAAGACGATATAAAATAGAAACTTAACCCTGAAAGAGACTAATTCTCTTTCTTTTTTTGCAAATTATTTTATACTTTTTAAATTTTGAAGTCAAATTATTTTTCAAATTTTTCTTTTTTTTAAGTTAATTTATTTTACAAGTTTATAGTTTATAAGTTTATATCAACATTTTTTTTGAAATTATTGACACTCGGGGGGGGTATTATATAATTATCTTATAAAATAGAGAGTGAAAAATTTTATGAGAAAGAAACCTATTTTAATAGTATTAATTATAATTGGAATAATATCTTTAACATTAACATATAAAAGTTATAATAACAAAATTGTTGGAGAAAAAAGTCCTTCTATAATTGGAGATAAGTTTGCAATTTATATAGAAGAAGATAATGGAGAATTTACGCCAACAAATAGAGATATGTTTCCAACACTAGGAGAAGGTTATATATTAGATCATAGTGATTGTATAGATAGACATAGAAAAACTTTAGAAAGTCCAGTAATAGATATTGATCCCTATAATATAGCACATGTATATACAACAAATGCTTTATATTGTAATTTATATTTTAAAAAGTATAATTGGGAAGGAACAGAAGTAAAATTTAAATTTGAGAATAGTGGTCAAACAGTTCATGAAAGAAATCAAAAATATAGAGTAGAATGGACAATAGAAGGAGCAACAGAATACTGTATAACAGATGGAAGTAGTTGTGAATGGAAGACGATTCCCTATGAAATGGGAAAGAAATTTTTAGAAGATAATATAGAAATACAAGGAGATAGTGGACAAAAGACATATTATGTTAAATTAAAAACATTATTTACTGAACAAGAATCAAATAGAGATGGATTATACTTACAATTAGATATAACTCCACCAACATGTTCATTAAAAGTAGAAAATAATAAAGTAGTATTTGCAAGAATACATGATGATCGAAGTGCAGAAGCAAATATAGTAAGAGGAATAAGTAGAACAAATACAACAACATATGGAAATATAAAATCCATAAATGTAAGTGGAACTGGCGAATATTATGGATATGTAAAAGATGAAGCTGGAAATGAAGGAAGATGTACTATAGATGTTCAAAATGATCATGGAGTAGCTTGTAGTGTAACTCAAACAAATTCATATCCAATATATTGTAATATAACAAAAGAAAATCCTCATCCAGTATATTGTAGTGTAACCCAAGAAAATCCACATCCCGTATATTGCAATGTCACAAGTACTAATCCACATCCCGTATATTGTAGTGTAACTCAAACAGACTCAGAACCGATATATTGTAGTGTAACAGATGCTAATTCCTCTCCAATAGCATGTAGAGTTTTTAAAAGTAATTCGGAACGAGAGTATTGTGTAGTAGAAAGAACGGAATATGGTATAAAAAAATGTAGTATAACAGAAACTACTTCAACACCAGTATATTGTAAAGTAACAAGTACAAACCCTCATTCAGAACCTGGTAAAGTTATTGGTGATCCAATTTATCATGAAGGAAAATGTATAGTTTCACATGTTGAATATCCACCATCTCATACTTGTTCAGAAAATCATGTTAATCCTTCTGGTCAAACATGTTTCTATAAGGTTTGTTATCGTAATGGCTGTGAAACAGGAGCTACAAATAATTGTTCTAATATTCCAATGCTTAATTCAACCGGTGAAGTAGAATTCTGTAATTGCCAAGAAACACCTGCCCAACACATATGTGAAGGTGGCATTATTTGTGAGAGTGATGGTTGTTGTTCTCAATATTCTTGTGCAGCGCCAGCCACTTATTATTGTTCAAATGGTAGTACTTATACAGATTCTAGCTCATGTACTAATTCTGATTGTGGATCATATTATACATATAAATGTTCAAATGGAAGTGAATATACCGATCCTAGTAGTTGTACAAGTGTTTTGGTAGATACAAATTATACATATTCATGTTCTGATGGTGGAGAATATAATTCTCAAAGTGAATGTACAAGTAAACAATGTGGTAATAGTTATAGATATTCATGTTCCGATGGTAAAGCATATAAAACAACTAGTGAATGCGAGAATAAAGAATGTGGCACAGAAACTAAATATATATGTTCAGATTCAAATGTATATAGTTCTGCAGCAGTATGTAAATTGCAAATATGTAATATTACGAATACATATATTTGCACAGATGGAAAGTCATATAATTCAAGTACCGATTGTACGGATAAACAATGTGGTACTAAATATACATATTCATGTTCCGATGGAAAAGAGTATAGTACCCAAAGTAGTTGTACAAATAAGCAATGTGATACTAAATATACATATACTTGTTCAAATAATAGAACATATAATTCAAGTACTTCATGTACAGATACGCAATGTGATACAAGATACACATATTCATGCTCAAATGGTGGCGAGTATGATTCACAAAGTACATGTACAAATACGCAATGTGATACAAGTTATACTTATTCATGTTCCAATGGAAGTGAATACGATTCATCAAGTACTTGTACAAGTACGCAATGTGATACCAGATACACATATACTTGTTCCGATGGAAAAGAATATTCTTCTCAAAGTGCATGTACAAATACGCAATGTTCTACAGGATATACTTATACATGTTCTGATGGTTCAACATATGATAATCAAAATAGTTGTATATCTAAAGAATGTGGTAGAGCTTGTCCAACTGGCTATACTAAAGATGGTAGTTATTGTTATAAAGAAATTTAATATAAAAAGAGTGCTTTACTATGAGCATTCTTTTCAATATGAAAAAAATCTTATCTGTTCTTGATTTTATATATAAAATTATATTATAATCTTGAGTTTGACAGTTGTAGAAAATTAAAAATCTCGCAATCCCGCATAAATAAAGGGAAAAACGAGATT
>CANQXT010000043.1 GCA_947627915.1 uncultured Bacilli bacterium
TTATCAACTACCTTTATAGCATTATTATATCAAATTTTTTGCGAAGAAAATTTTTTTGAATTTACTCTTTTTTGCTGTAAAATGGAGTTGATACTTCATTTTTTTTAAATAATATGATATTATATTTTTTTGGAGGATTTAATATGAATGTAAAAGATGTTCAAAATGTTTTAATGTATGAAACAGAAAAATATAAATTATTATTTAAAAATATGGATGATTATTTTAATAAAAGAATGGTTTATTTAATTATTGATGATATTATTTATGAGATTGGTGATTATCAAGTCGAAAATATGGATAACTATCATGAAGATGTGATATATGATGATAATTATATTGCTATCTTTTTAATTAAAGATAATAAATTTGATGACATTTTAATTGAAACATTATTTGATATTGATAAAAGAGAATTTATTATAAAAGATAATGAAGAATTAAAAGATATTATTTATAAGAGAAGTAGAAAAAATGATAAATAAAGAAATAACTCGGGCATATATAGATGGAGAAGATTTAGATAATATAGATGAATTAGAAGATAATCCTGAGTTTATGTATGCTGTTCTTAAAATAAGTAAAGATAAAAAAATGTATAGTTTTTGTTCTTTAAATGTTTTAAAAGATTTTAACTTTGTTTTAAATGTGATAGAGTTATTTAATAAAGATATTGATTTTATTTGTTTAGTCTTAGATAATTATTTATCTTTTATGGAAGATTTTAATTATAATAATATCTATCTTTTATTAAAAATATTATCTTATTTAAGTAAAGAAGATAATAGATATAATAATTATAATTTAATATTAAAAGATGAATTTAATAAATTATTCTTATTAAATGATCAATTTAATTATTTCTTAGAATTATTTAATAATAAAATAGTTCTTGATTATGCAGCAGAATATTTATATTATTATCTTCTTAATAAAGAAAATATTAATATAGATAAATATATTTTAAGAAATTATAATTCTTATGAAGAATATCTTAAAGTAGAAAAAGAATGTTATTATAATCTTATTTCTAAATATGATATTTCTTTAGCAGATTATATAATAAATAATAATAGTGTATTTGATAAAATTAAAAATAAAACATATAATCAAGATAATTTTATACTAGCTAAAGAAAAAGATGAAAAACTAATATTACAATTATTAGCAAGTGACTTTTTTCATTATTATCTTGTTAATAGTGATGATTTTGGTCAAAGAATTAGAGGTTATGAATTATATTATTATTTAGCTAAAAAGAATAATTTATTAGATATAATATATAAATATGATACACCTGAAGACGTAGATTATAATATAAAAGAAGAAGAATTATCCCTTCAAGCATTAAGAACATTAAGAAAGTTAGAAAATATTATGGTAAATGGTTTAAAAAAATAACTATTTGCTTTTTTTTAATTATTTATTATAATAAGTTTAAAGAAAGTAGGTATTTATGAAATATTTAAGTAAAGAAGATATAGTTAATAAAAGAGTTTTATTAAGATGCGATTTTAATGTCCCAGTTAAAAATAATTGTATTCTTGATAGTAGTAAAATAGATAAAAGTTTAGAAACGATTAAATATCTTTTAGATAATAAAAATACAGTTATAATATTAAGTCATTTTGGAAGAATAAAAACTGAAGAAGATAAAATAAATAATAGTCTTAAAATCGTTTATGAATATTTAAAAAAATTTATTGATTTAGATTTTATTAATGATCCCACTAATTTAGATTTAATAAATACATCTAATAAAAAGTGTTTTTTAGTAGAAAATACTAGATATACTGATATACCTGTAAAAAGAGAAAGTGCTAATGATTTAGAACTTGCTAAATATTGGAGTAGTTATGCTGATGCCTTTGTTATTGATGCTTTTGCTTCATTACATAGAGCCCATTCTTCTACTGCTGGAATAAGTAAATATTTAGATACTTATTTAGGTTTTTTAGTTGAAAGAGAACTTACTAATTTAGAACCATTAATAACTAATCCTAAAAAGTCTTTTTTAGTAATTATGGGTGGAGCTAAAGTAGATGATAAAATTAAAATAATAGAAGCTTTAATTAAGAAATGTGATAAGTTAATATTAACCGGAGGTATTTTAAATTCTTTTCTAAAAGTTATGGGCTATAATATTGGAAAGAGTTTAGTATCTAATGATGAAACTATTTTAGAGTCTGTTAAAAAGATAATTACAAACAATGAAGATAAAATATATTATAGTACTAAATTTATTGTCAAAAGAAATGATGATATATTAGAAACAGATTTAGAACATATCGAAGATAATGATATCATCTTTGATAATATTATTGATTTAACAAATATATCTAATAATATAAAAGTAGTTTTCTTAAATGGTACAAGTGGTAAATATGAAATAGATGAATATAGTAAAGGAACAGAAAAACTATTATATGATTTAAAAAATATGGGATGTGATGTTTATGTTGGGGGTGGCGATAGTGTATCAGCAGTTATTTCTTTAGGATTTAAAGATGCTTTTAAATATTTATCTAGTGGTGGGGGAGCAACTTTAGAATATGTTGCTTATGGTAAATTAAATGCTTTAGAATATATTCAAAATAGTGAAGAAAAAAAGTAATTTCTACATAATTCGACAAGCTTTTACATTAATAGACATAACTTGTCATTATTTACTATAGATTTTTGTCAAATAATCTTTTATAATGGTAATCGTGTGCAGTACAAGAATATTATTTTAAAGGAGAAAAACATGAAATCTAGTATTAATGTATTAGTTATAGATAATAATGAATCTATAATTAATGAAATGAAGAAGTACTTTAGTAGTCATGAAGTAATTAAAGTAGTAGCTTGTGTTAATAATGGGGAAGATGGTTTACAATATATCATTAATAATAAAGATGATATAGATGTAATAGTAATGGATGTTATCTTAGCTAAAATGGATGGTTTATTTATTCTAAGTGAACTTGAAAAAAGAAGAATAAAAAAGAATATTATTATTACCACTAGTTTAAAAGATGATAATATCTTAGATGAACTTAATAGATATGGTATTGGTTATTATATGTTAAAACCAATTAGTTATCTAAATTTAGAAAGAAGAATTATAGCATTAGATAAGAATAGTCTTAAAAATAGAGATAATAAAATATTTAGTCAAGAAGCTGTAATTACTGATTTATTACATGATTTAGGAGTACCATCAAATATAAGAGGATATCAATATATAAGAGAAGGTATACAAATATTTTATCGTAATGGAAATGCTATATCATATATTACAAAAGATGTGTATCCTGAAATTGCTAAAAAGTTTAATACAACTGCCACAAGAGTTGAAAGAGCAATTCGTCATGCAATTGAAGTTAGTTGGAATAGAGGAGACTTAGATTTAATGAATGATATCTTTGGTAATAGTTTAAATGTTAATCGTGATAAACCAACTAATTCTGAGTTTTTAACAACTTTAGCAGATCGTTTAAAAGTAAATAGTAAATTAGTATATAATTAGAATAAATTGATGTAAATCTAGTAAATAATATATTGACTTTATAATATATTATTTTTTATACTTTAATCAAGAATAGGAGTTTAATTTATGGATAAAAAAAATCAAATTATATTTCCAACTATTATTGCCGTTTTATTATTAATTGTTCTTGTTGTTAGTGCAACATATGCCTATATAAATGTTACAACTACAAATAATTTTCAAACTAAAACAATCCAAGCAAGTATTCAACCAATGGGTACTGTTACTATTACAGGTTATTCTTATACAATGAATTTAACAAGAACACAAGTCGATACACCTGATGGTGATGTCGATGAAACTTATTATCTTCATGAAGATAATTCAGTAAGTACTGAGGAAAAAAGTCCTAAAATTGCAACGGTTACTGTAACTGGAGAAGGAACATTTACTTGTAATTATAAAATTAGTGTTAGTGCAACTGGTGGATTATTTGAAAATGCAGTTGGTATAGGTACAAATCTATTAGTTTTAAAAGTTAATTCTTCACAAGAATTTACACATGATTTTTATAATGCTTTGAGCGAATCAGAGAAGTCGATTACAGGCCAATTAACAGGACTTAAACAAGACAGTCCACAAGATATTACTGCTCAATTAATATATGTTAATAGCAAAGATACAGATCAATCTGCGTTAGCTGGTCAAAGTGGTACAATAACATTTGACGTTACAGAATTCAATTGTACACCTACTGCATAATAATAATTTAATTATATACTATAAAAAGTGATTTCTTTATATCACTTTTTTAATTTGTGAAACTCGTCAATATTTAGTAAATAATTAGGGAATATATTGTGAATTTATAAAAATTAAACTATAATTTATTTGAATGGAGTAAGGAGATTAAAGATGAATGATAATAAATCAAAAAAGGTAATTTTACCGACAGTGATTGCTACATTAGTTTTAATTGTAATGGTTGTCGGTGCAACTTATGCATACATACAAGTAACAACTACTGATAATTTTAAGACGAGGACAATATCTGCCAATGTTGAACCAATGGGAAGTGTTGCTATTACAGGGTCTGATTTAACAATGAATTTATCAAGAACTCAAGTTTTTACACCTGAAACTGATGATGTAACCTATTATCTACAACAATCTGACACTGAAGCTAGTACATCTCCAGCATCTCCTACAATTGCAACAATTACAGTGACTGGTGATGGTACATATACTTGTAATTATACAATTAGTGTTAATGCAACTGGTGAATTATTTACAAATGCTGTTGGTATAGGTCAAAATTTATTAGTTTTAACTGTTAATTCTTCAACATATTTTACACACGACTTTAATACAGCGTTGAATGATGGTACTGAAACAATTACTGGAACATTAACTGGACTTACAAATAATATTCCAGGAACTGTCACTGCTCAATTAAAATATGTAAATAGCAAAGATACAGATCAATCTGCTCTAGCTGGTACAAATGGAACATTAACATTTAAAGTTACAGCATTTAGTTGTACACCAACTGCATAATAATAGTATATTAAGAAGTGATTTCATTACATCACTTTTTTAATTTGTAACGCTCGTCAATATTTAGTAAATAATTAGGGAATATATTGTGAATTTGTAAAAAATAAACTATAATTTATTTGAATAGAGTGAGGAGATTAGAGATGAATGACAATAAATCAAAAAAGGTAATTTTACCAACGGCGATTGCGACTTTAGTATTAATTGTTATGGTTGTCGGTGCAACATATGCATATATAAATGTGAACGTTACTGATAATTTTGATACAAAGAAAATAACTGCTAGCGTTCAACCGATGGGTAGTGTTGTAATTACTGGTAGTGATTTAACGATGAATTTATCAAGAACTCAAGTTTTTACACCGGAAAGTGATACAACTTATTATGCTACATCTACTGGTGTAGTAAGTGATTCACCTGCCGATCAAACAATTGCTACAGCTACTGTAACTGGCGAAGGCACATATACTTGTGATTATACAATTAGCGTTACTGCAACTGGGGGGTTATTTACAAAAGCTGTCGGTATAGGTGAAGGTTTATTAGTTTTAACAGTTAATTCTTCAACTAATTTTGAACATGATTTTAATACAGCTTGGGGTAATGATGATGCTAAAACGATTACTGGAACATTAACTGGACTTACAAGTAGTAATTCAGGAACAGTTACTGCCCAACTAAAATATGTTAATAGTAAGGAAAAAGATCAATCTGCTCTTGCTGGTAAAAGTGGTACAATAACATTTACTATAAAGAGTTTTAGTTGTACACCAACTGCATAATAGATATTAAAAATGTTAAGAGAATATAAAGTTAAATTCTTTTTTTTATCGAATATTGACTTTCTAGGTTTTAAAATTATATAATAATGTTATAAAGGATAGGAGACAATATTATGGAAAATGATTCTAATGAAAAAAATAATATGTCTATGAAAGTAAAAATATTAGTTCCATCAATAATCGCTGTTATAGTTTTAATAGTTTTAGTTACGGGAGCATCTTATGCCTATATTAATTACGTTTCTACAGAAAATTTTAAAACTTTTCATATTTCTGGAACTATTCCTGATTATGGAACAGTAACAATGAATCCTACAAACGATTTAACAATGGATTTAACTCGTTTGCAAGTTATATCTTCTGCTCATGGTGATTATTATGCAACACCAAAGGGTGTAACTTCAAATAGTGATATGCAAGTTATTGGTACAGCTACAGTAGAAGGTGAAGGTACATTTGATTGTACATATGATTTAACAATAAAGGCAAATGGTGAGTTGTTTTCTAAAGCTAAAGGTATAGGAAAAAATTTATTAATTTTAGAAATTGCAAGTGGAGATACTACTGTTAAAACTTATGACTTTAGTAATGGTGAGAATTTAGAAGTAAGTAATGATGAAGGTTTAATTTCAAATATTATGAGTGAAAATGGTGATACTTTGACTGGTTTAAAATTAACTGGTCTTAAAACAAACGTTGATGGTTTTGTAAAAGCTAGATTAAAATACACAAATAGCGAGACAGATGATCAAGGAAAATTACAAAATACAAATGGAACAGTTGTATTTAGTATTGATAATTTTAAATGTACTGCTGTAGAATAATATAAAATGAATTCCTGTTAAAAGGAATTTTTTAATTTGTAATTTTTTTATGAATATGATATAGTATGTAACGATGGTGAGATAATGAAAAAGATTTTAACTATAATTTTAGATGGTTTTGGTTTAAGAGAAGAAACTCATGGTAATGCCATTAAAGCAGCTGATATGAAATGTTTTAATAAAATATGGGAGGAATATCCCCATTCTGTATTAGATGCTTCAGAAGAAAAAGTTGGACTTCAAGAAGGTCAATTTGGTAATAGTGAAGTAGGTCATTTAACAATTGGAGCTGGAAGACTAATTAAACAAAACCCTACTTTAGTTAGTGATTTTTTAAAAAGTAATGTTTTAGAAAATGAAAACTTTAATAAATTACTTATGAATAAAGAAAAAGATATTCATTTAATGGGATTATGTAGTGATGGAAATGTTCATTCTAATATAAACTATATTATTGCTTTTTATAAGATACTTGTTAAGAATGGTTTTCATAATATTCATTTTCATCTTATAACCGATGGTAGAGATACTGGTGTTCATGAATGTTTAAAATATATTAATATGATAACGGATGTTATCAAAGAGAATAAAGTTGGGGATATTGCTACTGTATGTGGAAGATATTATGCCATGGATCGTAATAAGAATTATGATAGAACAAAGAAATATTATGACTTAGTAACAAGTGGTATAGGAATAACAAATAATAATTTAGAAAGTGTTATAAATAAGTTATATGATAAAGATATAACAGATGAATTTATATCCCCAATTGTAGTTAATAAAAATTCTTTAATTAAAGATGATAGTGTTATTGTTTGGTTAAATTATCGAGCAGATCGGGCTAAACAAATCTTAGCATCATTTGTCCAAAAAGATTTTGCTGGATTTACACCTCATAACTTTAAAAATTTAGAACTATATAGTTTCTTACCAATTGATGATGAAATACCAAGTAATAATTTTGCTAAAGAAGAAGAAATAACTAATCCTTTAGGATTATATTTAGAAAAATTAGAATTAACCCAAGCAAGAATTGCGGAAACAGAGAAATATCCTCATGTTACTTATTTCTTTGATGGTGGTTATGAAGGCAAAATAGCTAAATGTAATATGTTTCATATTCCATCACCTTCTGTACCAACATATGATTTAAAACCCGAAATGAGTGCAGTGGGAATAACCAAAAAAGTTGTTGAGTGTATGGTTCAAGATTATGATTTTATCTTAGTAAATTTTGCCAATGCTGATATGGTTGGCCATACAGGAGTTTTTGATGCTGCAGTTAAAGCTTGTATGACTCTTGATTTATGTTTAGATAAAATTATTGAAAAAGCTAATGAAAACTTTTATAAAGTTATTATTTTAGCAGATCATGGTAATGCCGATATTATGTTAGATGAAAATGATAATCCTGTTACAACTCATACATTAAGTAAAGTACCATTTATAATAATGGATAAAAATGTTAAATTAAAAGAAACTGGTGATTTAACAATGGTTGCTCCAACAATTCTAGAATATATGGATATTGCTATTCCAGAAGAGATGAAAGATACCGAAATATTATTAAAAAAATAATTTGGTACTTGTTAATTTAATAAAAATAAGATATATTTGATATATAGAATGAGGTTAGTGTGTAATGAATAATGAAGTAAATAATTCAAACAATAATGTTCCACCTATGGAAAATAATCAAGTTAATAATGATGTACCACCAATGACAAATAATCCAGTTAATAATAATATACCAGATGGTAATATAATGACTGAAAAAAAGAAAAGCCCTGTATTAGCTATTGTAATAACCATTTTAATTATAGTGGCTGTTGCTTTAGGAGCATTTCTATTTTTAAATCAAAAGAAACAAAGCAATTTATCTCCTAGAGACATATTTATTAATGGTATAGATAGTGTTAATAAATATTTTGGTTCTTCTTTTGATAAATTAGATAGCGAAATAACTATACTTGCTAGTAGTGAACATAAGATAACGGGTAATATTGATTCAAATAATTATGAATTTGGACCAATAAGTACCTTGTTAAAAAAACTAGAAATTGATTTTCGAACAAATATTAATGAAAAAGAAAAATATGCTCTAGTTGATTTAGATTTAAACTATAATAATAAGAATGCTTTAAAAGGTTCAATCATTTTAGATGATAAAGATGCTTATTTATCTTTAGGTAGTTTATATGATAAATTTATTAAATTAGATACTAGTGCAATAACTTTTGTACCAGATATAGATGCTGAAGATTTAGATACTACTAAGAATTCTATTAATGAATTAGTAGATATTCTTAAAAAGAATTTAAAAGATGAATATTTTTCTAAAGAAGAAGGAAAAGATGATTTAAAGATATTTAAGATGACTTTAAATGTTAAAGAATATTTTACTAATGTCTTAAATGATGTCAAAAATAATAATAATGTTAATAAATTCTTTCAAGATACTTTAAATATTGATGTAGATGATTTTCAAAGCGATTTAGAAAGTATTGATGATAAAAATATAATAATTGAAATAACTTTAACAAAGAACAATGAATTTAATAAATTAGTTATTACTATTGATGAAGAACAAATGGTTATAGAAAAAGATGAAGAGTTATATAATATATCAATTACTATTGATGAGAAATTAACTAAGATTGGTACATTAGAGATACGTGATAATTATTTAGCACTTAAAATTAATTATGATGGTGTTATATTAAATATGACTTTAGATGATACTGATGGTAGTAAATATGATATAAATATAAAAATAACTTGTGCTAGTGATGATTATTTCTGCTCTGAAAGTGAAATGGGCTTAAATATCGAAGAAAAAGATTCTAAAGGAACAATAAAATTTAAATTAGATGATAAAGAAGAAGGATTTACATTAAATATAACTGATGAGTTTAAAAATTCTGATAAAGTAATTGATAAACCTGATGTTAGTAATTATGTTGAATTAGATGATATAAGTGAAGAAGAAGCCAACAATATAATGTTAAATTTAACAAATAATGAAGCATTATTAGAAATAATTCAAGATCTAGGATTGAATGATATGTTTAGTGAAGAAAATCCTGATATTCCTGATTATGAAACAAGCATATAAAAGTTGTTAAATAACTAACAACTTTTTTTGTGAAGTAAATGTGAAATTTTTGTAAAATTTATGGTTGCATTTCATATAATTAGTGTGTTATAATGTTAATTGTATGACTGCGATGAGGCGCGAGGTTGCTGATACGCTAGGGAGAGTTGGTAAATATTTTTCTAGGTATATAGGGAATTCGGGTGGAGCAAGTCTATACTAGATATAGACGAAAGGAGGACATATAAAATGTCAAATGAAAAAGTTAGAATCAATTTAAAAGCTTATGATCATAGATTACTTGATGTTGCGGCTTCTAAAATTGTGGAAACTGTAAAAAGAACTGGTGGTGAAGTATCAGGTCCAGTACCACTTCCAACTGAAGTTGAGAAGTTTACTGTACTAAGAGCTGTTCACAATTTTAAGGATTCTCGTGAACAATTTGAAAGAAGAACTCACAAAAGACTTGTTGATATTAAAAAACCAAGTAAAGAAACAATTGATGCCTTAACACATTTAGATTTACCAAGTGGAGTTGACATCAAAATCATAACTAATAAAAATTAGTCAAAAAGGAAGGAAAAAGAAAAATGAAAGGAATCTTAGGACGCAAAATTGGAATGACACAAGTATTTACTAAAGATGGAAAATTAATTCCTGTTACTGTAGTATCTTGTGAAGAAAATGTTGTAATGCAAGTTAAGACTGTTGAAAAAGATGGTTATAATGCAATTCAATTAGGCGTATTTGAAAAGAAACAAAAAAGTGCAACAAAAGCTGAAATAGGCCATGCACAAAAAGCAAAAACTACTCCTAAGCGCTTCTTAAAGGAAATTAAAAATGTAGAAGGTAGTTATAATGTTGGAGATAAGGTTTTAGCTGATATATTTGAAGTAGGAGATATCGTTGATGTAACTGGTACTTCAAAAGGTAAAGGAACACAAGGTGTTATTAAAAGATTTAATCAATCTCGTGGACCAATGGGACATGGATCACATTATCATAGAGGACCTGGTTCTCTAGGTACTATGTTACCAAAAAGAGTATTAAAGGGTAAAAAACTTCCAGGACATATGGGAGTAGAAACAGTAACTATTCAAAATCTAGAAATAATTGAAGT
>CANQXT010000044.1 GCA_947627915.1 uncultured Bacilli bacterium
TAATTATTTAAATACTGACAAAATTAAAAAAGAACTTGCTTCTAGAACAAATTCTTCGATTTTATGATTTTATCCTGTCTCTTTATATCGATTCTACCAGGTTTTAACGTTATAAATAATACATTTCAATTATCATTATTATACTTATTAAACATTTAATAGTGAGTGTTACCAAACTTCATAAACAAAATTTTTTAATATCTATCATTATCCTTTTACTTATAGCATTACTATTTATAGTATTAATATGAAAGAAAAACGCCTAACTCAGCATTGAATTAGGTACCACAAATATAGGTAACACTCAACAAGGAAATATTGAATATTCCTTTTTTTATGCAAGTTTCCTTAGCACAAATTCATAATAACATAAAACTTTATTAGTTACAAGTGACATATAGTTAAAAAATATTATTTTATCAAAATGTCACGTTGCCATTATTTATATCTCATTATATAATTAAGTTAGGAACATTTAATAGTTGGGTGTTGCCAAACTTCATAAAAGAAGGGAGGCAATAGTATGAATAAGAAAGATTTTTTAATTTTATCTCTAATCATTCTCATTTTTTTATTAATATTACTACTTTTTATAGTATTAATATGAAAGAAAATCACCTAACTCAGCATTGAATTAGGTGATAAACACTATATAATGGTAACACCCAACATAAGCAAATTAAGTGTTCCTTTTTTATTTTATGCAAGTTTCCTTGACATATTCAATATAACATAAATTTTAATTAAAGACAAGTAATACATTTATTTTTTTATTCTTGATCTTGTCATATTTGGAACTTTTACATTACTATAATCAAATGTATTTGAATAATTAGCCATATTATTTTGTTCCATTACATTGTTTTCACTTTGTTGTTCTAAACCTTCTAATAAATATTTTGAATTATCATCTATAGCATAATCATTATTTTGAATTAATTGTTCAATTAAATTAATTCTTTCTTTTAAAGCTTTTAACATTTTACCTTTTTCTTTTATATCTTGTTTATCTTGATATAATTCTGAATTAATTTTAGGTAAATATTCTGCCCCAATAGTTATAAAGGTTGTAGCTAAAGCAACAGAAATACATAAACAAGTTATCTGAGCATAAAGTGCTATTGATTGAGTACAAATTATTAATGGCGTGATAGTAAATAAAAAACTAAAAATTTCTATTATCCATTTTGTAAAAATTATAGCTTTATTTTCAAATTTTTCTCCTCTTAAATCTTGTTTTTCTGTTTTGTATTTTTCTTTCAATTTTTCTAATCTTTTTTCAAAATTTTCTTTTAAATAAGTATCATTCATTACGATATCCCCCTTCAAAATACATTGGATATTATACACAATAAACTATAGTTTGTCAAATTATACCTTATAAACTAGTTAAAAAAGAAGCATTATTTTGCTTCTTCTTGAGCTCTTGTTTCTCTTATTACAGTTATTTTAATTGTTCCTGGATATTGCATTTCAGCTTCAATCTTTTCTTTCATTTCTCGAGCAATCTTATAACTTTGTAAGTCGTCTATTTCACCAGGTTTAACCATAACTCTTATTTCTCTTCCTGCTTGCATAGCATAAGCTTTTTCAACACCTTCAAAAGAATTACCTATTTCTTCTAATTGTTCTAGACGTTTAATATAATTCTCTAAAGAATCATTTCTAGCTCCAGGTCTAGCAGCAGATAAAGTATCAGCGATAGATACTAATACAGCAATAATTGATTTAGGTTCTGTATCTCCGTGGTGTGATGTAATAGCGTCGATAACAACTTCGTTTTCATGATATTTTTTAGCTATTTGTTCACCAACTTCAACGTGGCTTCCTTCAATTTCAAAATCAATTGCTTTACCTATATCGTGTAATAGTCCTGCTCTTTTAGCTAAGGAAACATTTTCCCCTAATTCAGAGGCCATTAAACCACACAAATTAGCAACTTCCATAGAATGTTTTAAAGCATTTTGACCATAACTAGTACGGAAATTTAATTTACCAATTAACGTAATAAGTTCACTATCCATTTTAGATAATCCTAAATCTGTAACAGCGTTATTACCGATTTCGGTAATTCGATTATAAACATCTTTACTAGTTTTTTCATAAACTTCTTCAATTCGACTTGGATGAATTCTACCATCTTTAATTAAAGTCTCAATTGTAATTTTTGCTATTTCTCTTCTTAAAGGATCAAATGATGAAATAACAATTGCTTCTGGAGTATCATCAATTATTAAATCAACTCCCGTAACAGATTCGAATGTTCGAATATTTCTTCCTTCTCTTCCAATTAATCTACCTTTCATTTCATCATTTGGTAAATCAATTGTTGTTACAGTTTGAACAGATACAACATCATCAGCATATCTTTCCATACTATTAACAATTAATTGTTTTGCTTTGTCATTAGCTGTAAGTTTGGCCTTTTCTTCTTCTTCTCTGATATATTCAGCAATTTCCAAAGACATATCTGATTCAACTTTAGCCATAATTAAATCTTTTGCTTTTTCTTTGCTAAGACCACTTATTTTTTCCAATTCTTCTAATTCATCTTTTAATATTTTTTCAATCTTATCTTCTTTTTCTTGTAAACTTTGTTGTTTAACTAACAAATTATTTTCTTTTTCTTCTAAAGCAAGATCCTTTTTTTGGATCATTTCTTCTCTTTTATCAAGATTGTTTTCCCGACTAATTAATCTATCTTCACTTTCTTTAATTTCTTGCTTTTTTTCTTTTATTTCTTCATTAGTTTGTTGTTTTAATTTATATGACTCTTCTTTTAATTCTAAAAGAGTATCTCTTTTATGTTTTTCAGCTTCTTTTTTAGCATCATCTAATAATTTATTAGCGTTATTTTGAGCACTTACTCCTCTTAAATGATTTATTATAACAAGGGCAATAACTCCTATAAAAATTCCAAGAAATAGAATTAAGATGGTTAAGGCTATATTATCCATTTTCTAATCTCCATTTCTTTCTATAAATAAAAATATAAAATATAAATTATCTATAATTTTATTATAATAAAATTTACCTCGTTTATCAAGTCCAAACAACATACAAAAAAAGAAGAAATTTATTCTCCTTTTTCGCTTTTTCTTTCAAAACCGTAATGCTCATAAATTTTATCTTCAATTTCTTTGGCCATATCGGGATTACCTCTTAATACAGCTTTAGCATTTTCTTTTCCTTGACCGATTTTCTCACCTTTATAAGCATACCAAGCACCTGTCTTTTCAATAATATCAATTTCGCTACCAATATCGACAAGTTCTCCTTCGTGAGATATTCCCTCACCATACATAATATCAACACAAGCTGTTTTAAATGGAGGGGCAACCTTATTTTTAACTACTTTAATATTAGTTCTATTACCTAAAACTTGTTCGCCTTGTTTAATTTGTTCTCCTCTTCTTATATCTAATCTAATTGTAGAATAAAATTTTAATGCTCTTCCACCGGGAGTTGTTTCGGGATTACCAAATAAAACGCCAACTTTTTCTCTTAACTGATTAATGAAAATAGCTGTTGTATTTGTTTTATTTAATGTTCCTGATAACTTTCTTAAAGCTTGACTCATTAAACGCGCTTGAAGACCAACGTGACTATCACCCATTTCCCCATCAATTTCAGCTTGAGGTACTAAGGCAGCAACTGAATCAATAACAATTAAATCAATCGCTTCACTTTTAACTAATGCATCACAAATTTCTAAAGCTTGTTCTCCTGTATCTGGTTGACTTAATAAAAGTTCATTAATATCAACACCTAAACTTTTAGCATAAACAGGATCTAAAGCATGTTCAGCATCTATAAATGCTGCTCTTCCACCTGATTTTTGAACTTCTGCAATCGCATGCAAGGCAATTGTGGTTTTACCAGATGATTCAGGACCAAATATTTCAATAATTCTTCCCTTTGGTAGACCACCTACTCCAAGAGCAATATCAAGAGCAATTGAACCAGTACTGGTTACATCTATTTTAATATGTTCATCTGTTCCTAGTTTCATTATGGCCCCTGCTCCAAATTGTTTTTCTATATCTTTTAAAACTTGTTCTAAAGCTTTATCATTATCTTTTTTTTCTTTTGTTTCTTTTGATTTGTTCATATATATCCTCCTGTACTCTCTGACATTCTCATTGTACATTAGATTTTTTTAATTGTCAACAAAAATCGAACTATTGTTTATATATTTTTTGCATCTTCTCGATAATTGTTACCAAGTAATTCAATATCATCAGTTAAATATTTAATTCTTTCAATAATTCTTTTAGCTTTTAGAGTATCTTCACTTTCTTTAGTAATACTTAATATTTTTTCTAATTCTTCAATTTTTAAATTAGAAGTGAAAAAGGTTGGCATATTATTATTCATTCTCGTTTGTAAAATAGTTCCAATAATTTCATCTCTTCCCCATTCCGTTACTTTTTCTGCCCCTAAATCATCTAAAAGTAACAATGGTACATTTTCTAAATAATCTAAACGATCCCCAACTAAATTCAAATTTTCTTTTAATTTTCTTAATAATTCTGGAACATATACTATTTCGGTATTTACTTGATATTTATTTTTTATCTCATTAAATAAAGCAGCGATTAAATAAGTTTTACCTGTTCCAAAATTACCATGTAAATATAATCCCTTATTACTTTTATAAGGACTATAATTATCAAAAAAGTTTTTAATCCATTTAATAACACTAGCTCTATTTTTAGTTATTTTAATATCTTTCATTCTAGCATTACTTAAAATATTACTACTTGTTTTTCTTTCATTCATTATTTTTTTAGCTTCTTTATAATATTTACAAGGCACATAAGAAAAAATTAACTTACTTTCTAATTCTTGCGGAAAATAAATATGACCATTAACTTTATTTTGACAATTAAACAAATTAGAACATTCTTTACAATTATTTAATTCTTCAACACATTCTAATAATTTAACTGTATTATTTAAAGCATCTTCTTTTTTTATTTTTAATTTTTTTACTAAAGCAATATAGTCTTCATTTTTTAATGCTTCTTGGAAGACTTCATTTTGTTTAACTTTAAAACTTTTATTATCTTTTTTAAAATCCATCTTACTTAAACTCCTTTAATAAATCATTTAATTCTTGTTCTTCTTCCGCACTCATTTTGCCTTCTTCAATTTTCTTATCTACCCATACTGGTACCGAATTTACATTTTTATTAAATCCTTTTTTATTCTTTTTATGATATTCTTTTTCCGCAAATTCCATCGCATCACTTGCGGTCTTTAATCCTGCTCTTTGCCACTGACTAGCTATTGTTTCCACATAACTAGTTGTAAATTTATTATTATTTATTCTTAGAACATAATCTATTAAAACATTAACAACTGCTGTAGTTAATTCTAAATCTAAACACAAATGCTCAATTAATTTTAAGTCTCTAGGAGTAGGATTAACACCCCCATTTTTTCTTTTCAAAAAATCATAAGGACTAGTATTTTCAAAAACGGCAATTAAACGACCTCTTTTAGAATTATCTCCTAAAGGGTTTTTCAAATATTCTGGTTGAGTTCTATAAACAAGGGTTGGTAAACTACCCTTTTTAAACTGATAATCTTTTCTGGCCATTATTCTTAAACCATTTTTATCAATATTTCCATATTCATTTAAAACACTTCTTATAAGTTCTAACATTTTTAAAGTATCTATATTATAAATAAAAGCTAAATTATTAATAAATTCTTTGGTCTTTTTATTAAATGCTCTTTCATTAATAATATTTTTGGGAATACTACTTATTATTTCATCAAAATTAATTCTTGATTCTACAGTTATATTACTATTCTTTTTATCTCTTAAATCTTCTGATAAATTAAATTTAGATGTATCATATACTTCATCTAATTTTTTAGTAATATCAATATATTCTTTTAAATCATAACGAGGATACTTATACATTTCTTTTAATTTTTCATATTCTTTATCTCCCAAATTATTATATAAAACAATATTTAAGATAGGATGATTAAAAAATTCTTGTGGAGTAAGGGGTGAATAAAGTTCATAAATATAATCATTTATTTCCCCTTTTTTAACATAAGTTTTAAGTAAACCAAAAGCTTCTAAAGATTCTCTAGCTAGTTTAATATTACCAATCCCACTTTTTAGAGAAGTCATTAAATGATGATGAATTAAATCTTTACTAGTTATATTCATTACTCCTAAATCATTCCATAAAACAAAATATAAGGAAACTGCTAAAGATCCTATTAAAGGAGAATATAAATTAATAATTATATTACGATCAAAATCAGTTAATATACTTTTATTAATTACGATATATCTATCAGCAGGTAATAAAGTAGCAGTTTCCATATAACACCTCTTTAAAATATATTATAAAGGTTATTTTAGGACTTAACAAGTATATTATGTATTATTTGGAAGTAATTGGTAAATAATAGAAATAGTGATTTTAATGAATAAGATTGTTAAGAGAATAAAAGAAGAATTTAGTAATACGTCAGATTTAAAAATTAAAAAAATAAGAATTAATTTATTAGAAATAGCGTATGTTTTATTTATTGAAACTATTTGTGATAGTGATAAAATAAATGAATATATTTTAAAGAATTTAGTTAAATATAATAATTTAAATACTTTAAATAGTAATATACCAGGTCCTAATACAGTTAGAATTAAGAATGCTGATGAAATAGAATATTATATAACTAATGGATTTGCTATTATTATTGTAAATAATAATATAATTGCTATTGAAGTTAAAAGTAGTTCAGTTATAAGACCAGTTAGTACTTCTACAAGAGAACCATCTTTATTAGGACCCGAAGATTCTTTTGTGGAAAATATTCAAACCAATACTGGACTAATTAAAAGAAGAATAAGAACTAATAGTTTAAAAAGTGAAGAGATTGTTCTAGGGAGAAAAACGAAAACCACTATTAGTATTAATTATTTAGATGATGTTGCTAATATAGAAAATGTTAATTTAATTAAAGAAAGACTTAAGAATATAGATGTTGATGGGGTAATTGATATAAGTACAATTATTCATTATATAGAAAGTGAAAATAAAACTGTTTTTCCAACCATTAAAAGAACGGAAAGACCAGATTTAACGGCTAATGCTCTTTTAGAAGGTAAAATCATTCTTTTAATGGATAATTCTCCTTTTGCTATTATCTTACCTACTTTCTTAGCTGATTTTATTAATCCTATTAATGATAATTATGTCAAAAGTGTTAATGTTTCTTTTGTCAAAATATTAAGAATTCTCTGTTTTATTATGTCAATGGCTGTCCCAGGTATTTTTATTGCCATTATCAATTATAATCAAGAAACTATTCCTTCTAGTTTATTAATTAATTTTAGTACCCAAAGAAGTGGTGTTCCCTTCCCTAGTATTGTGGAAATAATTATGCTTTTAATTATTTGTGATATCTTAAGAGAAAGTGATCTTCGTTTTCCCTCTAATTTTGGATCCGCTATTAGTGTTCTTGGGGCTTTAATTATTGGTGATGCTGCTGTTAATGCTGGTTTAGTATCTCCTATTGCAATAATTATTTCGGCTTTTACATTTATATCTAGTTTAATATTTACCGAATTAGAAGTTAATAATGCTCTTCGTACTTATCGTTATATCTTCTTATTTAGTGCTTCTTTCTTTGGTTTATATGGTATCTTTTTAAGTACAATATTATTTTTAATAAATGTTATTTCTCTTAAATCTCTTAACTCCCCTTATTTTGCTCCAATTGCTCCTTTCAATAAAGAATATTTCTTTACTACAATACTTAAAGTCAAAGATATAAAGCATGATAAAAGAAGTAGTTTAATAACTGATAAAAATATAGTGAAAGGAAAATTTTCATGAAAAAATTAATTATTCTTTTATTAAGTCTATTTTTATTAACTGGTTGTTATGATAATATTGAACTTAATAATTTAGCTATTATTACCAGTGTTGGTATTTCTTATCAAGATGATGAGTATATTGTAACTTATGAAATACTAAATGATACCAATACAGAAGAAGTAATATCAATGAAGAGTTTTACGGAAAGTGGCAGAGGAAAAACTATTACGGAAGCATTTGTGGATACTAATTATAAAGTAGGTAAAAAACCCTATTTTGCGCATTTAAAAATAGTTTTAATTAGTCAAGATATCTTAGATAATCATTTAAAAGATATTGTTGATTATTTATTAAGAGATACAAATATTAGAGATGAATTTTTCTTATTAACAACATCTAATTGTACTCCTTTAGAAGTACTTTCTCATAATAGTAATTATTATCCGGTAGTAAGTGATTTAATTATTAATTTAAAAGATAATGAAAAATTTAATAATAATTTAGCAATTGATGAAAATTATCAACAATTATTAAAGAAAATTATTAATAAAAATTATGATGGTATTATTGGCAGTGTTGGTATATATGATGATGAAATAACCATTGATAATTTTTATATCTTAAAAGATTATAATTATCAAGCTACTCTATCAAAAGAAGAATCTTCTTTATATAATTTATTAACTACTAATGTCTTTTCTTTAGAATTTAATAAGATGGAAGATAAAGGTAATGTAACTGTTGGAATTACTTATTCTAAAAGTGATATAGAAGTTTTAGATGATGAAATAAATATTAAATTAAAGTTAAAGGGAAAGATTATTGAAAATGTTCCTAATTATAATTTAAAAGATCAAAAAGTATATAAAGAATTAAATAAAGAATTTGAAAAGATTATTGCCAGTAAAGTTAAAAAATTTATTGCTGTATTACAAAAAAATAAAAGTGATGTTTTAGGATTTCAAGAAATATATTATAAGAAATGGCGAAAAGATAATTATGAATTATGGGAACATGCTAAAGTAAATGTTGCAGTAGAATTACAAATTAATACGAAAGGATTTATATTTGAGGTAGAATCATGAAAAATAAATTAACATATTTTATAAGTCGTTCTTCAATGTTTGGAATAGGTTTCTTTTTACTATTTCAAAGATCAGGAAAAGATGCTTGGATCGCAGTTATTTTAGGTAGTTTACTAGCTATATTTGTAATGTATATTTATAAATATATTAAAGAATATTTTCAAAATAAAAATATAAGAGATACACTTAATAAAACTAAAATAGGTCAATTTTATAAAATAATTTTTATTTTATTTTACTTTTATTTAGCTATTATAATTATTATTTTACTCCCAATGTTTGTTAACTCTTTTTATCTTTTATATACTCCTAAAATATTAATAATCATTCCCTTTTTATTTTTAAGTATTTATATTACTCATAAAGATAAAAATACTTTAGAATGGTTAAGTACTCTTCTTTGGGTTTTTAGTATAGTTATTATTACTATATATAGTTTATTTTTAACTAAATATATTGATTTTAATAATCTATTACCTATATATACTACTAAAAATATAAATATATTATTATCTAGTTTTATATATGCTTCAATTACAAGTATTCCGCAAATATTAACCATTAATTATCATAATAGTTTTAAAGATGATCTAAAAGATTATTTACTAGGTACAATATCAACTTTCTTTATTATATTTATTATTATTATTTGTTTAGGAGAACCATTAATTAAAATATATAGTTTTCCGGAATATGCTGTTTTAAAACAAATTAAGATATTAAAATTTATTGAAAATATTGAAAACTTATCAACTTTTATTTGGTATTTTGATTTATTTATTACTTTATCAACAATTACTACGAATATTAAAGAAATTATGCCTTCTAAATATAATAAAATATATTTCTATTTAGCAATGCTTATAATAGTATATATAGCTACTTTTCTAATTGGTAGTAATTATCGTTATATTATTACTATCTTCTATACATATCCATATATATTATTTATTTTCTTCTTAATCTTTGTTACTTTACTTATATATATTAAAAGATCAAAAAAACTAAAATAAAAAAGAGATAAACTCTTCTTAAATCCATCTACTAACATAAATTTTTCTAGTTGTATATTCTTCATAATTAGTAAATATTTTAATAATACAATCAACTAAACTTTGTAAAATATTATTATCTTTCTTTACTTTAATATGAACTATTTCTTTTTGCATTGTACTTCTAAATAAGTAATCACTTAAATAGTTGGCTAAAACATGATCTAATTCTTCTAACTTCTGAACACTTTCACTATTTAAAGTATCAACGGAAAAAACATAAGTCTTATATATTTTGATAAGTTTATCACTTATCATATCATCATCACGATAATCAAAATTAACGATATTATAATAATTAGGACAATATTTTAAAACTTCTTTATTATCTTTCATACTTTACACTCTCTATTTAATTAAATAATACTATATTAGTATAAAGAAATCAATAATTTTATGCTAATTTTCACAAAAATCTTAATTCTCAAAGTAAAAGCAACTTTAATACTATGAGTTGCATTTACTTTGAGAATAAGTATTGCTTTTACTTT
>CANQXT010000045.1 GCA_947627915.1 uncultured Bacilli bacterium
ACCGATTTTTTAGTTGCTTTTACTTTTGTCTTTTAATTACTAATTTTGCTGGTTGCTTTTACTTTGAGAATTCACCTCCTCCATTTAATATTTCTAATGCTTTATTCATTTGCTCATTTGAATCACTTATTATTATATCAGGATTAAGACCAACTCCATCTATACAAACACTATTTGGTGTTAACCACTTTGCTGTAGTTAATTTCATTGAATCTCCACTAGCAAGTCCAGTAACTTCTTGAACTTTTCCTTTACCAAATGATTGAGTGCCAATTAAAGTAGCACCATAACTTTCTTTCAATGCTGCTGCTAATATTTCTGCTGCTGATGCTGTATTATTATTAATTAATACTACAATTGGATAGGTTCTTTTTTCTTTAGTATTATCACGATAAGTATTTTTATTATCACTTGTTTCTAAAGTATATATTACTTTTCCTTCCTCTAGAAATAAAGATGCTGTTTTTTCTGCAGATGTTAAATAACCACCAACATTATTAGTTAAATCAATAATTAAATTTTCTATCCCACTTTTTTCCAAACTATCTAATGCTTCAGAAACTTGTTTATCTAATGATATAGAAAATTTAGAAATGGATAAATAACCTGTTTTAGTTCCATCTATAATTTTAGAACTAATTACAATATTATTTAATTCTTCCTTTGTTAGTGAAAATTGAAGAATCTCATTACCTCTAGTAATTTCTAATTTTACAACCTTAGTATTCTCATCACTGATATACTTTTTAATTTGAGTTGAATTATTTTCATTAACTTCCATACCATCAATTCTTGTTATTTTATCACCAATAAGTATTCCCGCTTTTTCTGCAGGAGATCCTTCAGTAACTGATACAATTGTATTTTTATTTATGCCTATTCCAACACCTTCGTATTTTTCACCTAATTCATCTAATATTTCTTTATATTCATCATCTTGTAAATAAGTAGTATATCTATCTCCTAAATAATTTATCATTCCTTCTTTAGCAGCTTTCAACAATTCTTTTTTATCTATTTCTTTTGTATAATATTTATTAATTATTGTATTATAAACTTCTACAAATTCTTGTAGATCATCATCTTTATTAACTATTGTAACATCTTTTCCATCACCTTTTAACATTATTATACCTGTTGCTACAATAGATACTATTGCAGTCAATATCATTATAAATATTATTTCTATTAAATTAAAGACTTTATTCTTTTGCAAACGCATCATTATTCACATCCTACTACCCTAATTTTAACACGCAGTTAAAAAAAAGTAAAACCTCAATAAACGAAATTTCTAATGCTTGTCAATATTTTTATAATATATTAAAAAAAAATAAGCATCACGCTTATTTTAATTTTTCTTCAATATCACTATAATCTTCTAGATAACTTGTTATTTTTCCTTTTTTAATTTGTAATAATGTTAAATCACCAAAATCAAAATCTTTTATATCTTTTGCTTTAGGATTACTAACTTTGTCGTTATTTACATCATAATATTTATTATTTAATTTATCATTTAAATCACAGAAATAAATTTTTATATAGTCATCTTCAGTTTCATGTTGCGAATACATAGATAAAAGTGTTGAATATTTAATGGCTTCATCACTTGAAGAATCATAAACTAAAACATAATAATTATCATAAGGTCTATTTAACATTGTTCCTACTGTTACAATATTATAATTAATACTTGCTTCTTCTTTTTCTTCATTATTAGTTAAATTTTTATCTTTTTGAACAAATTCACTAATAAAATAAAAACCTCCAACAATAACACAAATTACAACAATAATTATAACGAAATTTCTAATAACGTGTTCTTCTTCACTTACGTTATTTAAACTCTTATTAATTATTTTATTATTCTTTTTATTCTTTGTTTTATCCTTTAATACTGGATTTTCTTTTAATTTCTTACTTTTTGTCATATAACCCTCACCAGTAAATATTATAACTAAATATTAAGTTAAAAGCAACAAAATGAAAAAAAATCATAGACATTTTTAATATGTGTATGATTTTTATTCTTATTTTGTATTGGCAACTAATGTTGTATTTCCTAAAGAATTTGCTATTAATTGCATTTCATCTACTGATAATGCTGTACTTGCTAAATAATATGAAATATCATTAACATCCCAGCTAAGACTACTAGCACTTAATGCTCCAATAGTTTCACTTAATAGTAAAGGTTCACCATATACAGGAACTATTTCCATACTATTATTAGATATAGTTGGTTCTTCGATTAAAACAAAACTTTTATCGCCACTGAATGTTAAGATTACTCTATCTCCTACACTAGTTTCTACTTTTTCAGAACTAGTTAAATATGTATTTGTAGGTAAATATAAAGGATAAATGATACTTTCTATACTAGCAGTTTTATTACTTTCACTATTCTCACAACCACTTCCAGTACATGTATTTTCATTTTCTATATTTTGACCTGGTTCTTCTTCTTTTATATATTCACTTAATTTAAAATCATCTTTCTTTAGGCCAGCTTTTAAATCCATTTTATCAAAATTTACTTTTATTTTAACAATATCATTTTCATTATATACTTCTACTTTTTCAATATTTTTATCATTATTTAAGTATATTTTTTGATATTTTAATTCATTATTATTGGGATAATTCACTTTTGTTTTAATAACGTAGCCATTATCTTTATTTTCAATCGTAACATCTTGATCATTTTCTATATCATTTAGTAGATTACCTAATATATATGCTTGACTAGAATTTCCTGGCCATTCACTTTGAAATTTAAAACTTTTATTTAATGATGGCGTAATAACATATATATCTTCATTATCTTTTAAGATTATTTGTTCATGATTATTATTTTGATTAACAAGAATTATTTTATAATAATTATCTTTTAAATAATAACTTTCTAAATTATATTTAAAAGTTTCTTCATCATTACTTATTTCCATTGTACCTTCTAATTTATATGATTTACTATTATTAATATTATTTTTTAAATCTTTAATTATATTTTCTTTCTTCTCTTTTCCACATCCACATAATAACATCACCATACAAAATACTATTAATATTTTTTTCAAATTACCACATTCCTTTTCTAATTAAATATATTTTTCTAAAAAATGAAATATTCATGTATATTTAATTTTTTTTGCATCATACTATAACTAGGTGATAAAAAGATGGAAGCATTTCAAAAAACAACATTAATATTTACAGTAATTGGTGCGATAAATTGGGGATTAATTGGTTTCTTTGATTTTAACTTAGTTGAATCCTTATTTGGAGCAGAATCTATGTTACCAAAAATTGTATATGCGATTGTTGGAATATGTGGTTTAATTAATATTGGAATATTATTTAATCACTTTGAATGTAAAGAAAAATAGCATAAAAAAATACATTAACACAATGTATTTTTTTATTTATTATCTTTAGAAAAGATGGATAATAGATAACCAACATTAAAGACTATCTTATCACAATTTTTTATTGCTATCTTCTTACCAATAGCTTTACCACCTACTGTTAGAGATGAGATAACACATGTTATCAAAACATTTATAATAGTTAAGTTTTCACTATTACTAAATAAGTTAATTATTAGAATAGCTACTAAACATCCACTTATTATACCACACACATCACCAACGACATCATTACAAAAAGATGAAACACTACTTGCATTATTAGCAAGTCTAATAGCCATTTTAGCACCCTTAATTTTTTGACTTGCCTTTGAATGCAATGTTTTCTTATTACAACTTAATACCGATACACCAATTAAATCAAATATAATTCCGATAAAAACTATTAATAAGATACAAATAATTAATATTATATTATTAAATGAACCTAAAAAATTAGTTATAAAACTAAATAGTAACGCTAAAATAAATGTTATAAAGAAAACTTTTATAGTCCAATTTTTCTCCATAAAATATCTCCTCAAATAAAAAAAATATGGTATATTATAAATCAATTTTATGGTTTAGGTCGAGTTGAATTTCTCTATTTTCTACTTACAGTTACCCATAAGCGATTTCTCTTTAAAGAAAACAATTAATCGTTACCGTATTAATTACTCGATTGCCACTTAATCCATACCTTAATACTTATAATATGTACATTCTAGAGATTTTCTCAAACACCCATTGATTGTTATTATTCGCTTTTGCAATAATGATTTCAACTTTTAAAATATCATCATTAAAAATATTCCACATTATCACTCACGACAAGAAAATTAAAATACGACTTAGTAAAAGGACTTTTAATTATATGCCATTATAATGGTCCTTAAACTTAAAATTATATATTCACCCTAACCTGGGCGGAAAAAGCAAATATATAAAGTGTCAAAATTCTATTAGTAGATTTTTAGCCCTACCCTCAAACAATTTAGGTGACTAGAATAATGCACCACACTGAAAATTATAACACAAAATAGGTCTAGATGTCAAATTTTGTAAATGCTTTTTGCTAAATAATATGCCTTATTTATTAATTTAAGACCTTAAAAAAAGAAATAAATTTATATCGTTTATTTCTTTTTTAATTATTAATTTTTACTAATTTTAATTGTAATCGTTTTAGAAACAACATAGTTAACTAAAGGATTATTATTATCAATTTTTACTTCAACTTCGTGAGTTCCTTCACCTAAACCAGATAAATCAACATAAGCATTAATATCTTTAGCTTCAATTGCTTCTATATTAGATAAAACACCTTTAACTTGTACTGGAATTTTTATATTAGATGTAATTCCAGCAGTATAACCATCAGGTAAATTACGTTGTGTAATATTTTCAATATCAATGGTTTTTTGTTCTTCATTACCAAAGGCAATGGTAACAGTTACATTCTTAGCACTTAAATATCTAACACCAGATGTCTTTTTAATCGCCGCTTCTTTTTTAACTGAAGCATCATTTCCTAAACCATCAATTAAAACTTGAACAGGAATAGATGTAATATTTTTAATAGCTTCTTCATCACCATAAACATCAACTGAATAATTAGCACTATTATTAATTGTAATTGATGAAATAGCTCTACCACTTACTAAAGAACCAATTGTTGAAACAGTTACTGGTACAGTCGTTTTATAACTATTTAAGATTAAACTACCTGTAAGAGTTTTTGGAACTATTTCAACGTTTTTAATAACTTCTCCATTATTATCATAAGCAACTAATGGAATATTAGTAAGTTCATAAGTACCAGCTTCAGTATAAGTTTTATCACTAACATCAACTAAAGCTTTAATACTACTAATTTTATTTAAGGTATCTTGACTACCTTTAACTACTACTTCACTAGTATCTAAAGTAACTTTTTCAATACTTAATTTTGGATCTAATGCATCTTTACCTACTATATCATATTCAACTGTTTTAACTTCACTAACTTTATCTTTAATGTTAACAGTTAAATAAGCTGGATTAAGTAAATATTTAACAGAATTAATATTTTTAGAATAAGTAAAGTAAACTTTATAAGCACCAGCTTCGGTATACTTAGATAAATTTAACTCAACTTGAAATTCTCCTAATTGTTTGGCTAAATAAACATCTACTTTTCGACCTGCTACCGTAATATCGATAGAACTTGGTACATTTTCAACAACAAATGCTTCATCATTATAAATTAAATTAACAGGTACATTTTCAATACTTTCAGCTTCATCATCAACCAAACTAATTACTTTATTATCAATTAATAAAAAGATAATGACAGCAAATATTAAAGATAAAACAATTAAGAATCGAGGTCTATTAATTAATTTACTAAATAAGGAATTATTACTATTTGTTTTTTTATTTATATTATAAACAAGTCTACTAATAGGCATAATAATTATTTTATCAATAAAACCTATAAATGATTCGAAAATAGCATATAATATTTTTCCTATTTTTTTAAATATCTTACTCATTATTATCACCATTTTCACTTTCTTCAGCTTCAAAGAAAACTTCTGTTTTTGGATTTAATTCATCAATTAACATCATTCTGAATTCATCTAATCCTAAATTATAGTGAAGTTCATTATTGCATGCTATAGAAATTCGACCATTTTCTTCTGATACAATTAATGCTATAGCATCACTTTCTTCAACAACTCCTAAAGCTGCTCTATGACGTGTACCTAATCTTTTAGAAACACTAGGACTCATACTAGTTTTAAAAACGGCACCAGCACAAGTAATTCTATCACCTTGGATTATTACACCACCATCATGCATTGGTGAATTTGGGAAAAAGATTGTTTCCAATAATTCATCAGATAAATCAGCATATACTTTAGTAGCGTTTCTAATATATTCTTCTAAGGATATTTCTCTTTCAATAACAATTAATGCACCAATACGATTCTTTTTGAAATATTCAATAGATTTCATAATTTCATAAACAACTTTTTCTCTTTCATCAACGGTTAATACTTTGTGTCTTCCTAAAAGTTGGGTTCTTCCTAAACTTTCTAAAACACTACGTATTTCGGGTTGAAAGATAACTATTATAGCAAGTGGTCCCCATGCAACAATGTATTCTAATATAACACCAACAGTATATAAATTTAATATATCACTTAAAACTTTAACAGCTAGTATTATAATAACACCTTTAACGATTAATACCATTTTAATATTATTTTTAATATTTTTTAAAATATAATAAAATGCTAACCATAAGATGCTTATATCTATTATTTTAGTAAAAATCCCCCATACTTGAGATAAGTTCATAAATTCACTCCTTTTATCTTCGCTTTTTAATTATAGCAAATTTTTTATAAAATAAAAAGTCCTATTGGACTTTATTTGTATTTGTTGTAGTATTATTATTTTCTTGGTTGTTTAATATCGTTTCATCTACTAATTCAACACTTTTAGTTTCAGCATTTATATTTTTAGATTTACTTACCATATCAGATAAACTTTTATTAGTATTGTTGTTATCACTCATAATATCATTTAAAATACTTTCATTCATCTCATCTTCATTCTTTTTAAAAATATCATTTTTAGTTCTTTTTGTATCTACTATATAACCAATGAGAGCAAATAAAAGAATAATGGATATTGTTAAAAACCATGCATAATTATTACCAACAAATTCTATCATTTTTTCCATAAACTAGTCCTCCTCTAAAAATATATTATTTATTTTATATTTTATGCCTTTCTTCTAATCTTTTTAAATCTTTTTCTTTTAATTTTTCTCTTTTATCGTATTTCTTTTTACCTTTACATATACCTACACTTATTTTAGCAATATTATTTTTTAAATAACATCTAATAGGTATTAAAGTATAACCATCTAGATCTTTTAAAGAATTTAACTTTTTAATTTCTTTTTTATGAAGTAGTAATTTTCTTTCTCTTCTTTCATCATGATTAAATATATTACCTTCTTCATATTTAGCAATATACATATTAATTACATATGCTTCATTATTTTTAATTCTTATATAAGTATCTTTTAGATCAGCACTACCTTTTCTTAAGGATTTAATCTCTGTTCCACTTAATGCTATTCCAGCTTCAATTTCTTCTTCAATAAAATAATCAAATTTTGCTTTCTTATTTACTATTTCCATTTATGACCTCAAAATCTATTAACTTAGCATCTTTACTAGCATTAACTACTCTAATTTTAACTTTATCACCAATACAATATTTATTTTTTTTATCTTGACTTATTAGTGAAAGTAATTCAGGAACATATTCATAATAACCATTTAAACTATTAATATGGACAAGACCTTCAACTAAATTAGACAATTGAACAAAAAAACCAAAATTAGTAACGGTTGTTATCACTCCTTCATATTCTTCACCAATATGACTTTCCATATATTCGGCCATTTTCATATCATCAACTTCTCTTTCAGCTTCCGTTGCATCTTGTTCTTTTTCCGATGAATGAAGAGCTATGTCAGGAAGAATACTATTAAAATATTTAATGGTTTCATTATCAATTTGTTTATTAAATAAATAAGTTCTAAGTAGCATATGAACTGTCGTATCGGGAAATCTTCTAATTGGAGATGTAAAATGGGTATAATTTTTTAATCCTAAACCAAAATGACCAATATTATCAGTACTATAAATAGCTTTTTGCATACTTCTTAATAACATACTTGCTAATATCGAATTTTCATTATATTCTTTAAGTTCTTTTAAAATATTTTGCATATTTCGATTTTTAGTCCCTATATCTTTAGTATCAACATTTATCTTTAAGATTTTTAATAAATTAATAAAATCGTCAATTTTTTCACTTCTAGGTGTACCATGAACCCGATATATAAATGGTAAATCCATATTAAATATATGGGTAGCAACTGTTTCATTTGCCATTATCATAAAGTTTTCAATTAAACTTTCACCCTCTAATTGTTCTCTTTTTAAAATATCAATACATTTACCATTTTCATCTTGAATAATTTTTGGTTCCGGAATCTCAAATTCTAAATATCCTTCACTAATCATTCTTTTCCTAATTATTGTTGATAACTTTTGCATTTCTAGTAAGGTATTTTTAAATTCTTCATATCCTTCAGGTACGATATTTTCTCTTATTATTTTATTAACGCATTTATATGTCATTTGTTTACGACTTTTAATTATTGATGGAAAGATATCATATTCTTTAACCTTACCATTATTTTTATCAATTTTCATAACTACACTTATAGCTAATCTTTCTACATCAGGATTTAAAGAACATATTCCATTAGATAATTCATGTGGTAACATAGGTAATACTTTATCAGCTAAATAACTAGAAGTTCCTCTTTCATAAGCTGCATTGTATAAATTTGTATTTGGTTTAACATAATAAGATACATCGGCAATATGAACTCCTAGTTCATAACAGTCTTTTAAATCTTTTAAACTAATCGCATCATCTATATCTTTGGTATCATCACCATCAATGGTAAAGATTTCTTCTTTAGTTAAATCAACACGACCTAATTTATCTTCTTCTCTTACACAATCAGGAATAGATTTTAACTCTTCTTTAACTTTATTACTGAATTCTAACTCAATATTATGACTATAAGCTATACTTAATATATCAATATCTGGATCATTTTTATGGCCAATTATTTTTACTACTGTACCAATAAAGTTATTATCATCTATTTGTGTATCTAAATTTACTAAAACCTTATGACCATCAACTAAATTAGCAAAATGATTATTTAACTTAACATTAATATTTAATCTTTTATCATCTAATATTAATGTTGGTTCATTATCTTTATAAAGAATTTCCCCAATTACTCGTTTAAGTTGTCTATCTAAAATTTTTAAAACTTTTCCTTCCGGACGTTCGTGTCTAACAAATGTATCAATTAAAACGGTATCCCCATTAATCGCCCCATTTAAATTATCTCGATTAATAAAAATATCATCAGCATTAGGCATTATTAAAAAAGCATATCCTTTAGCAGTAGCATCAACTTTACCTACTCTAAGAGACTTACAATATTTAAGTAAGATATACTTTTTTTTAACTGTTTCGTGAACTACACCCATTTTAATATTTTTATTTAATATATTATTAATTTCATTTTTCTCTTGGTCACTAGAAACATTTAAATAAGCATATATTTCTTTTATTGTCTTTGCTTTATCATTATCTAAAAAATCTAAAATTTTTTCTTCCATAATTCATCCTTTATTTAACATATGTACATATTCTTTCGCCAGATGAATATGTAACATTAACTTTTGCAGTAGTACTACTAGTAATATTATTATTTGTACATTTATTAACATTAGAATCAATCATTCCATTTGTATATAATTCCCATACGGTAAAACTACAAGCAGTATTAGGAGCACAATTTAATTCTTTATTACCATTTCGATCATAAATAATATTACCATTACTATCTTTTTTATATAAAGTTGCATACATACAAGCAGCTTCTTCAACTTCAGAAATAAAATCAGTACATTCACTTTCTTGAGTCTTTTTTAAAGTATTAGTTAAACTAACAGTAAAAACAACTCCAATAATCCCTAAAATAGCAATTACAACAATTATTTCTATAAGGGTAAAACCTTTATTATTCATATTCATCACTAGCATAATTATAACACGCTTATCTTAATAAGAAAAGAAAAAAAGATGTTCTGAATAAACATTCTTACTTGGACAAGTAAATGCAACTTTTATAATATGAATTGCATTTACTTGTCCAATATAAATTGTATTAAGTTG
>CANQXT010000046.1 GCA_947627915.1 uncultured Bacilli bacterium
TGAGCATAGTGACGTTTTTCAGTTTCATACTCAACGTGAGCAGTATTAATAGTAATACCTCTTTCCCTTTCTTCTGGTGCTTTGTCGATATTTTCATATGCAACAAATTCTTTACCAAAATATTTTGTGATCGCAGCAGTTAATGTAGTTTTACCATGGTCAACGTGTCCAATAGTACCTATATTAACATGTTCTTTAGAACGATCAAATTTTTCTCTTGCCATATAATATTTTTCTCCTTTCTTTGTTACTATTATATTTTATCTAATGCTTGAATTTTTTTCAAGTATTATTCAATCTTTATTTGCTAATTAACACTATTTTTCTTAATAATTTCATCAGCAATATTTCTTGGAACTTCTTCATAATGATCTAGTGTCATTGTAAAGTTTCCACGTCCTTGAGAATTAGAACGTAAGCTTGTCATGTAACCAAACATTTCTGCAAGTGGAACCATAGCATTAATTGATATAGCATTACCACGTGATTCATTTCCAAGTGGTTTTCCACGTCTACTTGTAAGGTCTCCCATAACATTACCCATATATTCTTCAGGGACTACTACTTCAACCTTCATTATTGGTTCAAGTAATACTGGTTTACATTTTTTAGCAGCTTCTTTTAAAGCCATTGAAGCAGCAATTTTGAAGGCCATTTCTGATGAATCGACATCATGGTAAGAACCATCAAATAATGTAGCTTTAACATCTACAACTGGATAACCAGCAATCATACCACCAGCCATAGCTTCTTGTAAACCTTTATCAGTAACTGGTATATATTCACGAGGAACAACACCACCTACGATTGCATCAACAAATTCATATCCTTTTTCTGGATTTGGTTCAAATTTAACCCAAACATGACCATATTGTCCACGTCCACCTGATTGTTTAATGTATTTACCTTCACAATCAGCAGGTACTGTAATAGTTTCACGATAAGCAACTTGTGGACGACCAATATTTGTTTCCACATTATACTCATCTTTCATCCGTCTTACTAAAACTTCTAAGTGTAATTCACCCATACCACTTATAACTGTTTGACCAGTTTCAGGATCAGTTTTATATTTAAATGTTGGGTCTTCTTCAGCTAATTTTTGTAATGCTTGACCAAGTTTTTCTTGATCTGCTTTACTTTTTGGTTCTATAGCTTCATCAATAACTGGTTCTGGGAATTCCATACCATTCATTATTACTGGATGATTTTCATCACAAAGGGTATCAGCAGTTGTTGTATTTTTTAGACCAACTAAAGCAGCAATTTCACCTGTATAAACATCAGTAATTTCTTTTCTTTGGTTAGCATGCATTTGTAAAATACGGCCAACTCTTTCTTTAACACCTTTTGTACTATTTAAAATATATGAACCACTAGATAAATGACCAGAATATACACGGAAAAATGCTAAACGTCCTACATATGGATCAGCAGCAATTTTGAATGCCATAGCTGTAAATGGTTCTGAATCACTAGGATGTCTTTTAACTAAATTTCCCTTATCATCTGTACATTCAATAGCTTCAACATCTGTTGGAGCAGGCATGTAATCAATTACAGCATCAAGTGCTAACTTAACACCGGTATTTGATAAAGCACTACCACAAAGTACTGGGAAGAATTCAGCAGCTAAAACACCTTTTCTGATTGCTCCTTTAATTTCTGGAACAGTTAATTCTTCACCAGATAAATATTTTTCCATTAAAGCATCATCAAATTCAACAGCTTTTTCAACTAATTCTAATCTCTTAGTAGCTACTAAATCTTTTAAATCATCAGGAATTGGAATTTCCTTATAATTTTCATGTTCATCAGTTCTATCAAATGTATATGCTTTTTGTTCAAGTAAATCAACTATACCATGAAAATCATTTTCAGCTCCAATAGGCCATTGAATTGGAGCATAATTAACTCCAAGTCTACTTCCAATAGTATCTAGACTAAATTGGAAATCAGCTCCTATTTTATCCATTTTATTAACAAATATCATTCTTGGAACTTTATATTCTGTAGCTTGACGCCATACAGTTTCAGATTGTGGTTCAACACCTGCATTACCATCTAGTAAACAAATAGAACCATCTAAAACTCTTAAACTTCTTTGAACTTCAACAGTAAAGTCTACGTGTCCCGGAGTATCGATAATATTTAAACGATATCCTTTCCAGTGAGCAGTAGTTGCAGCACTAGTAATAGTGATACCACGTTCCTTTTCTTGATCCATCCAATCCATTTGAGATTCACCATCGTGAGTCTCACCAATTTTATGAGTAATACCAGTATGGAATAAAACTCTTTCTGTAAAAGTAGTTTTACCAGCATCGATATGTGCCATTATACCTATATTACGAACTTTATCTATTGTAACATCTCTTGCCATAAATCACACTCTACCATCTATAATGAGCAAATGCTTTATTTGCTTCAGCCATTTTGTGAGTATCTTCGCGTTTTTTAACAGCTCCACCTTCACCATTGGCAGCATCAATAATTTCATTTGCTAAATTAATAGCCATTCCCTTTCCATTTCTAAGTCTTGCATAATTAACTAACCAACGTAGTGCCAAAGTTTGTGCTCTTTCATCAGTAACTTCAGTAGGCACTTGATAGTTAGAACCACCAACACGACGAGATTTAACCTCTAATGCTGGACTTATATTTTTTAAAGCTTCTGTATAAACATCCATAGCTTTCTTACCAGTTCTTTTTTCGATTATTTCAAAAGCTTCATATATAATACTTTGAGCTGTACCTTTTTTTCCATCTAACATAATAGTATTAACTAATTTTGTAACAATCTTAGAATTATATATTGGATCAGGTAATACATCTCTTTTTATTGCTCTTTTCTTACGCATATATTATCCTCCTTCTAATTAATTTTATTTACCTTTTTTTGTACCGTATTTACTACGTCCTTGTTTACGATTTTCTACGCCATGTGTATCTAATGTACCACGAACAATATGATATCTTACACCGATTAAGTCTTTTACACGACCACCACGTACTAATACAACGCTATGTTCTTGTAAATTATGACCTTCACCAGGTATATAAGCATCTATTTCTTTTCCATTTGAAAGTCTAACACGAGCAAATTTACGTAATGCTGAGTTAGGTTTCTTTGGTGTTCTTGTTGCTACACGAGTACAAACGCCTCTTTTTTGTGGACTTTTTACATCAGTTTGTTTTCTTTCTAATGTATTAAATCCAACATTAAGTACTGGACTCTTACTTTTTTTATCCTTCTTTTGACGATTTTTCTTAACCAATTGATTTATTGTTGGCATTATTTTTCTCTCCCTTCTATGAACACGAACCCAAGTGTGTCAAAATATCTTTTAAATTAAGTTCTACATAAGGTAGAACCTAAATAAAATGCGATATTAATATATCACTATATTATACTATTTGTCAATATAAAATATAATTAAATTTATTTAATTTTTTCTCTTAATTTATTAATTTGTCTATTTAATAAAATACATAATCTTTCTATTCTTCGATCACTCATTTTAGTTAAATATTGATACTTATGTAATAAATTATCAAACCATTCCACTAAACCATCTAATTTACTTATATCAATTCTGTTTAAATTTTTAACAATTTTTATAATTTCATCAAATGGTTTTACTTCATAAAAGAATCTCCCATTTCCAGAAATATGGACTTCTTCTTCATCATAATATTCAATATTTAAACTTTGACCATTATCAAATATAGGAGCAACATCTACCCATTTTAAAGTATTAACATCTCTTATAATTCCAAAATTATTTAAATGTCTATCTTCATTCATAATTATGTAATCTAAAATATACATATTTTCAACTTTTTCTCGAGCATTTTCTATACCATTGTCTTCTAACTTTTTAATATACTCTTCATAATCTTTAACACTATCATATCTTTTCATATCATTTCTAATTTGATAGCAAGTAACAAGTTCAGTATCTTTAGTTATAAAACAAGGACATTTAGATACCACCATATCTTTATAAGTATCTATTGTATATTCTACATGATCAAACCCTAATCTTTGACATATTTCACTTGCTAATACTTCATTAAATGGTTGTAATGTTTCATTTTTATAACCACCTTTTAACAAATATCTTGTTTCTTTATCAATAATCCAAGCTTTTTTAAGCATACCATCAGTGGTATTATTGGGAGTTTTTAAAGAACTTTCTTTTTTTATCACTTTACTATTAGTAGATAAAGATGCTTCCATAAATTCAGCATAATCAAAATCATTATCAAAGAAATTAATATCATCATAAGTAATACCACTACCATCAGGTTTTAACCAATATTGGTCTGATAAAGATAATCCAAAAGCTTTATCTAATAATTCATATGGAGCAGTAATATTTAAACGATGTAATAATAAATCTAATTTATCACGCCATGATGGTATTCCTCTTCCTTTGAACCATTCACTTAAATTAGTTCTAAAAGGTGTATCATTAATATCATCTTCCATATAAAAACTTTTTAAAATATAAGGGGCAAAATTAATATCTTTAACTTCATATATTCTATCAAAGAATTTTGAAGTTTCATTATATTCAGCCACCAATACTTCTGTATTTTTATTCATAAGTATACGTTTCATAAAAAACTCCCCGTTTGCAATTATTTCTGTTCTTATTATACCATACTTAATATTTTAAATAAACTTTTAATATCTTATCCTTCAAACATTAAATCACTATTTTTAATTATTTTTTGTAAATCTTCTTCTGAAGCACTAGCTATTTTAGAAAATTTAACATTTGAATAATATACTCTATAACTTTCCTTTGGTTCTCTTGTTATAGCAAAACTATAATCATAATTATCAGTTGTTAAATCTACATAATTTTCATGATCTATATTACGATCATTTTTTTCTCGCATATCAACTAGAGTACTTTCTAATCTTATAAATATTAATTTTTCATTATTAGCATTATTTCTAATTAATACCTTTAATTGGCCATTATATGTTGTTCTTAACTCTAAATGATTGACATTCATTTCAATTATCATTTTATTCTTATCATATGCTTGTCTAAATGGAATTTTAATATAACAAATAAAACCAATAATAGATATCATTGTTATAATATATACTATTAACCAAAAGCGATGCCATTTTTTATTTTTATTTTTAGAAACGACATTAACTACATTTTCTTCAAACTTCTCTTGATATTCTGATTCTTGAACTCTTTCACCACTCATTAAATCATTGATAGATACTCCTAAAGCTTTACTTAATAACGTAAACATACTTATATCGGGAATAGAATAACCTGTTTCCCATCTAGATATTGTTCTACTATTAACATTTAATTTTTCGGCTAATTCTTCTTGCGTTAATTTTCTTTCTTTCCGTATACTAGCAATAAATTTGCCAATTTTTTCTTGATTCATTTTCTTAATCTCCATTTCTAAGTTAATTATAACTAGTCATTAATAAATTTACTATGACATAATATGAGAATTATCTTTTAGACATTTATGTCTAAAAAAAAGATACATTAAATGCATCTATTTACTATAATTTGGTGTTTCATAATTTTTACATCTTATAAAACCTTGATATTCCATAATTGAACTATTATTAACTATTTTAGCATAACCAGTACAAATATTACCCTTACTATCTTTTAATTGATTTATATAATTATTGGCTATTAAATCTTCAGCATTAATTATTAAAGAATTTGTCACTATTATATTATTATCATCAATATATTCTTTACTAGCATTAGCTAAAGAAGTTTCTAAATGCATATAATTACTTGTTGCTTCTTTACCTAAAGAATTATAAAAACGATTAATAAAAAAGACTGCGATTAAAAGAAAAATAAATAAACCACAACATAATAGTATCATTTCTGTTGTTCCCCATCCTTTATTATTTAATTTCATAATATTCTCCATTTCTATTTTTGTTCTATATATTCTTTTACTTTAATAAACATATGACCAAATTGTTTACCATAAATACTAGTTCTTTCATAATCTATTGCTTTATATCCTAAACCATAATATACATAAACATGACCATCATCATAATTTAATATCTTTTCATTTAATACTACTAACATAGGTTCATTATTTTTAAATCTAACAAACTCAATCATTATTAAACCTATCCATAAGACAACTATTAATACTAAAAGAGTTTTTATTACCATACCAATTGTTTTTTTCATAGTATCACCAATATTAATTATAAGTTATTAATTATAAAAATGCAAGAATTTACATTAGTTTGCATTTTGTTTACAAAATGATATTTAAAACAATGTTAAATTAAAAAGTATAAAAAAAAGACTTAATTAAAGTCTCTTTTCTAAATTAAGCTAATTCTACTTCAGCACCAGCTTCAGTTAATTGATCAGCAATAGCTTTAGCTTCATCAGCAGGAATATTTTCTTTAATATTTCCACCATTATCAGCTAAACCTTTAGCTTCAACTAATCCTAAACCAGTAATTTCTTTAATAATTTTAATGACAGCAATTTTATTACCACCAGCGTTTTTAAGAACTACAGTTTTTGTAGAACTTCCTTCATCAGCAGCTTGAGCAGCACTTGGAGCAGCTACAGCTACAGCAGATGGATCAACACCAAATTCTTCTTTCATTGCGTCTACTAATTCTTTTACTTCAAGAATTGTCATTTCTTTTAATGAACTTATAAATTCATCTTTAGTTATTTTTGCCATATTCTATTCCTTCCCTTCTAATTTTTCGGCATAAAGATTTAAACTTATTGATAAATCTTTGACATATTGAATCATTCCACCAGCTAACATTGTTAACAAACCTTCTCTAGATGGAATATTTGCATATTCTTTAATTACATTAACATCAGCAATATCACCACTGATTATACCAACACGAATATTTAACTTATCATGATCTTTAGCATATTCAGAAATAATCTTAATTGGTTCTAATAAAGATTTACCAAATAAAATAGCATTTGGACCTTCTAAAAAGTCATCCATATTGATGTTTAATTCATCTAAAGCTCTTTTTAAAAGGGTATTCTTATAAATTCTTATACTAGATTCCATTTCATTAAGTTTATTTCTAAGTTCTGTCATTTCAGCAACAGTTAAACCTTGATATTGGAATAAAATTACTGATTCACTATTTTTTATTTTATCAATAATTTCACTTACGATTTCTTTCTTTTCATTAAGAATTTTTTCGCTTGCCATGTTTCCTCCTTTTATATTAAGAAAAGCTTCCGATTGGGAAGCTAAAAAACAAATATTGTTTAAGTTCCCCTCGGTAGGATTTTTAAAATTTCTTCCCTACTGTCTTCGGTTTTTCTTTTCTTTAAAATATTATATACTACAAGTTTTAAAATATCAAGTATTATTGTAACTCAAATGAGTTTTTATCAACTTTTATTCCAGGACCCATAGTAGTAGATATTGTAATTTTATCAATAAAGACACCTTTAACTGATTGAGGTTTTGCTTTATTAATAGTTTTAATTACATAATCTAAATTTTCTAGTAAAGCAGTTTCTTTAAATGAAGCTTTACCAATAATAGTATGAATATTACCAAATGTATCAGTTTTATATGTTACCATACCACTTTTTAAATCTTTAACTACATCTGCCACTTTAGTTGTAACAGTACCAGTTTTAGGGTTAGGCATTAAACCTTTAGGTCCTAAAATGTTACCAATTTTTCCAACTTCTGGCATCATATCTGGTGTTGCTACTACAACATCAAAATCAAACCAATTTTCATTTTTAATTTTGTCTAACATATCTTTATCGCCAACATAGTCAGCACCAGCATTTTTAGCTTCAGTAGCAAAATCACCTTTAGCAATAACTAATACTTTTTTACTTTTACCAGTACCATTAGGCATTACTAAAGATCCTCTTAATTGTTGATCAGATTTTTTAGTATCAACATTTAATTTAATAGCAACTTCTACAGAACTATCAAATTTAGTTATAGATGTTTCTTTAATTAATTTTGTTGCTTCTTCTTTAGTATAAAATTTATTATTATCTACTTTTGAAGATGCTTCCACATATTTTTTACTATGTCTTCTCATATATTCCCTCCTAACTGTGGTTAATTAGCGGACTTTTTTATTAAATAATTGTATTATTTTTCTTCTTCTGTTTCTTCTTCTTTGTCTTTATCTTCATCACCAATTACTGGAACATCAACTGGAGCTTCACTCTTAGCTTCTTCTTCCATTGCTTCAAGTTCTGCTTCTCTCTTAGCCATTTCTTTTTCTTCTTCCATAGCTTCTTTAGCTTGTTCTAGTAATTCAGCATCATTACGACCTTTAATTGCAACTCCCATATTACGAGCAGTACCTTCAATAATATTCATTGCTTGTTCAACTGTATACGCATTTAAATCTGGTAATTTTGTTTCAGCAATACTTCTAAGTTCTGCTTCAGTAATAGTTGCAACAACTTGATTAGCTCCTTTAGCACTACCTTTTTGGATTTTAGCAGTTTTCTTAATTAAAAATCCTGCAGGTGGTGTCTTTAATACAAAATCAAATGATCTATCATCATAAATAGAAATAACACAAGGGATTCTATCACCCATTTTATCTCTAGTTGCTTCATTGAATTTTGTACAAAATTCATTTAAGTTAATTCCAGCTGGACCTAAAACTGTACCAACTGGTGGTGCTGGTGTCGCTTTTCCAGCATCAAGTTCAAGTTTTATTTGTTTTACGACTTCTTTAGCCACGAAAACACCTCCTAATAAAATATTTTTTTCGTGTCAGTGGTATGGGCAAATCCGCATATTCCCTTCCACTAAACAAAACAATTAATAATAATTGCAACTATGATAATAACATAAAAAGGTCATTATTGCAAGTCCAATTGTTCAAAAAAATTATATGCAATTAATGTAAAATTATTTTGGAAAATACTCGCATTTTTTTAGATATTATGATATGATTAATGTAATTAAAGAATAGAGGATTTTTATATGGCTAAAAAATATTTTTATAATAAGGTTCATAATACCCGCAAAACAGTTATAAATATAATTATTATTGGGGTATGTATCATTGGAGTTATTATTTGCTTTTTAATAGTAACTAACTTAGATGTTAAAAGTAATGAAAAACAAAATACTTATTATTTAAAACCTGGTGTTACTATTGAAGTTAATGAAAAATATACCAATGAAATATTCTTATCTAAGATTGAAGATAATGTTGATTTAGATTTAATTGAAGTTAAATATCCTAGTAATTTTGATATAACTACTCCTGGAAATTATGATTTAATATTAACTATTAATAAGAAAAATTATGATATGCCAATGACAATTGTTGATACAACGAAACCAGAACTAGTTTTAAAAGCTCATACTATTAAAGATACAGAAAGTTATTCAGCCAAAGATTTTGTAACTAGTTGTTCTGATAATAGTACTAAAGAATGTAATATAACATTTGCAAGTGGTCTTGATGAAGATGGTAATGTTTTAGATTATTCTTCTTATAAAGAGGCTGGTACATACTCAATTAAAATACTAGCAACTGATGAATCTGGAAATCAAAATATTCAAGAAACAGCATTAACAATTGAAGGAACTACTAGTAAGCCACCAGTTGATCCAGAACCTGAACAACCAACTGTATGTAAATATGGTAATGGTGAATATGATACTAATGAATATATCTTAACATCTAATATAACTACTAATGGTTGTGCTATTAGCTTAGACTTATATAAAGATGAAAAAACAATGTCTGAATTAACACAAATAATGAATAGCGAAACAATTAAAGTTCAAAAAGAAATTGAAAATTTAAATCTTACTGGTACACTTGCTTTAAGCAGAAAGATAAATGTTGTTCTTAATACAAGTAGTAGTGGTATAGTTGGATATGAATTAATTATGACAGTTACTTTAACAGATACAAATAATAATGTAGAAAAAATAACAGAATATAAATTAAATAATGATGGTAGTAGAGTTTACCTAGTTAATACTTATAATTTAAAATAATGTATTATAAAAAGGGGCTGTCGCGAAATTAAGTAATTAATTTCTTGACAGTTTCTTTTCATTTGGCTTTACATTTTCTTAATTT
>CANQXT010000047.1 GCA_947627915.1 uncultured Bacilli bacterium
ATAGATAGTGAAGAAGTAACTTATGATAATAAAGAAAGTCATGGAGATTATACAAATGTTCAAGAATCAATAGATGAATTATATGAAAGAAGTGGGTTACATAAAGAAGAATGGACTGATAAAGAATTAAACGGAAATGATCCAGTAATAACCGGAGATTTAATCCCAGTTGAAATAAAACCAAATGGAGATGTCTATTATGCTAATAAACATAGTGAATGGTATAACTATAGTGAGAAAAGATGGGCTAATGCTGTAATATTAAAAAGTGAAAAAAGAGAAACATATTCAGAAGGACAAAAAATAGAAGAAGCTGATATAAATGGATACTTTGTATGGATACCAAGATATAAATATCAAGTATGGTATGCAACAAGTGAAGATAAGGCAATAGAAGGAAATACATTAGTAAATACTGATTATGCAACCTCAACAACACAAGCCTTAGGACAAGCGAGATTAATCAATATCGAATTTGAAAGTAAAAATACAACTCCAACTAGAGCAACTGAAACAACTAAAGATGGAGATTGGATAACTCATCCAGCATTTACATTAGGAAAAACAGAATTAAGTGGCATATGGGTAGGAAAGTTTGAAACAGGTGGAGATGCAACTAATATAATAGTGAAACCAAATGTATCACCGTTTACGAATAAAACAGTAAAAGAATTTTTTGGAGCTGGAAAAAATTATAATGAAACATTAAATAGTCATATGATGAAGAATACAGAATGGGGAGCAGTAGCATACTTATCCCATTCCAAATATGGAATAGGAACAGAAATAAGAATAAATAATTATGAAGGATATAAAACCGGATATAGTGCCGCAGCGAATACTGATCAAAGTAGTTTCCCAGGAGAAAGTGGAACAGATGATAAAACCCAACCATATAATACCCCAACAGGCTATCTAGCAAGTACAACTGGAAATATAAGTGGAGTATATGATATGTCTGGTGGAGCCCATGAATATATGGCTGCTTGTATAGAAGGTAATCCAGGAACAAATAGTGGTTTTGACGAAGAGAGTTTAAAAACTGAAGTAGAAAATGGTTATATAGATAAATATCCAAGTAATAGTACTGATACATCATATAGTAACAGAATATTAGGAGATGCGACAGGAGAGATGGGTCCATTCTATGACTACTATGATAAAGATGGTAAACGTTATCATAATGTTTGGTACGCTGACTATTCGGGCTTCGTTCACTCTTCTCAGCCGTGGTTCGTTCGAGGAGGCTATTGCGGCGATGGCGTCTTGGCCGGCCAGTTCAACTTCGCTAGGGACGCCGGTGGTGCTTACGGCAGCATTGGGTTTCGCCTCGTCCTTTCTCCCCAATAAATTGCAATTTTAATTGCAATTTATAACTTCATTTGGGTCTTCATTTGCTTTTAATTGCAATTTATAACTTCAAAATATTTAAACAAATAAAAAACGTCAACGAAGACGTTAAAATAGAAACTTAACCCTAGGAATAATATTCCTTTTAAAAAACCACATTATGTGGTTTTTTAAAAATTCTTTTCTGAATAATCGTGAGAATAATTTATTCTTTCCATAAATTCAACATAGTTTAAATATATCATTCTAATTAAATACCAATTACCATTAGTGGGATCACTTAATATTAAGTGATCTCTTCCAGCTTCTTCAATTATTCCAGAATATATTTTGTTTTGCCATTCACTACTATCGGGGTATGAAACATAAGCATTAACTCTTTTACCTTTGTTTAATCTTAAAATATTCTCAATATAACTTTGTTCCATTGGCATTTGACTTTGACTGGATATATTACCTGGTGGAGTTGTTTGATTTTGCATAGGTATATCCATGGTTGGGAAAGTAGGGTTTTGATAAAAATTACCATTCATTTAATATTTCACCTCCCTAAAATATATGAAAAATAAATGAAAATATAATTTAATTTATAGACTTTGATTTTATATTTTGATAAAATTATAATAGGTTGGTTAGTATGAAAAAAATAAAGTTAAGTAAAGATAAAAAAGATTTAATAGTAACTGGCGTTTCTTTTGTTTTTGGAACATTTTGTTTAGCATTATGTTACAACTTATTTTATATACCTAACAATCTAGTAGTAGGGGGAATGTCAGGTTTAGGTATAGTTATTCAAGAATTAACTGGCTTTAATGCTCAAAGTTTTATTTATATATCAAGTTTTATTCTTTTAATAGCTAGTTATATTTGGCTAGGAAAAGAAGAAACAAAAAGAATAGTAATAGGTACTTTTTTATATCCATTATTTATAACATTTACTAAACCAATAGCAGATGTTTTATTAATATATTTAACATTTCATGAAATATTAGTAACTGTTGTATTAGCAGGGTTATTATATGGATTTAGTAATGGTCTTGTTTATAAATTTGGTTATTCAACTGGTGGTAGTGATGTTTTAGTAAGATTGGGATGTAAATTTTTTCATATAAGTGAAGGTCAAGGTGTTTTATTTATAAATATTTTAATTGTTCTTCTTGGTGGTTTTGTTTTTGGTGTAGAAAATGCCGTATATGCCATAATTATTATAGTTATTGGTTCAATATTAGTTGATAAAATAATGATTGGTATATCAGATAGTAAGAAGTTTATGATCTATACTAGAAAAGCTAAAGAAATTCAAAATCTAATTGAACAAGATTTTAAAACTGGATATACAGTATTTCCTACAGTTGGTGGTTACTCTCATATTAGAGGAGCAATGATTATGTGTGTAATAAGTAATCGTGATGTTAACTTTTTTAAAGAAAGATTATTAGATATTGATCCAACTGCATTTTTTGTAATTAGTGATTGTTACCAAGTACAAGGAGGAGTTAAAAGGTCAAATTTACCATTTATATAATTTAGGTAATTTGATATAATTAATTAGGAGTATAAATATGAAGTTTATAGAATTAAAAAATGTAACTAAAACTTATTCTACGGGTGTAACAGCATTAGCTGATTTAAGTGTAGAAATTGAAAAAGGTGAATTTGTATTTGTAATTGGCCATACAGCATCTGGTAAAAGTACATTTATTAAAATGCTTTATCGGGAAGAAAAACCCACAAAAGGTAGTGTTATGGTTGGTGGTGTTAATGTTGCTAAACTTCGTAATGGCAAAGTGTATAAGTTAAGAAGAAAAATAGGAGTAGTTTTTCAAGATTTTAAATTATTACCTAAACTAACTGTTTATGAAAATGTTGCTTTTGCATTGGAATGTTTAGGTATAAAAGCTAGTGAGATAAGACCAAAGGTTATGAAAGCAATTGAAATTGTTGGTTTAAAAGAAAAAACAAGAAGTTTTCCTCATCAACTTTCTGGTGGTGAACAACAAAGAGTATGTATAGCAAGAGCAATTGTTAATGAACCAAAATTATTAATATGTGATGAACCTACTGGTAACTTAGATCCAGATACAAGTAAAGAAATAATGAAAGTAATAAGTAATATTAATAAAGAGTTAAAAACGACAGTTATTATGGCAACCCATGATAAAGAAATTGTTAATAGAATGAAGAAAAGAGTTTTATTGATTGAGCATGGTGTCTTAACTGGCGATTACTTGAAAGGAAGTTACAAGTCTCATGAAAGCATTTAGAATAATTGGAAGAAGTATAAGAGATGCCTTTAAAAGTGTTTTTCGTAATTTTAGTTTAAGTATTGCTTCAATATTATGTGCAACGATTACTCTTTTAGTGGTAGCTATTTCATTAATGATTGCGGGTAATGTTAATAACGCTACTAAAAATTTAGAAAGAGAATTAAATATAGTCGTATATGTTTCTAAAGGTGCTAGTGATTATGATGTTACGCAAATTCAAAATAAAATTGAAAATATTAAAAATGTAGTTAAAGTAGATTATAAAAGTAAAGAAGCATGGAAATTAGAAATGAGTGAATATAATTCATCTTTTGGAAATGTTTTTGATAATTATGATATTAATCCATTGTTAGATTCTTTTGTTGTAACAGTTAAAGAAAGCAAAAATTTAGAGACAGTTACTAAAGAGATAAGAGAAATAGACAAAATAGAAAGCGCTAATTATGGTGAAGATACTGTTAATACGATTGTTTCTATTTTTGATGTCGTTGAAAGAACTACCATTGTCGTCTTAATTGCTTTAGTATTTGTTACAGCATTCTTAATTACTAATACAATTAAATTAACAATATATTCACGAAGAAGTGAAATTGAAATAATGCGTCTTGTTGGTAGTAGTAATATTGCTATTAAATTACCATTTGTTTTTGAAGGATTTATAATTGGTATATTAGGGTCAATTATACCAGTTATTATTACTATATATGGTTATATAATTGCTTATGAAAAATTAAATGGTCATATAATAACAGATATAATTAAATTAATTTCGCCATTTAATTTCGTATATATTATTGCTTTAATTATTGTTCTATTAGGAGCATTAATAGGAATGATTGGTTCTTTAAGAGCAGTTAGAAAGTATTTAAAAGTATGAAAAAAGTAAGTAAATATTTAATAATCTTCTTTTTATTAATAAGTCTTTCAACAGTTAAAGTAGAAGCAGCGATAAAAAAAGGAGATACTTTAGGAGATTTAAAAAAACAATTAACAACATTAACTAATAAGAAAAAAGAACAACAAAATAAAAAGAATAAAACGCAAGCTGAAATTAATCAAAATAAAAAAGATATGGAAAATGCTGAAAATGAATTATTTAAAGCTCGCGAAGAAGTTGATAATTTACAAACCCAAATAGCTAATACATCTGAAGAATTAGAAAATAAGAAAAAAGAAAGTGAAGAATTATTAATTTTATATCAAAAATTAGAAAGTGACAATATTTATATGGAATATGTTACTGGTGCTTCCACAATGACTGAATTAATAATGCGTATAGATGCTATTAAACAGTTAAATGATTATAATAATGAGCAATTAGCAGAATTAGAAATGCTTATTACAAATAATCAAAAAATGACTAAAGAGTTAGCTAATTATCAAGTTAAATTAGATGAAAAAATTGAAAATTATAATAAGGCAATTGAAGAACTTGGTGATGAACTTGCCGAACTTGTCGAAGGGGCAGTAACAATTGATGAAGAAATATCATCGATGAAAGAACTTATAAAATATTATGAAGATTTAGGATGTAAAGATGATCAAGATTTAATTGCTTGTGTTGAAATTGCTAATAATAATGGATGGTTAAAACCAGTAAGTAAAGGTAGAATTACTAGTTTATTTGGTCTAAGACTTCATCCAACCCAAAAAGTTTGGAAAAATCATAATGGTATAGATATTGGTGTATCCGAAGGAACTCCTGTTTATGCTACAGCTAATGGTCAAGTTGGAGCTATTGTGCGAAAATCATCTTGTGGTGGTAATATGGTTTATATTTGGACTTATGTTAAAGGTAAACCATATACCTATGTCTTTATGCATTTAAAAGAAATTAAAGTAAAAGTAGGAGACAAAGTTACCGTCAATGATGTAGTAGCGTTATCAGGTGGTGGTAGTACATCATATAAAAATGGTGGTTATGATAAATGTACTACGGGAGCTCACTTACACTATGGTTTATCGGAAGGTCATCATTTTGGTGCTCCAAATGATTTAGCATTATCTAAATTCAATTCTTATTTAATAAATCCTCCAGGATATCCTGGTTTATATCAATGGTTTTATAGTCGTTATTAAGAAGAAGTTAGTTTCAATTTCTTCTTTTTTATTGGTACTAGTTTTATCTAAAAATAAATGTTAAAATTAACTTGTGATATATATGAAGAAAATTGTAGTATTTGGTGGAGGAAGTGGCCTTTCTCAACTATTAAAAGGATTAAAATTATTTCCTGTAGATATAACAGCTGTTGTCACAATGTCTGATAATGGTAAAAGTACAGGAAAATTACGTAAAGAATATAATATACCTGCTGTAGGAGATATTTCAAAAGTATTATTAGAAATGTCTAATTGTGATTCCAGTATTAAAGAATTAATGAATTATCGTTTTAATAAGACATCTTTAAATAATCATTCTATTAAAAATTTAATATTAACGGCTCTTTTAGATATAAAGGGAGATTTTAATAATGCTATCCCTGTGTTTGCTGATTTATTAGATATTAATGGTAATGTTTTGCCTTTAACCGAAGATAATGTTGACTTAATTGCTTATACTGAAGATGGTAAAAAATTAGTTGGTGAAGCGCAAATAACTAAGTCAAAGAAAATTAAAGACAAAATTGAATATTCACACGATATTGTCGTTAATCCTAAAGTTTTTGATGCTCTTAAAAAAGCTGATTTAATTATTTTCTCTTGTGGAAGTGTAATAACTAGTATAATTCCCCACCTTTTAAATCAAAGTTTAAAAAACGCTATTAAAAATAGTAAAGCTAAAAAGTTATATGTTTGTAATTTGTTTACTCAACCTGGAGAAACAGATGATTATAAAGTAAGTGATCATATTAATTTAATTGAAAAATATTTAGGTAAAAATACAATAAATGTTATTATAGCTAATAATAAGAAAATGAGTTCAGCTTTAGTTAAAAAATATTTTAAAAAAGAACAAAAAGATCCGGTTGATTTAGATAAAGAAACTTTAATAGATATGGGTAAATATGTTATTGAAGATAAATTATATAAAGTTGAAGATAATGTTTATCGTCATGATTCTTTAAAAACTGCTTATCTAATCTTCTCTTATTTAATGGAAGGTGAAAAAAATGACCTTCACAACTAGATTAAAAGAAGAAATAAGTAAATTACCTAATAATCAGATTGAAGAAAGAAATATCATTGATGCTTTTTTAAGATATAATTCAACTATAAATAAAGATAGTATAATTATAACTTTAGAAAATGCTTCTGTAACCAGATTTATATATAAAATATTAAAAAGTACTTTTACTGTTTTACCAAAAATAACGGTTCGAATTCAAAAAAGATTTCATGTTAAACAAATATATATTTTAGAGATAAATGATAAAATAGATTTTATTAAAGAGACAATTAATTTTACTAAAAATCCTATCTTAGATAGTGATGAAGAAAAAATAGCATTTCTTAAAGGTTCTTTTTTAGGGGTAGGTAATGTTTCTAATCCTAAAACAAGTGGTTATCATTTAGAATTTATCTTAAATAATGAAAATGATGCTAAATTTATTAATAAATTATTAAATTATTTTAAATTAAATGCTAAAGTAATTAAAAGAGGTAATAAATTTGTAACTTATATTAAGATGAGTGAAAGTATAAGTGATATTATTAAGATGTTTAAAGCAGTTAATTCTCTTTTTGAATTTGAAGATACAAGAATATATAGGGATCATAAAAATATGGTTAATAGATTAAATAACTGTGAACTTGCTAATCAAGAAAAAACAATCAAAAGTGGTTTACAACAAATAAATGATATAGAATTTTTAGAAGAAAATGATTTACTTTCTTTATTAGATGAAAAAGTATTATTAGTCATTAGTTATCGTAAAAAATATCCCGATGTTTCTTTACAAGAACTAGCTAATATAATTTCTTTAGAAACAGATTATCAAGTAGGTAAATCAGGGGTTAATCATCATTTTCGAACAATTAGAGATTTAAAAGAAAAATACTTAAAGAATAAGGAGTGATATTATAAAAACGGATGTTACTATATTAAGTAATAATATAAGTAGAGATATATTAAATAATTATTTAGATTATAAAGTTATTGATGATAATTTTTCTGAAGAAAAACTTAAAGAAGATAAAAAAGTTATTTTCTTTAATATTCTAAATAATTTAGATGAAGAAGAAATAAAAAGATTATTTACATATTTAAGAAATAATGATGTTTTATTTATCAATATTACTAATAATTCTGAACTAGCTTTACTAACAGATAATGTTATTGTAATGGATAATGATAAAGTCTTAATGAAAGGTAATACAATTGAGGTATTTCAAAATGAACAAGCCCTTAAAAGAATTGGTATTACTTTACCATTTATGGTTGAATTATCTCTCTTATTAAAAGATTATAACTTAGTAGATAAAATTTATTTAGATAAAGAAAGTTTGGTGCAATATTTATGGAAATAAAAGATTTAGTTAATGAATATGGTATTATAGGTATTGTTAGTAATTATCAAAATAAATTAAAAGATGATGATATGGTTATTGAACTAAATATTAAGAATTTAAATGATACTTTAAAATTAGTGGGATTAGATGAAAATATTATGCATACTAAAGTTAAAGATTTAAGTTTAAGTGAAAAAGTAAAAATAGATTTAGCTACTAAAATAAATAATGATGTTATTATTATTGGTAATTTAGCAAATAGTTTAAATTATAAAGATTTAAATAATATTAAACAATTATTAGTTAATTTAAATATGGATTATCAAAAGAAAATAGTAGTTATTGATAGTGATATAAAAACATTTTTTAATTTAACGAAAAAGATTATAATTATGCAAAACAAAACAATTATTTATGAAACAGATGATTTCTTTGATGATAATTTATATAAATATGTTAAATGTCCTAAAATAATTGAATTTATAAAATATGTTAATAAAGATGGTAAAAAATTAGAAAATAATACGGATATATATGAACTTATTAAAGATATTTACCGGAGTGTTACATGAAATTAATGTTAATAATTTCTTATGATGGTTCTAAATTTAAAGGATTTCAAAGACAAAAGAATGTTAGAAATGTTCAAGGAGAATTAGAGAAATCTTTAAGTAATATATATAATGAAAATATTATTATTAAGGGTGCTGGTCGAACAGATGCTTTAGTTCATGCTAATTATCAAGTAGTACATTATGAAACTAATAAAGAAATTAAAAACTTAAAAGACAAATTAAATAGTACTTTAAAAGATATAACTATTTTAAAAGTAAAGAAAGTAGATGATCTTTTTCATGCCAGACATTCTGTTAAATACAAAGAATACATCTATAAATTAGATATTAGTGGAACAAGAGATGCTAATTATTATGGCATATATAAAGGTAAGTTAGATATCAAAAAAATGCAAGAAGCTAGTAAATTATTTATTGGAACACATGATTTTCGTAATTTTATTGGGGGAGAAAGAGATAATTATGTTACTACTATTATGGAAATTAAAATATATCAGTATAATAAAATAATTTATTTTAAATTTATTGGTTATGCTTTTTATCGTTATATGGTTCGTAATTTAGTGGGAGCATTAATGCAAGTAGGTAAAGATAAAGCAACTTTAGATACTCTAAATGATTTACTTTTAAATAAAACGGATAAAAGATTACCAACAGCTAAACCTAGCGGACTATATTTAAATTATATAAAATATTGATATGAAAGATAATAAAAAGGTGAATTCTCAAAGTAAAAGCAACCAGCAAAATTAGTAATTAAAAGACAAAAGTAAAAGCAACTAAAAAAT
>CANQXT010000048.1 GCA_947627915.1 uncultured Bacilli bacterium
AATATTATTGAAATATAAGGCATTTTGAAGAAAAATGTCTTTTTGTATGATATAATATTAATTGTTATTAAGAGAGTATCAGGGAGGTAATATAATGATTCAAATAATTTCTTCAAATGATAATTTAAAAAACATTTATTTAGATAATAAAGATATAGTAGTTAATACTTTTTCTAATTATCAGTCATTTGATATGTATGATATTAATATTCTTAATTTAAATTCACCTGATATTTGGGAATGTAATAATTCAGAAATTACAAAGCTAAATATGAAAGATGATTTGATTCCATTAAAACAGTCTATTAAGTCAAGCAATACTAAAACTGTAATTGCAATGCCAGTCAATTATACTTTACATTATGGTTATAATTATTACGGAAAACGGTTAGATAAAAGTAAAGAATTAAAAAATTTAAATATAAAAATAACTAAATTATTAAATGAATATATTTCTGATGAGATTTTAAATTATTCTTATGATAAATGTAAAACTACAATTGATGGATTTTTATATGATTCAGATTTTTATTTTAGTGATATTGATAAAGAAAAAGTTTTATTAGTTTCTGATAAGGGTAATAAGGTAAATGCTTATATCAATAATAATGTAGTAATAACTACAATTAATTTATTTGATTTAAAAACAAAAGAAAATGCTTATGAAAGATTGAACTCATTTATTAATGTTATATTTAAGAGTGAAAGTCAGGAAATACCTCCATCTTGGATAGATGACATAATTTTTTTTGATGATGAAGTATATATTGATAAAATAGAGCATTCAAAAAAAGAAATAGAAGAATTAGAAAAAGAAATACAAGAAAATCAATTAAAATTAGAAAAAAATAGTAAGATAAAAAGTATTTTATATAAAACTGGCAATGCATTAAACAAAGAAATTGTTAATATTTTAGAGGATATTTTAGGAGAACATAATGATTTTAAAGATGTTTACGAAGAAGATTACAAATTTATAAGTGATAATATTACATTTATAGTGGAAACAAAAGGTTTAAATAACGAAGTATCAGGGCAAAATGTTACAGATGCATTTTCACATTTAACTATTTATGAAGATAATTTAGAAAAGGAAAATAGAAAAGAAAAGACAAAATGTTTGTTTTTTGTTGCAAGTGAACGAAAAAAGTCTATAAATGAACGAAAAAGGATTAACTCCAGACAAGAAACGATAGCAAAACGAAATAATACTTTAATCATAGATACTCCAACTTTTTTAAATATTTATGAAGATTTTTTAAATAAAAAAATATCTAAAGAAGAAATTATTAAATTGTTTAACGAACAGTTTGGTGTTATTAGTTATGATAAAAGGGAGATTGAGAAAAATGATTAAGGGAAAACCATTTGTAAAATGGGCTGGTGGAAAAAGACAAATAATAGATAAATTAAAAAAATATATTCCTGATGAATTTAACACTTATTATGAACCGTTTGTTGGTGGAGGAGCATTATTATTTGAACTATCACCTAAAAAGGCAGTTATTAATGATTCTAATAAAGAACTTATGAATGTGTATGAATGTATTAAAGATGAAAAAAAATTCGAAGCAATGTGTAGAGAGTTAAATCATCATGAAACACAACATTCAGAAGAGTATTATTATGAGATTAGAAATTTAGATAGAAATAAAAATAAATTTAATAAGTTACCAGATTATAAAAGAGCGGCACGTACTATTTATCTAAATAAAGCTTGTTTTAACGGCTTATATAGAGTTAATAGTAAAAATGAATTCAATGTACCATTTGGTAAGAAAACTAAAGTAAATACTTACGAAGGACAAAATTTAGGTATTATATGTGGATATTTAAACTATAATGATGTTAAATTACTTTCAGTTGATTTTGAAGAAGCAGTTAAAGATGCTAAAAAAGGAGATTTTATTTATTTTGATCCACCTTATGATTCTGATACTTCTACATTTAATGGTTATACTGAAGATGGATTTGGAAAAGAAGAACAAAAAAGGCTTGCTAAAGTATTTAAGAAATTATCTGATAGAGGTTGTTATGTAATGTTATCAAATCATAATACTACTTTAGTAAATGAATTATATAAAGATTTTAATATTCATGTAATTGAAGCAAAAAGAAATATTAATTCCAATGGAAAGAAAAGAGGTAAAGTAGAAGAAGTTATTATCACAAACTTCGAAAATAAAAAAGGATTTGAAGAATAAATATAGTATAATATATATGAGGAGGTAATTTGTATGGTTAAGAAGTATTATTATGAAGATAATGACTTTAAACTAATACAAGGTGATTCATTGAAAATACTGAAAAGCATAGAACCTAAAAGTATTGATATGATATTTGCAGACCCTCCTTATTTTTTGTCTAGTGATGGTATTTCTTGTAGTGGTGGTAAAATGGTATCCGTTAATAAAGGTGACTGGGATAAATCAATTAGTGTAGAAGAAAAGCATAGGTTTAATAGAAGATGGATTAAATTATGTCATCAAGTTTTAAAAGATGATGGCACTATTTGGATCAGCGGTACAATGCATAATATTTATTCAATAGGTATGGCATTAGAACAAGAAGGATTTAAAATAATAAATAATATAACTTGGAAAAAATTAAATCCACCACCAAATATAAGTTGCAGATATTTTGTCCATTCTACAGAAACTATTCTTTGGGCAAAAAAGGATATAAAGAAAGCTAAACATAAATTTAATTATTCTTTAATGAGAAAATTAAATGGTGGAAAACAAATGAAAGATGTTTGGGAATCATCTTTAACAAAGCCTAGTGAAAAAAAGTGTGGAAAACATCCAACACAAAAACCTATGGAAATATTAGAAAAATTAATTTTGGCTTCAACTGATGAAGGAGATTTAATTCTAGATCCTTTTAATGGTAGTGGTACCACTGGAATTGTTGCAAGTAAATTAAATAGAAAATATATTGGCATCGAAAAAGAAAAAGAATTTTTAGATTTAACGATAAGAAGAAAGGAAAGTGATAATATTGGATGAAAGAGAATTACTAAAAAAAATAGGTGAATTTATGGAAGCGGTATATTCTTTAGATAAAAAAATTCGTGAATATAAACAAGATATAGAATATTTACAAAGAATAGAAAGAGGAATAGCACTTTTAAAATTAGAAAATAAAATAAGTAAAAAAAATATAGATAGAATTGTAGTTGAATTAGTGAACCAAGTCAATGATAAATACAAGACAAATTATAAATATTTAGATAACTATATTGTTACAATTAATACTATAATAAATGATATTGATAACTTAATAAATAAATGTTTTCAAGATAAACTAAACGAAGTAGCATTAAAAAAATTATTGGAGGTTTTTGATAATTATGAATAAAAGAAATTTTAATGAATGGTTAAGCAAATTTAAAACTAGTATATCTGATTATACTTATTATGTTGATTTTGAAAAGATTTATAAAAATGTAGATAAAGTAAAACTAGAACTCAATATTTTAAATTCTTTAATAGGTAGTAAAAATATAGAGAAAGAATTTCAAAATATTTTGATTAAATACCCAGAAACTTTAGAATGTATTCCACTTTTGCTTGCAGTTCGTTCAAGAGAAATTTTTGTTAAAGACGAAGTAAACGAATATTTATTTAAATTTAATAAAATGGTATATTCTATGCAAGATTATATTAGATTTATGCAAGAAACAGGTTTATTTGATTTGTTACAAAATCATATTATAAATAATTTATATGATTATGTTCTAGGTATTGAGGTAGGATTAGATTCTCATGCGAGAAAAGATCGTGGTGGAGATTTAATGGAAAATTTAGTTGAATCTTATATAATTAAAGCAGGCTATAAAAAAGATATCAGTTATTTTAAAGAAATGTATCTAAAAGATATAGAAGAAAAATGGAATCTTGATTTAAGTGAAATGTCTGGTAATAATGTTTCTACTAAGAGATTTGACTTTGTTATAAAAAATGAAAATCAAGTTTATGTAATTGAAACGAATTTTTATGCAACTCAAGGATCTAAATTAAATGAAACTGCTAGAAGTTATAAAATGTTAGCTCAAGAATCTAAAAAAGTTAATGGGATAACATTTATCTGGTTTACTGATGGAATTGGTTGGAATAGTGCAAGAAAAAATCTTGAAGAAACATTTAATGAATTAGAAACTTTATACAATATTGATGATCTTGAACATGGAGTTTTAGAAAATTTATAAAAATTAAATCATCCTATAAAATTTGTTAGAAATCAAAAATTAGGATGATTTTTTTATGCTTTAATGTAGTGATATTATTTAGTTTTTCCTTTATATCAGCCTATGAAGTAAGATGAATTTCATAAGTACGAAATAGGTTTTACACATCACTAAATCCTTATGAAATAAGGAATAGTTTAGTATTGATGTTTAAACATCTTATCCTGTTAATTTATAAATTAATATATTTATTAATATATTTATAATTTTTTATTATATGCAAGTTATCTTGCTAGATACATGATAGCATAATTATAATTGTTTATCAAAGTTCAATTTTTATAAATCACTTAGTTCTTAAAAAAACATATAATTTTATGAGGTGATATATTGATAAATTACACTGTACAAAGAGGAGATTCCATTTATACAATAGCAAATAAATTTAAAGTATCTGTTGATGATATAAAAAGGTTTAATAAATTAAATAATAATTTATTAAAAGTAGGACAGATATTAATTATAAAAAAAGATGAAGAAAAACATATAGGTAGTGATATATGTGATATGTATGAAGAATATGATAAATTAAATGATTTAAATTATGATAAATATGTGGTAAAAAAAGGGGATACTCTGGATAATATAGCAAAGAAATATGATACAACAATAGCTAATTTAATTTATATTAATGATTTAAAAAATAACTTATTATCAGTAGATCAAATATTGTATGTGCCTAATAAACAAAGTATAACTTATAAAGTTAAAGAGGGAGATAATTTATATTCCATTGCATCTAACTATAATACTACTGTTAATAAATTGATGAAAAGTAATAATTTGATGAATACATCATTAGAAGTAGGACAGTTGTTAAAAATACCAAATACAAGTCAGAATAGAGAAATAGTGTTATATCAAATAAGGCCAGGGGATAAGTTATTATTTGATTCTGATAATAGATGTTGGCAATATCCGGTTTATATTAATCAATTTATGATTAGGTGAATGTATAAGATGGTTTAAGCACCTGTCTCTTTAGATCTTTTTACAATATACATCCATTCTAGGGCGCCAACACTTCCATTTTGTTCAAGATTGTTGTCTTTTTGAATTTGTTTTACAGCATTTTCAGTTTTACTGTCAAAACAGCCTATTATATTGACTTTAGGAAAGTTTGGTTCTCGTTTATTAATTTCAGATAAGAATTGCTGAAGAGTAATTATATCTGGTCCTTTCATGCCTAGTGATAAAACAATGCCAGGATATATTTCATCTTTATACATTAAAGCTTCTTTGGGAAGATGATCTAAGATGTTAAAATAAGCTTCTTTTATTTTATTCCAAGTAGTTACATCTACTATTCCGGTGGCACTAATTTTATGTTCATTTTGAAAAGCTATAACCATTTGTTTAGTATTTTCATCAAAGTTAGAATTAATATCTAATATAGGGATATTTTCATCAAAATAAGCAATTACTCCTAAAAAATAATGCAAGCCTCTAATATGTTCTCCTTTGTCACCGATTTTTAGTTCTGTGCCATATTTAGTTTCGATATCTTCTAAATTAATACCTTCTGTGTATAAGTCAGAGATCTTTTTAACAGCATTATATAAGTATTTTATTTTATACCAAGTAGCTTTATCGATTTCTTTTGTAATGTTTAAGTCGAATATTTGTTGAAATATTTTGATATTATTTTCAAGAACAATATCAAAGTATTCATGAATAGTTGTAAATTTAGAGAGAGCAGGGTAGTTTTCAGAAATTCTATTTAGCTCTCTTTTAATTATTCTAATGTGTTCACCGACATCACCAATTTTTAGTGGAAAACCGGGGTAGGAGGCGATTGGTTCCATTAATTTGGCATTTTGGATTATAGAAATATCATTTCCGTAATAGTGTTTTAATATTTCAAGAGGTGTTTTACCTTGGTTAGCTAAAGCGACACTACCCCATTGTGAAAAACCTTCACATAGTGTGTTTTTACCATCACAGTATCTTGCAAAAAAAGGTTCAATATGATTACCTTTAACGATATAATTATTAAATATTTCATCAACTATTTTTATAATATTATCAAATAAATCTCTACCCTTTTTAAAAGTTTGATCAAATGAAGGAAGAGAAGTTATATCGAATGTATAACCTTTACTTTTGTACCATTCCGTATAAATTCTATTTAAGGCAAAAGAAATTTGGACTAAAATATTACTCCTAATAGCAGCTTCTGGCCAAGATGGATATATTTCACTACAAGCAACATTTTTTATGTAATCAATAAAAGAGACAGTTATATTTTCACTTGCCTCATCAGGCTTACCGAGGTGGACTATTATTGTAGTGGGAATAATGGGAGTACCAATTTGTCTAGTCTGCATGTTTTTCACCTTTTCCAGCAGTATATTTTTTTGGGAGCATCTCAATTTGTTGGATTGATTTTATGCCATCATAAATATATACTGTATCAATTGTTTTATCTTCATAACTTGGATGTTTAGCTTCAATTTGGTATGTTGATGCACCATTTTGATAATTGGCTTGTTTTGATGGTGAGGGAAGAGAAATGTTATCAATGAGTCCACTTTCTCCCGTATATCCCGTGAAAAATATCTGCTTTTTATCTTTAAATTCTTTGTATACTTCAATTTTTACTTTACTAATGGGAAGGTAAGTATTTCCAATAAATGTTTTAATTTTTAATAGTCCCAAGCCTTGGTTATATTTTAGAAAATCTTCATAAAATAATTCTGTTTTTTGCACTTGAGATATTTCACTTCCAATTATTAAAGTTTGACCGACATGAAGATTGATGTTATGAAGATTATTTAACTCCATTAATTGTTTAACCGTAGTATTATATTTTTTGGCAATACTATATAAGTTTTCTCCTAATTGTACAATGTGAGTTATATTTTTCATGAAAGTATTCATTCCTTTCTACTTGTTCAAGATTAATAAAATATATGAAAAGTTTCTTAATTCTCAGACACATTATGTGAAGAAAAATAAATGAAATTAGGTAAAGGTTTAACCTAGATATTCTATTAATATGCTTACAACAGGATTAACATAGTATGACTCAGAAGTTGTATTTTCAAGAAGTGGTGTTGTTAAATAAATGAGATCTTTAGTGGTATTGACTAGTTCAAATTCTTCATTTTGGGGATCTTTAATTACAAACATGCCTTGACCCACAATTGTAGTAGATGGTTCGTCTTTGAGCCAACTTGTTCCACCTGCATATATAATATTTTCATTTGTCTTTTTAAAACCTATGGAGATTATATCCTTTGATTGGTCGAATCCCGAAGAAGTTATGGTTCTACTAGCTCTAACGATAAAATCGATGCGATAAACTCCTTCTTTGTCCAGTTTAATAGTATTATTGGTAGTATCTAAAGTAGCTATGTTGGCATTATCCATATCTTTTCTAGTTATTGGTAGTCTGGCATTTGAAGCAATTTGATAACCTTGACTTGTAGTGTTGTTAAATGTAGTAAATGATACTACGGGAATTTCTTCAGGACCAGCTGGGCCGGTTGGACCTGTTGGCCCGGTTGGTCCCATTTCTCCTGTGGGACCTTCGATGCCAGGCGCACCATTAAGTCCTGGTTCACCTTGTTTACCAGGTAAACCCTGTGGAATAACAAAGTCAAAAATGTGTTCATTTCCAATTTTATAATCGGTTATTTGAACTTTGGTTCCTGCATCACCGGTTGAAACACTTCCTAAAGTGATTGTTTCAGAAATACCATTTTGTCCACTTGGCCCGGGTGGCCCTATTATACCTTGTTCTCCTTGTGGACCTCTGGCACCGGTAGGCCCGATTTCTCCTTGTGGTCCAGGTGGTCCGGTTGGACCTGTGTCACCTTTTATGCCAGTAGGACCCATTTGACCACTTTCACCTTTTTCACCTTTAGGTATAATGAAATCTAATATCATTTCTTTATCATTTCCTCTATTTATGATATTAGCTTCTTTATTGGAATCAGCAGTTATAATTGATCCAATTTGGATAGATACAGGTCCTTGTGGTCCGGTTGGACCAGTTGGTCCTACTATGTAACAGAAACCTTTATTATTAGGTGTAGAATTGCTATTAAAAAAACCTCTAGTCATGATATTACTCCTCTCTATTAATATAATATGGTTTAACGAGTAAAATATTAAAAATAGAAAGATGATAACTAGAGGTTATTTAAAAATAATTATTATTGTGAATATACATAGATTCTTTGTGGTATTTTTTATTTTATAATGTTTTTCTTAGTTTTTTGATTATATCACATTGATTTTCAGTTAATTGTTCTTGTATGTATAGTTTTTGTAAAATATGAGAAACTAAGTTTATTTGAGTATTATTTATATCTCGATTATTGACTAAATAGTTAATAATCTTGAGTGTTTCTGTTATATACTTTTTCTGAAATTCGATATTGCCATTTACTAGATCAGAGACATTATCAAGTCTGTCACATAGTTTAATGGTTAAAGCCCAATTAGTCATATGAATCATTTTTTCTTCCAAGTATTTAGTTTTACCAAGTAATTTTTTTTGTTGTTCATTATTTGTTAACTCTTGGACTAAGCTAGCAACAAGAGGACTAAAAGTTTCTGCTATTTCATTATAAGTGGTGTCAGTATCTTCCAAGACGTCATGGAGATAAGCACCTATGATTAAGCTATTTAGGTATTTTGACTTTTTAAATTCTTGGATGTTTTCAGCAACTCTTTTTGGATGATTAATGTATGGGGAGCCATCTAATCTAGTTTGGTTTAAATGCTTTTTTGTGGCAAAGGCTAGAGCTTTTTCTTTCATGGAGCTGTCTAACTCTAAAATTTTGTCAGCAGGAAGTATAATATGATTCATAAAGTCACCTCTTTTATTTATTATATTATAGTACATTTTTTTAATTGGTAAATAAAAAATGTCTGCAAGTGTGCCGTGCATGGCATATATCTAGTTGGTGAAAGTCCAATACATGCGTAGGTATCGACGAAGTGTTAGAG
>CANQXT010000049.1 GCA_947627915.1 uncultured Bacilli bacterium
TGCATTACTAAAGGCATTTGGAATGCCATTTAAAGGTTAGGTGTTATTATGGCTAAGAAAAGTATGATTGTAAAAAATAGTAGAAATCAAAAATATTCAACAAGAGAATATACAAGATGTCAAAGATGTGGAAGACCTCATGCTGTATTAAGAAAATTTAAATTATGCCGTATTTGCTTTAGAGAATTAGCAAATAAAGGCCAAATACCTGGCGTAAAGAAATCTAGTTGGTAAGAAGGAGGAACAAAATGTTTGTACAAGATAAAATAGCTGATATGTTAACTCGTATTCGTAATGCAATTATTATGAAATATCCAACAGTTGAAGTAATTGGTACTAAAATGACTTTAGGAATTGCTGAAATACTTAAAAAAGAAGGATATATTGAAGATTTTGAATATATTAAGAATACGAATGGTGATTTAATTAATTTAAAATTAAAATATGGTGCTAAAAAAGAAAGCGTTATTACTGGACTAAAAAGAATTAGTAAATCAGGATTACGTGTTTATGCAAAAGCTACAGAAATTCCTCGTGTTCTTAATGGCTTAGGAATTGCAATTATCTCTACTTCTAAAGGTTTAATGACTGATAAAGAAGCAAGAGCTGCTAAGTTAGGAGGCGAAGTTCTTGCCTATATTTGGTAAGTAAATATTTATGAGTAGAATAGGTGAAAGAAAAATAAATATACCTGAAGGTATAGAAGTAAAAATCGAAGGTAATTTAGTAACAGTTAAAGCTCAAAAAGGAGAACTTAGTTTGAATGTTAATCCTTTAATTGAAGTATCTACTTCTGAAAATACTATTATTACTAAACAAAGAAAAGTATCTAAAGAAGCTAATATGCAACAAGGTACAACAAATTCTTTATTAAAAAATATGATTGATGGACTTAGTAAAGGATTTGAAAAAGGACTTGAAGCAGTTGGTGTAGGATATCGTTTCAATGTTCAAGGTAAAAAAATAGTTATTAATGCTGGATATTCTCATCCAGTTGAAATCGAAGTTCCTGAAGGTTTAACTGCAGAACTTATAAGTAATACTGAAATTACTATAAAAGGTGTTGATAAACAAAAAGTAGCAGAATTTGCTGCTAAAGTTAGAGAAGTAAGAGAACCTGAACCATATAAAGGTAAAGGTATTCGTTATAAAGACGAAAAAGTTCGTCGTAAAGAAGGAAAGAAAGCGGCATAAGGAGGTAAATTATGATAAGAAAAGAATCTAAAAATGATACTCGTGAAATTAGACACGCAAGAATCAGAAAAAATTTAAGTGGTACAAAAGAAATGCCAAGATTAAACGTTTTTCGTTCAAATGCGCAAATTTATGCTCAAGTTATTGATGATGTAACTGGTACTACATTAGTTAGTTCATCAAGCCGCGAACTTAAACTTACAAATGGTGGTAATGTTGAAGCAGCTAAAGCTGTAGGTAAAGACATTGCTCAAAAATGTAAGAAAGCAAAAATTAATAAAGTTGTTTTTGACCGTGGTGGTTACTTATATCATGGTCGTGTAAGTGCTTTAGCAGATGCAGCTAGAGAAGCAGGATTAGAGATATAGGAGGAAACATGGACAAAAAGGTTGTTAATAGAAAAAGTAATGATGCAAAGAAAAATTTGTTAGAAGAAAAAGTTATCTCAATATCTAAAGTTACTAAAGTTAATAAAGGTGGTAGACATTTCCGTTTTAAAGCTGATGTTGCTGTAGGTAACAGAAAAGGTCTTGTAGGTATTGGTACTGGTAAAGCTAATGAAGTATCTGAAGCAATTAAAAAAGCTATTCAAGCAGCAAATAAAAATGTTGTAAAAATATCTTTAATTGATAATAGAACAGTGCCTCATGATTATACTAGTAAAGTTGGTCGTAGTATTGTTTTAATTAAACCAGCTAAAGAAGGTCGTGGAATTATCGCTGGTGGTGCAGCGAGAGCAGTTCTTGAACTTGCTGGTGTAAAAGATATCGTAGCAAAAAGTTTAGGAGCTAATACGCAAATTAATGTAGCAAAAGCTACTTTAAAAGCACTACAAGCTCAAAGAACTCCAGAACATATTGCTGAACTTCGTGGCAAAAAAGTGGAGGAATTATAATATGAGATTAGAAAATTTACCAAAATCTAAAGAAACAAAAGTTATAAAAAGAGTAGGAAGAGGACCTGGATCTGGAATGGGTAAAACATCAACTCGTGGTGAAAAAGGACAAAAAGCTAGAAGTGGTGCATCAATTCCTGCATGGTTCCAAGGTGGACAATCTCCATTATATAGAAGAATTCCTAAAAGAGGATTTAATAATAAAAGATTTAGAAATGAATTTGCAACTATTAATTTAGATACTCTAAATAAATTCTTTAAAGATGGTGATGTTGTTACACCAGAAGTATTAAATGAAAGAGGAATAATTAAGAAAAATTTATGTGGTATTAAAGTTTTAGCAGATGGTAATTTAGAAAAGAAATTAACTGTTAAAGCACATAGATTTTCAAGTAAGGCAGTAACTAAAATAGAAGATGCCGGTGGCAAAACTGAGGTGATTTAGATGTTTCGTGGGTTTTCCCAATTGTTTAATAAATCAAATAAAGATTTAAGACATAGAATATATTTTACTTTAGCTTGTTTAGGTTTATTTTGTTTAGGTACTACTATAACAGTTCCTTGGGCAACAACATTAACTGAGGGATTAGGTGCTTTAGAAATATTTAACGTAATGAGTGGTGGAGGTCTTCAAAATGTATCTATTTTTGCTCTTGGAGTATCTCCATACATTACCGCATCTATTATTACAGAATTCCTTCAAATGGGAATAATTCCTTATTTTGAAGAATTAAAAGAACAAGGTTATGTTGGTCGTCAAAAAATAAATAAAATAACAAGATATCTTGCAATTATATTCGCTTTTATACAAGGATATGCTTATTGTTTATTCTTTAATAGATCATTTGATTTAACTACAATTGAAATATTAAAAACAACATTAGTTATGACTGCAGGTACAGCTTTCTGTTTATGGCTAGGTGATCAAATAACTAAAAAGGGTGTTGGCAATGGTACATCAATGATTATTATGTCAGGTATTATGTTTAGTATGCCAAGAATATTTATTGGAGCATATAATTCCTTTATTCATGGTGTATATACATTACCAATTGGAATAATATTATTTATTGTCTTTATACTTGTATATCTATTAGTATTAGTTGGTATTATCTATGTTCAATTAGCTGAAAGAAGAATTCCAATTCAATATTCTAATAGAACTACTAGTGCTTATGGTGCTGAACAAAGTTATTTACCAATAAAGATAAATTCGGCAGGAGTTATACCAGTAATATTTGCGCAAATATTATTAACAATACCTGCAACTATCGCAGCATTCTTTAAAAGCGAAAAAGCCTTAAGTTTTATAAATAAATATATTGTTTATTCATCTACAACTGGTTTAATTTTATATATTATTTTAATAATCTTCTTTGGTTATTTTTACACATTTATGATTATGAATCCTGAAGAAATGAGTAAAAATTTAAATGAAAGAGGAGGATATATACCAGGAATTAGACCGGGTGAAGATACAACTAAATATATGAGTAAATCAATAAGTAGATTAACAATTGTGGGAAGTATATTCTTAACAATAATTGCTATTTTACCTGTATTGATGAGTAAATTTACAACTCTAGATAGTTCAGTAACTATTGGAGGTACTGGTATATTAATTGTTGTAGGAGTAGCAATCGAAACTTATAAGCAATTAGAAAGTAGTTTACTTGCAAGAAGTTATAAAGAAAAGAGAAGAAAATTAAGATGAAGAATGTAATTTTTATTGCTCCTCCTTCAGCAGGTAAAGGAACACAAAGTTCTATACTAATTGAAAGAGGATATGAACATATTTCAACTGGCGATATGTTAAGAGAAGAAATTAATAAAAAATCAACAATTGGTTTAGAAATCGAAAGCATTATGCAAAGTGGTAAATTAGTTAGTGACGAAATTGTTTATGAACTAATTAAAAATAAATTAACTAATTTAAATAAACCTTTTATTTTAGATGGTTATCCAAGAACTATTAACCAAGCTAAATTATTAGATAAATTATTTAAAGAATTAAATATTAATGATTATGAAGTTATTTATTTAGATATTACTTTAGAAGAAGCTTTAGAAAGAGCATTAGGAAGACTTACATGTGAATGTGGAGCATCTTATAGTAAATATAATGCTGAATTTAAACCAAAAGTAGATGGTATATGTGATAAATGTGGTAAGAAACTTATTTCTAGAAGTGATGATAATGAAGAATCATTTAAAATAAGATTTACAACATTTAATGAAAATGTGTTACCTATTAAAGATTTCTATCAACAAAAAGAAAAATTACATATAATAAATACAGAGTTAGGCAAAGACAAAATTGCTGAAGAAATTAAGGATATATTAAAATGATTACTATAAAAAGTAAAAGAGAAATTGAATTAATGAAACATGCTGGGCATATCAATTATTTGACTCATCAAGAAGTTAAAAAACATTTAAAACCAGGAATAACTACTAAGGAATTAAATGATATTGCTCATAAATTTATCTTAGCAAATGATTGTACTCCTTCATTTTTAAATTATGAAGGATACCCAGCAAGTATCTGTATTTCGATAAATGATGAAGTTGTACATGGTATTCCATCAAAAAGAAAGATTAAAAATGGGGATATAGTGTCAGTGGATATTGGTGTTTGTTATAAAGGATATCATTCTGACTCTGCAAATACATATATAGTAGGTAATGTCAGTCAAGAAGTAGTAGATTTAGTTGAAAATACTAAAAAATCTTTATACGAAGGATTAAGTGTTATTAAAGATGGCGTTAAAATAAGTGATATTGGTTCCAAGATAGAAAGTTATGCTTTAGCTAATAAATTAGGGGTAGTAAGAGAATTAGTAGGTCATGGTGTAGGTACAAGTGTTCACGAAGAACCTGATGTTCCTAATTATTATACTAATGATCGAACTAAACTTAGAAGTGGTATGGTAATAGCCGTAGAACCAATGCTTAATTTAGGAACAGAAGATATATATATGGAAGATGATGATTGGACAATTAAAACTGAAGATGGTCTTCCAAGTGCCCATTTTGAGCATACAGTATTAGTTACCGATGATGGATATGTTATTTTAACAGAGTAAAGGGAGAGTGATAAAATTGGCAGATTCCAAAAAAGTTAAAAAAAATATAAAAGAGAACAACTTAGAAGAAAACAAAAATAGTGATAAGATTGAAGTAGAAGGCAAGGTCATTGAAGAATTAAAAGGTTCTTATTATTTAGTTGAACTACCTAATGGCCATACTGTAACAGCCTACGTTTCTGGTAAAATGCGCATTAATATGATACGTGTTTTACCAGGTGATACCGTTACAGTCCAATTAACGCCTTATGATTTAACACGTGGGATAATAACATGGAATAAAAGATAGGAGAGTATTTATGAAAGTTAGACCATCAGTCAAACCAATATGTAAAAAATGCAAAGTAATAAGAAGAAAAGGAAAAGTTATGGTTATTTGTGATAACCCTAAACATAAACAAGTACAAGGTTAGGAGGAAGTTATGGCAAGAATTAAGAATATTGATTTACCAAGTGAAAAACATACTTGTATAGGACTTACGGCAATTTATGGTGTCGGCAGACCTTTAGCAAAAACTATTTGTAAGGATGCTAAAGTAGATCCAACTAAGAAAATTAAAGATTTAACAGAAGACGAAATTAATGCACTACGTAAAGAAGTTGATAAATATGTTGTTGAAGGTGATTTACGTAGAGATGTTCAAATGAACATTAAAAATAAAATGGAAATTAATTGTTATCAAGGTATTAGACACAAAAAAGGTTTACCAGTAAGAGGACAAAGAACTAGCAGAAATGCTAGAACTCGTAAAGGTAAAGGAAAAGTTGTTGCTAATAAAAAGAAAGCAGGAAAGTAGGGGATAACTTATGGCATATAATAGAAGAAAAAGAAAAATTAAGAAGAATATACCAGAAGCAGTTGCACATATACAAGCAACTTATAATAATACAATAGTTACTATTGCTGATAAAGATGGAAATGCAATTTGTTGGTCAAGTCCTGGAAGAATTGGTTATACAGGAAGTAAAAAGAAAACTCCATATGCTGCTGGACTTGCTGCTGAATCTGCTGCTACTGCTGCAATGGAACAAGGTGTTAAAAAAGTAGATGTTGAAGTTGTTGGATTAGGACCAGGAAGAGAAACTGCTATTAGATCATTATCAAGTGCAGGATTAGAGATTACATCAATGACTGATAAAACACCAGTACCTCATAATGGATGTCGTCCACCAAAAAGACCAAGAAATTAATTTTAGTAGAAAGGGAATATTGTATGATGATAAAATTTGGAAAACCAGAATACAAAATTACTGAATACATCGATAGCAATCATTTTGGAAAATTTGAACTAGAACCTTTAGAAAGAGGATTTGGTACTACTATTGGTAATGCTTTAAGAAGAGTATTATTATCAAGTTTACCAGGAAGTGCAGTTACAAGTATTAAAATTGAAGGTGTCCTACATGAATTTCAAAAAATTGAAGGTGTAGTTGAAGATGTAACAGGTATCGTATTAAATATCAAAAATTTAGTTGTTAAAAATCATTCAGAAGAAATGAAAACAATTAGATTACATGCTGAAACTGAAGGACCAGTTACTGCCAGTATGATTGAAAAAGATGCTGATATTGAAGTTATAAATGGTGATTTAGTTATCTGTAATTTAGTCGAAGGTGGAAAAATTGATATTGAAATGACTGTCGAAAATGGTCGTGGATATGTTGATGCAAAAGAAAATAAGAAAAGACTTACTGATGCTAAAGTAGGAACTATAGCAATTGATTCATCTTATTCACCAATTGAACTTGTTAAATATGAAGTATTAGATACTCGTGTTGGACAAAATGAAAATTATGATAAATTAATTATGGAAGTTACTACTGATGGTAGTATGACTCCAGAAGAAGCTATGGCATTAGCAGGAAAAATTTTAGTAGAACATTTCAATATTATTACTGATTTAAATTCTATTAGTGATTTTTCTGGATTAATGCAAGAAAAGAAAGTTGATACAATTACTAAGACTTTAGAAACTCCAATTGAAGAAGTTGAATTTAGTGTTAGAGCATATAATTGTTTAAAAAGAGCTGGTATTCATACCGTTCAAGATTTAGTTGATAAAAGAGAAGTTGAAGTAACAAAAATTAGAAATTTAGGAAAGAAGAGTCTAAAAGAAGTTCTTGATAAAGTAGCTGATTTAGGACTTACATTTAAGGAGTAATGGATTATGGCATATAGAAAATTAGGAAGAGAAACACGTATTAGAAGAAGCATTTTAGCAGGACTTACAAAAGATGTTATAATGCATGAATCTATAGTTACTACTGAAGCAAGAGCTAAAGAAGTAAGAAAATTCGTTGATAAAATGATAACATATGGTAAAAGAGGTAATTTAGTATCTCGTCGTATGGCACTTGCATTTTTACATAATGATAAAGATGTAGTTAATAAAGTATTTAACGAACTTGCTCCTAAATATAAAGATCGCAATGGTGGATATACAAGAATAATTAAAATTGCTGAACGCCGTGGCGATGATGCTTTAGAAGTTAGATTAGAATTAGTATAAAAATTGGGTTAAACTCAATTTTTATTTTTTTATATATAATAACATTCGTTACTATTGCATTTAATTAGTTATTATTATATTATATAGAGTACTAAGAGAATATATGGAGATGAGAGAATATGGAAAATAATTTCTATGAATTAGTAGAGAATAATAAGGATAGAGAAAGTGAATTAAAAGAAGAAAGATTAAAACTAAGTAATAATGCTGATTTAATACTTCAAAAGAATTTTTATCAACAATATAAATTCTTAATGTTAACATTTTCTAAGTTTATAGAATATATTGTTAAAAAATATAGTAGTTTAGATTCTAAATTATTAAATATTTATATTGATGATATTAATTTAACCAATCTTAAACATTCTAAAATATATACTTTTGAATATATTAAAAAATTTATTCAAAGTAATGAACTTGGAAAAATTAGATATAATGTTATTGATTGGAATAAAGATATAACTGTAAAAGATTTAATTGATGCTTATACTTTTGGATTACAAAAATGTGAACAATATATTGTAACTAAAAATGATTTAAAGACACAATATGAACAATTATTAGAAGAAGATAAAAAAGAATATTTTACATTATTAACACCACAATTTATAGATTTTCTAAATACTTATGCTAAAGGAATTAATGAAAATATTTCTTATAAATTATATTATTATATACAATTAAAACTAGAAGAAAGAAACTATGATATAAATGAATTTGATAAAAGAGATTATAATGATTTATCATATTATGATGATCCAGCTAGTTGGGATTATTGTAATCCAGATACAAGATTTTCTGATTTCTTAAATAGTATTAATATAAGTGGTTATAATTCAATGATTATAGAAAATACTAGTTTAGAAGATGCATCTAAGAGTTTATATGAAGTATTAATTAGAGATATTAAAACAATTAAAATAGTTAAAGAAGAAGTTAAAAAAGATGAACCTATATTAAGTAGAGGAAGAGCTTATAAAGAAGTATATACTAAATATAAAAAATAAAAGTGTTGGTTGTTCCCAACATTTTAATTTCTAAAACTTGACACCGGGGGGGG
>CANQXT010000050.1 GCA_947627915.1 uncultured Bacilli bacterium
CTTAATACAATTTATATTGGACAAGTAAATGCAATTCATATTATAAAAGTTGCATTTACTTGTCCAAGTAAGAAATTTATTTCAAAAGAAAGAATTATTATAGTAAATTATTTTTAAGTATGATATAATACTTCTTGATTGCTCGTATGGCGAAATGGTAGACGCGGTAGACTCAAAATCTATTCTTTGAAAAAAGGTTTCGGTTCAAGTCCGAATACGAGCACCAAATTTATTTTAAGTTTAAAATAATAAATATTGCACTGCAACTTGTTAAAGAGTTGCTTTTAAAATGAAAATAAACTTTAATTAAATGGGTATTAAACAATTAAAAATAGTAAATATTTTGTTAAGTAAATAATTGTTCTTCTTGTAATTTAAAGGAATATTTAGTAATCTCAAAGTAGATGGTGATTAGTATGAAAGAATTAATGCTTAAAGATGAAATTGGCAATACTTATTTAATATGTGATAATGAAAAATATACTATATATAAATTAATTAATAATGAAAAAGTATTACCATCAAAAGATGAAATAAATTCTATTATCAAAGAATTAAATATAATAAAAACCCTTCAAAATAAATATGGTAGTTTTGATTTTAATCAACTTTTTACATTATTAAATCAAATGATTATAAATGGAGAATTAAATAGTCAATATACATTAGAAAATTTTATCCAACTTTTAAATTATTCTCCTGAATATAAGAAAAAAATATTAGAGGAAGGAAATAAACAATTTGAACTTAAAAAGATAGATGAATTAAAATCTCTAATATTTGAATATATAACTGAAAAGAAAAATAGAGGATTAAATGTATTAATTGTTGTTAATGTTAAGAATAAAGTTGATAAAGATGGTTACTATTGTGAAATTAAAATAGAGTATAGTGATAAACCAGTAAATGTTAATGATAAAATTATCCGAATAGACTATAATGAAGTGATAAAAAATAATTTAATAAAACCAATGTTACTTACAATTGCTCTTGAAAATAAACTTAATCGTAAATACGTTTTTTCATCTGATAAAAATATGAATACAAGGGGAGACTTTGGTTTAACTACTAATGAAAATGTAGCAATTGTTATGAATAATGTTGAAATTGAATTTATTAAAGAATTAGATTTTGAAATTGATAACATTTATTCTAAATCTATATAGAGCAATAGTAATATAGGTGTATATAATATGTTAATTCTTTCCTTTTTCATAAAATACTAAAGAAAGAGAGAAAAAATATGATGTATTATCCTAATTATTCAAATAATCAATTTAATAATGATAGATACTTTTTATTACCATTTTTAGGTGGAGCATTAATAGGTGGAGCAGCGGTAGGGTTAACAAGACCACGACCAATTTATAATGTTGCCCCATATCCTCAAAATAATTTTAATCCTTATATGCCTTATGGTAATTATAGTTATAGTTATTATTATCCAACTTATAGACCATATTAAAAGATTACAAATATGTAATCTTTTAATATGGCTTAATTTCTTTTAATACAGATTTAATTATCAATTGTTTCTTTTTATCTTTTTTACTACAAGTTGTTAAAATAAGTTGTTTCTCATTTGTTTTAGAAATTTCTATTTTACCATTCTTATCTACTTCATATATATTGATAATTTTATAAATATACTTTTGATTTAAATAATAAATATCTAATTCATCATTTAACTCTAATTCATCTAATTTATTAAAATAAGATATTAGGCTATTGCCACTATGAGAAGCTAAAACAAGTAAACTATTATCTTGATCTGGCATAGTCGAATTATTTATTAATGTTACATTTTCATTAACATTATTATGTTTATTATCAAAATTATAAAATCCTCTTTTTAATTTTATTTTTGGTATTTCTAATATACCAACATATTCTTTTTGATAATCTATATGTTTAACATTATTTTGATTTGATAATATGCTAGTTGTTTCTAAATAGTTAATAACTAACTTATTATTTTTATAGTTTATATAATTTAATGTAATTAATATATTTGATATAGTCATAAATATAAAACAAAATAGTGCAATGAGGTAATTAATATTTAATTTTCTTGTCATAAATTAATAATATTAGAAAAGAAATTAAATTAATTAAAAGAAAATAATAAGTAATATTTGCTTCAGTTTTTGGAATTATAAATTCTTCTAAGACTTCGGGGATTTTTTCATTAAACATTTCTAATTGAATATTTTCATTGTTATTTTTAATTTCAAAATATAATTTACCATTATATAAAATGTATCCTTCATGAGCTTCTTTCTCTATAATATAATATTGGCCAACATTTAAATCTTCGACAATTATTTCTCCAAATTCATTAGTATATCCTTCATAGATTAATTCGTCTTTAATATTAAATATTTGGATTAAAGTATTACTAATTGCTTCGTTGGTTTCTTTATCTCTTTTTATAAAATATAAACTTCCTTTAATTTTTTCATTATCCATAGTAATGTTAATGACTTCTTGATTATTTTTAATCTCAAAATAAATTTTTTCATCGTTTAAAACATAATCTTTATGAGCTTCTTTTTCCATAATATAATATTTGCCATATTCTAAATTATCTACATTAATATTACCATTACTATCTGTATATTCTTCATAGACTAATTCATCTTTTTCATTAAATACTTGAATTAAAGTATCACTAATGGGTTCTTTACTATCTTTATCTACTTTGATTATTTTCAAACTTCCTTTAATTTTTTCATTATTCATAGTGATGTTAATGACTTCTTGATTATTTTTAATCTCAAAATAAATTTTTTCATCGTTTAAAACATAACCTTCGTGAGCTTCTTTCTCAATAATGTAGTATTTTCCGTATTCTAAATTATCTACATTAATAGCACCATCACTATCTGTATATCCTTCATATATTAATTCATCTTTTTCATTAAATACTTGAATTAAAGTATCACTAATGAACTCTTTGCTATCTTTATCTACTTTAACTAATTTTAAACTTCCTTTAATTTTCTCATTATCCATTGTTACACTTACAACTTCATTGTTATTTTTAATTTCAAAACTAATTTTAGTAGTATTTAGAACATAACCTTCATGAGCTTTCTTTTCAATAATGTAGTATTTTCCGTATTCTAAATTATCTACATTAATAACACCATCACTATCTGTATATCCTTCATAGATTAATTTGTCATTATTATTAAATATTTGAATTAGGGTATCACTAATCGGCTTTTTAGTATCTTTATCAATTTTAACTAATTTTAAACTTCCTTTAATTTTTTCATTATTCATAGTTATATTAATAACTTCTTTGTTCTTTTTAATTTCAAAGTATATTTTTTCATTGTTTAAAACATAACCTTCGTGGGCCTTTTTTTCTATGATATAGTATTTCCCATATTCTAACTTAGCAACATTAATAATACCTTTTTTATCAGTGGAACCTTCAAACACTAATTCATCTTTTGAATTAAATATTTGAATTAAAGTACCACTAATGGGCTCTTTACTATCTTTATCTACTTTAATTAATTTTAAACTTCCTTTAATTTTCTCATTATCCATTGTTACATTTACAACTTCATTGTTATTTTTAATTTCAAAACTAATTTTAGTAGTATTTAGAACATAACCTTCATGAGCTTTTTTCTCAATAATATAATATTTACCATATTCTATATTATTTATATTAATAATTCCATTTTTATTTGTATATCCTTCATAAATTAATGTATCTTTAGCATTATATACTTGAATCAATGTATCACTAATTGGCCTTTTACTATCTTTATCAATTTTAATTAATTTTAAACTACCTTTAATTTTTTCATTTTCCATTGTTATGTTAATTACTTCCTCGTTGTTTTTAATTTCAAAATTAATTCTTTCATTGTTTAAAACATAACCTTTTTGTGTTTCAGTTTCAATAATATAGAACTGGCCAAGATATAAATTGTCTAAAACTATATTGCCATTTTCATCAGTTTTGCCTTTATAGATTAAGTTATCGTTGGTACTATCATATATTTCTATTTTAACATCTGCTAGAGGTAGTTTAGTTTCTTTATCTATTTTATTAAAATTTAATTTACCTTTCTGCAAATAATTTTTAAGAGTTAAATTGACTTCAATATTTTGATCATATTGATTTTGATTTTTTAATTCCACAATGTAAATTTCAGGATCTAAGATATAATTATCTTTTGTTTTAGTTTCTTTTATGTAATATTTTCCTAAATCTAAATTTTGAAATGATACTTTACCTTTAACAGTTTTTAAAGTTTCTATTAAATCATCTTTATGGTATTTTAATGTTCCATCTTTAGTATAAATATCTTCATAAGCAAATAAAGAAAATTCAATATCATCCTGTAATCTTTCATAATATGTAAATGAAGTTTTGTTGAATTTTATTAATTCTCCATATTTTTTAACGTTAATTTCTCCTTTAACGGGTTCATTTTCAAAAACAATTTCTAAAATGTTTTCACCATTTTCTTGTATATAATTGTTGTTATTAATTGTAAACGTTAAAGGTTTATCATTCCAAATATACCCATCAATGATTTGATTTTCTAACTCTTCTAATTGGTAATTACCTCCGACTAAATAATCCGGTGTTATAAAAATACCATTTTGAGTTTCAAATTCACATATTTGTTTACTTTCGGGATAACTAATATTTTGACAAACATACTCATTGGTGTCTAAATTCTTAATCTTAAATTTTATTCCATCTAACAATATAGTTTTTTTAGTTATAGCATCCACTTTTTTGACCTTTAATTTTACTTTAACACTTTCATTAACAATTACTTTCTTTATTGGTTCACTAGTAGTACCATCAATCCTTATTTCAAAATCATCATATTTTTCATATCCTGGTGTAGTATTGACTTGTCTTACAATATATTCACCATATGGTAGAGTACAACTAGCATAACCATCGCTATTAGTTGTTATTGTGGTCACTAATTCCATTGTTCTTTTTAAATAAATTTGAAAAGAAATGTTTTCTTCAGGAGTCATAATACCTGTTTGATTTTTCTCAAGCACTTTAGTTATTTCTAATTTATTTTTAATGACATCATTAGGTATAGTAATTTGGGGATAAAGATCTTCTTTGGTAATATCAAAATAATATTTATTATAATTCCTTTCATAACCTATACCAGGTTTTTGCTCATGAACAAAATATCTTCCAAAATTCAAATTGTTTCTGCTAGTTACTTTGCCATCTTCTCCAATTCTTAATTCTTCAACAAATGATCCTTTTTCATTATATAACCAAAATACTGTACCACTTAAAGATGCATCTCCTTTTGGTATAAATTTCATACTATCACTATCAACTTTTTGAACAGTTATACTTCCACCTTCAGCAATTAAGATAAGACTAAATACTGCCGGATTTTCTAAACCAAAATAGGCCATTGTTTGCGATACTTCATTCTGATCAAAAAAGATAATGGGTTTATTGTCGGTATATGTTTTTTGTTTAAATTTAATAATAGTAGTCCTAGCTTTTAAATCCTTTACAACTAACTTATTATCGGTTAATTCAACAGTAGCACCATCATTATCCATAACATAAAAATCTTTTAAACGATCATTAGTGTCGTTGTATTCTAAGACATCTCCAATAGTAGAATATTTTGCTCCACCATCTATAAAAGAGGGTAATAAGGTATGTCTATTAACTAATGCCATTATTTCTTCTTTTTCACTATCTATAGATATTTTATCGCCTTGACCATTTCTTTCTGTAGTAAAATTAATAACAAAAGAAGGATTGATTGTTTGCCAAATTAATGCCTGAGTTGCCATACGATATTTATCTGTATTATGGTTTGGATAATCATAACCATAATACCCAATTAATTGTAGTAATCGATTGGTATTATCGCTATAAGGAGAATTTATTAATCCTTCACGTCCTAAATATTCTTTACTAGTGATTCTTGTTCCAGGTTCAATACAATATGCTGTTAAACCATCGATTGTGTATTTATAATATGGAGCAGAGTAATAACCTTCTTCACCTCCAATTCGAGCATAATATACACCATCAACTTTTTCTTCTACTAAACTACTGGCACTAACAAAAGTTATAGCACTAAAAAATAATGCCATAGTTATTAAAATAAATATAATTTTCTTTTTCATTCTTTCACCTCTCATTTATATATTTGTAAATGAAAAATGAATTTCCTTTTTTTTAAATAAATTTTTGTTTAGAAGTATAAAATTTTAATAAAATAACCATTATTAACATATATTGTAAGGGAGATTATATATGTATAATAATTTTGGCAGAGAAGTTTCCAATATTTTAAAAAAAGCGGAAGAAGAACGTTTTTCACTTCATCATCCATATGTTGGCACAGAACACTTATTATTAGCAATTTTAAAATTCGATCCTGAAATGACTGCTTTTTTTCAAAATTTCAATTTAAATTATGAAAAATTTAAAAAAGAATTAGTTATGGTAGTAGGAATGGCAAAAAAAGAAAGTGAATTAAATTTATATACCCCTCTTTTAAAAAGAGTAATATGTAATGCTCTTAATAATGCTAAAGAAAATAATAATGGCATAGTAACTAGTAAACATTTACTTATTTCTTTATTAGAAGAAGGAGAAGGAATAGCTGTTCGTTTATTAGTAGGAATGAATATAGATATAGATGATGTATATGAAGCCTTAAATAAAAATACGAAATTAGTTAATAAAAAATTAGAAATATATGAAACAGGTGTTTTATTTAATGAAATAATAGATATGAATGAAGTAGTAGTAGGTAGAGATAAAGAAATAAATTCTATAATTGAAACACTACTTCGTAAAAAGAAAAATAATCCCATTTTAATTGGTGATGCCGGTGTAGGTAAAACCGCTATTATTGAAGAATTAACAAGAAGAATTGAAAGAAAAGAAGTACCTGAAAGTATGTTTAATGTTAAAATCGTTTCCTTAGAAATGGGAGCTTTAGTATCTGGAACGAAATATCGTGGTGAATTTGAAGAAAAATTAACGAAAATTATTAAGGAATTAGAAGAAAATCCTAATATAATTTTATTTATTGATGAAATTCATTCGATGGTTAGTGCTGGAGGAGCAGAAGGTGCTATTACGGCCGGTGATATTTTTAAACCAGCACTTGCACGAGGTAAAATTAAATGTATTGGTGCGACCACAACCCATGAATATAATAAATTCTTTGCTAACGATAAAGCACTTATGCGAAGATTTGAAGTTATAAATGTTTGTGAACCTAATATTAAAGAAACAAAAGACATTTTAATAAAAGTTAAAAAAGAATATGAAAAGCATCATAATGTTGTAATTCCTAATAAAATATTAGATAGTATTTTAACATATACTGATAATTTTATGAAATTAAAAAAGAACCCGGATAAAGCAATTGATTTTCTAGATTCGGTTTGTTCTAAAGTTAAAACTAATTGTCATAATAGTAATAAAAAGAAATATCTTTATCAAAAATTAGATATGTTAAAAAATGATAAAAATAAAAGTATTAAAAACAACGATTATGATGAAGCATTAAAAATATATAATGAAGAAATAGAATTAGAAGCAAAAATAAATGATTTAAATTGTCATACGACGCCAACTATTACTGAAAAAGACGTTATTGATGTTTTAGAAAATAAAACAAATATGATTTTTAATAAAGATAAATTAAAATTTTTAGATAATATGCTTGTTACTTTAGATAAAGAATTTTTTAATTCCCATAATTATTTAAAACAAATAGTAGAGGATATAAAAAATAATTTATTAAATAAAAAAGGTTTCTTAAAAATATATTTAGAAGGTGGTATTGGCTTAGGAAAGAGTACAATAGTTAAAAGAATAAAAGATTATTTTCCCCAAGTTAATTTTTTAAGAATTGATTTAAAAGAATTTAAAAGTCCATTAGATATTAGTAAATTAATTGGCACAACCCAAGGTTATGTCGGTTATAACGATGAACATTTACTTAATAGTGTTAAAACCAATAATTTTACAATTATTTTATTTGATAATTATGATGAAGCTTGTCATAATATTAAAGATTTAATTAAAGAAATTCTTAAAGAAGGTTATATTACAGATAATAAAGGAGAAAAAATATATTTTAATAATTCTTTTATATTTATTACAAATGATACTATTAATTCATCTAATATAGGTTTTAATAATAATGGTAATAAGCAAGAATATAATGAATTATATGATTTAGTAGATGATACAATTAAATTTCATAATCTAACTAAAGATGAATTAATTAAATATTTAGATTATAAAAAAGTAACTAATAAAGAACAAATAATTAAGGAATGTAATTATGAAAAATATAATTATCAAAATATAGCTAAATTTTTAAAGAATAATAATTTGATTAATAACTAATAAGAGCTTTAAGCTCTTTTATAATTTTGAGTTTAGGTAAAAATATTCCTTGACAAATGAAAAAGATGAAAATGTTGAAAACTTTTTCATCTTTTTTGC
>CANQXT010000051.1 GCA_947627915.1 uncultured Bacilli bacterium
AAAACAAATTATTTAGAAGAATTAAATACTGGTAAAACGAGTTATGAAAGAATTGATTTTAGTAAACCACTAGAAAAACAAAAAGACAGTAATGGAAAAGAATATATGAAATATATTCAAAAATTAACATTAAAACCAACCAGACCAGTTTTAATAAAAGAATTACTTGCAAAAGAAATGGCAATAAGTAAAAGAATAGATAAGGAATTAGCTAATAATAGCATTAGAAGTGAACTTTCAGAATTTGAAAAATATACAGATGAAATAATGAAAAGGTAGATTATACTAGAAATGGTGATTAAATGAATCAAGATTTAAAAATAATAAAGAAAAAATATGGCGAAAGAATGGCTCATTTTTGTCGTGAATATTTTCCTTCTTTATTAGAAAGGGAAGGTTTGCTTTTAGATTTAATGCTTAATAATTTTGAACCTAATCATAATTTGTATGATGATATTATAAAGCAAAAGAAAGAAGATGAATTTAAAAACTATATTTATAGTTTAGTAGATGTAGAGAAGAATAATGAAATAAAAGTAATTAAAACTCCAGAAGAATTATTAAGTGAAGCAGGTTATGATTTGTATGAATGTAAAAGTGAAGAAGATATTCAAAGTTTTAAAAAATATTATTCAAAGAATGAAGAATTATGTACTTTTAATGGTGGGCGTCTTGATAGATGTTATGTTTTCTTTGCGGTTAAAAAGAATGTAGATAAAATAAAAAGAGAGAACTATCCTAATCCCAAAAGACAAGATGAATATGGAACTAGTGTTATAAGTATTCAATTTACTAAGGATATCTCTCATACACTATCTATAAAAAATAGATATAATCATCATGTTAGTAATCCAGATAGCACTTTTTCTAATAATCTTGATAATATAATTGAAGGTTTAACCGAAAGTTTTGGCAAGTGTTATGGTTTAGTTCAACAACATTCTAATAATAAATTTGAATTAGATGGTTATGTCAAAGCCAATGATAATAAATATTACAAATACAATTATGAAATAATGAATGTTTATTATTGTCTTGATAATATAATTATTGATAACTTTGAAGTTAAAAGATATGAAAAAGAAAAATATATTATTTTTGATTATTTTATATTAGATTTAGTAAATAAAGAGTTAAGATTGTATGATCAAAATGTTTCCGATTCATTTCCTAATACTATTACTAGCATTCAAGAGATAGAAGTAAAAAGGAAAGATGGAGAAAAAGAATTAAAAATTACCTTACAAAACAATAGCAAAGTAATAATAATTTTAGATAAAGATAATCGAATGATTAAATTAGAAAGTAATATCAAAAGAGTAGAAGGTCATTTTTTATACAATAATAAATTTTTAAAAGAAATAAGTTTTCCGCTACTAGAAAAAGTTGGTAGATGTTTTTTATTTAATAATTCTTTTTTAGAAAAATTAAACTTACCTGTTTTAGAATATGTTGGTGATGATTTCTTATGTGATAATAAAACTCTTAAAAAAGTTGATTTACCTAAATTAAGAATAATTAAAGATGAATTTTTATTTTATAACAGGTTTTTAAAAGAAATAAATATGCCATCTTTAGAAAAAGTTGGTAATTACTTTTTATGCTATAATATAACTTTAGAAAAATTAAACTTACCATCTATAGAAGAAATTGGTGATGGATTTTTATTTAATAATAATTCTTTATTAGAGATTAATTTGCCAGTTGTAGAAGAAGTTGGTAATGCATTTTTATTTAATAATAATTCTTTATTAGAAATTAATTTGCCTAGTTTAAAAATAGTAGGAGATAACTTCTTTATTAATAATAATGTCCATAAAAAATGTTATTTTCCCTTACTCGAAAAAATTGGTTTAGCTTTTTTAGATTATCATCTACCGTTAACAGAAGAAGATATTATAGCAAAGTTTAAAAGATAAATTTAACATTTGTATTTTAAATAAATATTGATTGTTTAATAGATAAAATATATTTTATAATAGAATAAAGATGGTGATTAAATGAACAAAGATTTAAAAATGATAAAAAAGAAATATGGAGAAAAGATGGCTCATTTTTGTCGTGAATATTTTCCTTCTTTATTAGAAAGGGAAGGTTTGCTTTTAGATTTAATGCTTAATAATTTTGAACCTAATCATAATTTGTATGATGATATTATAAAGCAAAGGAAAGAAGATGAATTTAAAAACTATATTTATAGTTTAGTAGATGTAGAGAAGAATAATGAAATAAAAGTAGTGAAAAACCCGAAAGAGTTACTTGCTGATGCTGGATACGATTTATATGAATGTAAAAGTGAAAAAGATATTCAAAGTTTTAAAAAATATTATGCTAAAGGAGAAACTTTATGTACTTTTCACGGAAAAAGACTAGATAGATGTTATGTCTTTTTCGCTATAAAAAAGAATGTAGATAAAATAAAAAGAGAAGATTTTAAGAATCCCCAAAGACAAGATGAATATGGAACTAGTGTTATAAGTATTCAATTTGATAGAAGCGATGCTCATACATTATCTATCAAAAATAGATATAATCATAGAGTTAATAATCCAGATAATACATTTGGCAATAATTTAGATAATATAATTGAAGGTCTAACTGAAAGTTTTGGTAAATTTTATGGTTTAGTTCAACAACATCCTAATGGTAGACTTGAATTAGAAGGCTATGTTAGAGCAAATGATGGTAAATATTATAAATATAACCTAGAAAAAAACAATGTTTATTATTGCCCAAATAATATAATAATTGATAATTTTGAAGTTAAAAGATATGAAAAAGAAAAATATATCATATTTAACTATTTCATTTTAGATCTTGTTAAAAAGGAAGTAAGATTATATGATCAAAATATGCTAGATTCTTTTCCATATACTATGCTTAATATTCAAAAAATAGAAGTTGAAAAAAAAGATAAAGAAAAAGAAATAAAAATCACATTACAAGATAATAATGAAGTAATAATAGTTTTAGATAAAGATAATCGAATGATAAAATATGAAAATCAAAACATTCAAGAAGTAAAAGATTACTTTTTAGCATTTGTTCCTTCTTTACAAGAACTAAGTATGCCCAATTTACAAAAAGCAGGAGAATATTTTGTGTGTTTTGGTAACAATGTAAGAAAATTATATTTACCAAAGTTAAAAATTGTAGGAAATGGTTTTTTATCTAATAATTTAGTTTTAGAAAAAGTTGATTTACCATCTTTAGAGGAAGTTGGTGATAACTTTCTAATGCGTGATGAAAAAATTTCATATTTAAACTTGCCATATTTAAAAATAGCAGGTAATAATTTTATGTTTTATAACGAATCTTTAGAGAAATTAGATTTACCTTTATTAGAGAAAGTTGACGATTATTTTTTAAATGAAAATATTCGTTTAAAAGAGGTAAGTTTGCCATCATTAAAAATAGTAGGTTATAGTTTTCTAAGAAAGAGTTTAGCTTTAGAAAAATTAGATTTACCTTCTTTAGAAAAAGCCGGTGATGATTTTTTGTTTTGTTATAGAATTTTTAAGAAAGAAAATTTTCTTTCTTTCAAAATAGGAAGTGATAATTTTGATTCTATAATTAATAAAAATATTACCCAAGACACAAGAAAAAATTAAAATAAGAAGGGAAATAAAGAATGAAAAAATTAATAATTACTAAAAAAGATAATTATGAATATACATTAAAAGATATGGATAATAATGAATATCAATTTAATATAGAATTTTATAATATTAAAAACAATCCGGAAGTTGGTGATTATCTTTTTATGTCAGAAAAAATATTGCAAGATAATAATTCGCTTTTAAGTTTTGATGTTTTGGAAAGTGAATATGGAAGAAAAATTGAAAATGCTAATGATGATGATATTTTAATTTTAATTCTTAAAGAAGAGAAAATATATTTAAAAAGAGTATATGGTTAATTAATATCTATTTGACATTTATAATAAAATATAATTTAAAACTATTGTTAAATATATTATAATTATATTAGATAGATAAAAATTCCAAAGATAGATGGTGAATAATATGCAAGATAATATAAAAATAACGCTATTAACTAAAGAAGAATTTTGTGGTAAGGATAGTAGAAACCCATTTAAACAAGATTATCAGTTAGAAGCACTAAAAAAACATAGTAGCGTATATTGTACTGATTTAGTAATATTAATGCGTGGAAGTAGCTCTTTCTGGACTAAAACAAGTGATGTTGATCGCTCAGTAATAGTTATAGATCCATTTTCGTATGATCCTATAAGAACAGTAAATAGTGATAGCAAAGATTTTTCAATTAAACCAGTTTTAAAATTATCAGATAAAATAGATAAAGTTTTTCCAAATATTAAAGTTAATGATAGCTCACATGCTTATCGTTATGTTGAATTAGGGGAATATCCACAAGAAATATATCATCGTTTTTTAAATCAATCTCTTGAAAATTTGCAACAAAGCCATAAAATTGCTGAAACAGGAAAAATATACCATATAAATAATCAAGTTTATAATGAATATGAATTTAAAGATGGAACAAAAGCAATTTATTATAAAGTTGATTTAGGGGATAGTAGGTTTATTCCTTATAAAAGAACTTATGAACATTTAAATGATGAGTATGTATGGATTAAAGTTAGTCCAGTGGAATGGTTGATAGATGATAAAACTAATACTTTAATATCTGAGTATAGTTTACTTTCAGGAGTTGCCTTTAATAAAGATGGTTATGATGGTAATTTTGAAAATACGGAAATGTATGATTTTTTAAATAATGTAATGTTTAGAGATATTTTTCAAGATTATTTACCTAAAAAGGAAAAAGAAAGTAAAGATACTATTTTAAAATGGATTAAAGAATTACTTGCAAAAGCCGAAGAAATAAAAGATGAAGTTGATAAAGTAAATATTGCCAAAGATTTAATGGATTTAGCTAAATTTTATACTGATGAACTTATTAAAATAAAAGGGAATGAACCTAATAAATATGGTAATGAAAGAAATTTAATAGCATTAGGTATAATGCCTTATTATGTATATATAGAAAGTGAAATCAATAGAGAAATAAGCCAAGATAATAAAGATAAAGAAACATTGGAAATAAACAATATAATTGATAATTTAATAGAAAAAGCGAGTTTAATAGAAGATGAAGATATTAGATTAGATATTTTAAGTGAAATAGAAGAATTAAAAACAAATTATTTAGAAGAATTAAATACTGGTAAAACGAGTTATGAAAGAATTGATTTTAGTAAACCACTAGAAAAGCATATGGATGATAATGGTAAAGAATATATGAAATATATTCAAAAATTAACATTAAAACCACCAAGACCAGTTTTAATAAAAGAATTACTTGCAAAGGAAATGGCAATAAGTAAAAGAATAGATAAGGAATTAGCGAGTAATAGCATTAGAGGTGAACTTTCTGAAATAAAAAAATATACAGATGAAATAATTAAAAGATAGATATGTTAGAAAATGATTTAAAATTTTAATAGTAAATTTGAATAAGAATTATTTAAATGTTATAATATTTTTTGCGGTAGTGATGGGAATTACTATTCCTACTTTAGCGAGTCGCTAAAGGATAATTATAAGTTAAGAAGATTTAATAGTAATACTCCAATGAACTTACCTACACCTTGTGTAGACGCATTCGCTATGTTCATCTCCATATTACTCTATCTTTTTAGTACCGCAGTTGGGAGGTAATAAAATGTGGAAATACATTGGTGTTAAAGAATGTAATGAATTTTTATTATCTCTCCAGCTATTTAATTGTAATGATCAGAAAAAATATTTAAAAACTTTATATTCTATCAGTAATAATATTGAAAATAATTATCATATTTATAAAATAAAAAAAAGAAATGGTCATTTAAGAACTATATATGAACCAACACCTCTTTTAAAAACTATTCAAAAAAATATCTTAAATAATATTTTAAATAATAAGCAAATTTCTAAATATGCTACTGCTTATAAAAAAGGTCTTTCTTTAAAAGATAATGTTATACCACATCTAAATAAAAAAATAATTTTAAAATTAGATATTAAAGATTTTTTTGAAAGTATTTCTTTTTTAGATATTTATAAATCTTGTTTTCCTATTGAATATTTTCCTAAATCAATAGGTATTCTTTTAACTAAACTATGTACTTATGATGAACATTTAACTCAAGGTTCACCAACTTCTTCTTATATTTCTAATTTAGTTATGAAAGATTTTGATGAAATAATAGGGAGTTTTTGTGAAAAAGAAAATATTAATTATACCAGATATTCCGATGATATGACTTTTTCTGGCGATTTTAATCCATCTGACATTATTAAATTAGTTAGAAAAAATTTATATAAATTAGGTTTAATGATTAATAATGATAAAATACATATTATTAAATATTATAAAAGTCAAAATGTTACAGGTATTATTGTTAATAAAAAAATTCAAGTAGCAAAAACTTATCGGAAAAAGATTAGACAAGAAATCTATTATATTAAAAAATATGGCCTTAATTCTCACTTAAAAAAATTAAATATTAAAGATAAAGAAAAGTATCTAAATAATTTATATGGTAAAATTTTATATGTTTTACAAATTAATAATCAAGATAAAGAATTTATAAATTATAAACAGTTTATAAAAGGACAAAAAAAATAATGGTATCAGTAGTATTAAACACTTAATACTTTTGACGCCTTTTTATTTAAAATTTTAAATTGTATGGTATAATATGCTTTAGAAATGCAGGGGAGGAAAAAAGAATAGAGCTAGTGAATCAATTCATTTAGATAGTTTAGGTGCAGAACTAGATTATAGTGATTTATTTCGAAGACCAAGTAAATTGTGGTGACAAAGAACATTATTAGATGAAGTAAAAAAAGAATTAGAAAATATTTTAAATAATGAAGATAAGTTAGAATTACTTCAAAAAGCCAAAAAAGTAATTATAGAAAATATAGATATAATTAATGAATCTATTAAAGACTATAAAAATGTAAGTCTATCTGCTTTGGTAATTATAACAATAGCTCTAGCAGTGGCATTAATAATTAATCATGGTTTTAGTGCATCACTGATTCCATCTTTATTTACTGGGCTTGGTTTTTTAAGTGTAATTGAAGGTACTTCTTTATATAGAATTAAACATTACAAAAAAAGAATGACAATTTGTGAAGAATCTTTGCAAGAAATAAATGAACAAGAGCCAAAATTAGAAGAAGAAATAGAGAAATCAAAAGAAAAACATAATTATATGGAAGAAGTAAATTATTTGTTAGAACAAGAAATTGAAAAGGCAAAAAATGTAAATAGTCAACGAAAATGTTTAGTTAGAGTAAGAATAAAAAAATAGAATTTCTCTTTATTTATAAAATTAGTTTTAAAAAATAATAATTAAAACTAATTTTTTTTATGCTATAATAATGTAAATTGTGGTGATTGGTATGAAATTTATTGGTAGTTTAACCGATGAAGACTTTGGCTTAAAGTTAAAAAAGTTAAATAATCCAAAAGAAAGAAATGCTTCAAGAGGTGTTATTGTAAATAAAGATGGTAAAATAGCAATTTTACATAAAAAAGTAACAAATGAATATAAACTAATTGGTGGCGGTATAGAAAATGATGAAGATCCTATAAAAGCATTTAAGAGAGAAACACTTGAAGAAACTGGTTGTACTATTGAAATAGATGATTTTATGGGAAATTATGAAGAGCAAATAAGTCAAAATAATTTTAGACAAATATCCTATTTATATGTTGCCCGTGTTTTAAAGCAAAAGCAAAAGCCAAAATTTACTTTAAAAGAAAAAGAAGAAGGTTCAGAGTTATTATGGCTTGATGTTGATGAAGCAATTAAAAAGATAAGTGAATGTGAAAAAAATTTAGTTGATTCTAAATTTTCAAATATTTATAATACTAGATTTATTGTTAGAAGAGATTATAATATTTTGAAATATTATCAACAACATTATTTATAGTTCATCTAAAAATTACATAAGTTAATATAGATTTGTAAAATAATTTAACTTAATAATTGCAAAATAAAATGTTCAAAAAATTTGCAAATAAATTGAGCGAATCAAATGTAAAAGAGAACCAAATTATTTCGGTTCTCTTTTAAGTTTCCATTTCATTTTTTGCATTCATAACGATATCAGAATTAATTGTTTTTAAATTATTTTGAAAACTTAACATTAAGGAATTAATAACTAAAATATTTAATGTTCTAGGTGATGAGTTAGA
>CANQXT010000052.1 GCA_947627915.1 uncultured Bacilli bacterium
TTTAAATTTTTTTAAAGCTTTTCTCACAAGATTTATTTTTGTCTTGTCTTTTGTGTTGGTTTTATATTTCTCTTCGATATTTGTTCGTATTTTTTTCAGGCTATTTTATAGTATGACTTTCCTATTATACAAGAAAAAAAGAAACTGTAACGTTTCTTATATTTGCATTAATTCAGCTTCTTTTTCTTTAACTTTATCATCAACTATTTTATTATAAGTATTAATTAATTCTTGAACATCTTCTAAATATAGTTTTTCTTCATCTTCAGGTAATTCTTCTTTTTTTATTTTTTCATTATCTTCTTGTCTAATATTTCTTAAAGATATTTTTGCTTCTTCACCTTGAGATTTAGCCATTTTAACATATTCTCTTCTTCTATCTTCAGTAAGTTCAGGAATTGTTATAATAATCATTTCACCATTATTATTTGGTGTTAATCCTAAATTTGATTCATTAATAGCTTTTTCAATATTCTTTAAAGCACTTTTATCAAATGGTTTAATAAATAATTGTTTAGCTTCAGGAACAGTAATATTAGCAACACTATTGATTAAAGTAGGTGTTCCATAGTAATCGACCATTAAACCATTTAACATAGATGGATTAGCTCTTCCTGCTCTTATAGTAGTTAATTTACTTTCTAAAACTTCAATTACCTTTTTCATTCTTTCTTCAGTATTTAAATTCATATTATAACCTCCATAGTATCATTATAATCTACCTCATTCGTTTTGACAAGATAACTTATATATAATTTATTATAATTATCAATATATAAAGCATAGTTAGTTAAATCATTTATTGTTTCTTCAATTTTAATTGTTTGTTCTTCATTTTGTTTACTTTCTAAATGTTGTTTTATTTGTTGTTTTATTTCACTCATATTTATATTATAAATGTCTAATAATTCATCTTCGGCAATATATTCTCCTGTTTTAAGATTAAAGACATATGTTTTAGTTTTATCAAAAGTAATAAAATCAAGACAACTATAATTATAATCATTAACTACTAAACTTAAATATTTACTAGATTGATAAGTTTCATAATTTCGAAACTTTAAAGAATATAAATCATCGTAATCATATTTTACTAATTCTTTGGATAATAAATTACCATTTTCTAATTCTGTACTTATATGTTTAATATTATTTTTATATATTTCATTTTCTTTCTCTAATGTCTTGGTTAATTCTTCTTGATCTTTTAAATTAATAACAATATCTTTATAATATATTTCTGCTGCCTCACTAATAACTGCTTCATTTTTATAATAGAAATAATCTTCATCTTTATTTAATTTAAGATCAACTTCTTTTTCTTCTACTTTCTTTTTAGCACCTTTATTATTTAAAACATAATTTGTATAATAAAAACCTCCGATTAATAATGCTATGATAATTATGAAAAACATAGTAAATTCTAATTTGTTTTTTAAATTTTCTTCCATTCTATTCTCCTTTATACTCTAATAAAACATCTTTTAAATCATTCTTTGTAATCATAATTTGGTAATCATTATAATAGATATCTGGTGTAATATTCCCATGTATAATAGCAGTTTCATCATTATATAAAATAATATGACCATTTTTAACTATTAAGATTGTTGGGGCATCAATATTTTGAACTCCTAAGTCATTTGTGGGAACAAAATCACTTATTCTATTAATTATTGTTTCATAAGTACCATTATTATTTTCACGATCTCTTAAAAAATTATAATAATATATTTCTGTTATTTCTAATTCTTTAGCTACATCATTTAAATATTTTGCAATATAATTAGTCCATTTATTTTCGGGAAATCCCATTAAAACAATACCTGTTCTTCCTTGAATAATATTTAAAACATCATTTGATGTTGCATATTTATATATATTGTCATTTTCCACCATATTAAATTCTTTACTAAATCTTATGGCATCACTTTCTTTATTAGGAGAATAATCGTGAGTACCAATTAAGATAAACGCTATTATACATAATATAAAGATAATTATATAAATAATCATTTGCCATTTATTTTTAAATAATTTCTTTTTTTCTCTTTTCATACATCCACCTAATTCCATTATAACAAATATTTTTCTATCTATTTTAAGGATAAATTTCTTTTGTGTCAAGTTATGTAAAAAGAGTCTTATTAAGACTCTTCCTTAGTACAATTTTCACATATTTCTATGCCATTTTTATCGACCATTAAATTACCACATTTAGAACATACATTACCAGTTGGTTTATACCAAGTAGCATAATCACACTTTGGATAACCAGAACAACCATAGAATATTTTTCCTCTTTTTGTTTTTCTTGCTATTATGTCTTTATGACATTTTGGGCATTCTGCAATTTTAACTTGTTCATCTTCTTTTTTATTATCTTTTTTAATATATTTACATTTTGGATAATTAGAGCATGCTACAAATTCCCCATATTTACCTTTTCTTATTACTAAAGCATTACCACATTCAGGACATATTTCTCCAGTTCCAGTTGGAGCTTTCTTCGTCATATTCTTTAAAGCATCATCCATTATTGGGGCAAATTTATCATAAAATTCGTGTAATACTTTAATATTATCTTTTTTAGCTTCAGCAATATCATCTAAATCAGATTCCATATTTGCTGTATATTTAACATTAATAATATCACTAAAATATTCTTGTAACTTATCAGTTGTTTCAATACCCATTTCTGTTGGAACAAATTTTTTATCTTCTACTTTGACATAATCGTGATCTTTAATAGTACTTATTATAGTGGCATATGTTGATGGTCTACCTATACCTAAACTTTCTAATTCTTTAATTAAACTACTTTCTGTATATCTACTAGCTGGTTTAGTAAAGTGTTGATATTTATTAATTTGGGATGCCACTAAAACATTACTATTATAATTTTTAAAGTCTGGTAATATCTTATCTTCACTATCTTCATACTCTTGATATACTTTTAAATAACCATCAAATGTTAAAACACTACCGGTAGTTTTAAATAAATATGCATTATTTTCTAATGTAATAGTAGTCATTTTAACTTTAGCATCAGCCATTAAAGATGCTAAACTACGAATATAAATTAATTTATATAATTTATATTCATCATTAGATAGATATGGTTTAACTTTTTCAGGAGTTCTATTAATACTTGTTGGTCTTATACCTTCATGAGCATCTTGAATATTAGCATTCTTTTTGCCTACTTTAGCATAACCAACATACTCTTTACCATATTTATCGTTTATATAACCCATTGTTTGTTTTATAAATTCATCAGATAAACGAACACTATCAGTACGCATATAAGTAATTAAACCAACTGTTTCATTTCCTAAGTCAATACCTTCATATAATTTTTGGGCAATTTTCATTGTTTTAGATGCTGCAAAATTAAGTTTATTGACCGCCATTTGTTGTAATGTGGAAGTTTTAAAAACTTCTTTACTTGCTTTTTTACGATCTTTTTCTTCAATATCTTTAATTGTAAATGATTTAGATAATTGTGCTAAGATATCATCCGCTTCTTTCTCATTATTAATTTCTATATCTTTATTATTATATTTAAATAATTCAGCAGTAAAATCTTTAAAATCGGCTTCAATAGTCCAATATTCTTTCGGAACAAAAGCAAGTATTTCTCTTTCTCTATCTACAATTAATTTTAACGCAACTGATTGCACACGACCAGCACTTTTACCACCAGTCTTATATTGCATTAATTTACTTAACCTAAAACCAATAATACGATCTAAAATTCTTCTTGTTTCCGCACCTTTAACTAAATTCATATCAATTTTATTATGTTCTTTTATTGCTTCTAAAACAACATCTTTAGTTATTTCTCTAAATGTTACTCGATCATATTTTTCATCAGGTATTTTAAGTTCATCTTTTAAATGCCAAGAAATAATTTCCCCTTCTCTATCTGGGTCGGTTGCTAAGTAAATATGATCTGCTTGTTCAACTAATTTTTTTAATTCTTTAACATCTTTAATTTTACCTTTAATAATTTCATAATTAGGTTTAAAATCATTATCAAGATCGACACCTAAGCCATATTTTCCAGTTGTAGCTAAATCTCTTATATGGCCTTTTGATGATACTACTTTATAATCCCCAGCTAAATATTTTTCAATTGTTTTACTTTTAGCAGGAGATTCCACTATAACTATATTCTTCAAATATTTCACTCCTTTAATAATTTATACCTGTCATTTATATTTTATACAATGAATTTTAAATAATGTCAATTAATTTTTAAATATTATGTTTAATTATCTATTAAAAAAGATAAGGTCTTATTAAACTTATCTTTCCATTCTTACAATTAACAAACTCTTGTATATAAGTAATCTTCTAAATTTTTTTTACTTTGTTCTTCTTTTATTTTTTCCTCTAAATAATTAAAATAATTATTTTTAATTGCTATAGTACTAATTTCAATTTTAGTAGCAACCATATCAGTTATTTCTTTAATCTCTTCATCTGTATATCTATCATCACCAAAGTATTTAATTTTACTTGTTGAAGCATTATAATAAGCAATTTCATTTTTCCAAGAGCCATCAGCAAAGGTTACTAAGGACATATAATCAGGACTTAGAATATCACTTCCTAAGTATAAACGTGGATCATAATCTAAATTCATTAAATTAGCTATAGTTGGTAATAAATTAATATAAGATGTATACATAGTAAATTCTTTTGCTTCCATCTCACTATTATAGATTATAAATGGTGTTCGATCAATTTCATAGTCATCTAAACTATGTGAAATAATAGTACTAGCATTTTTTTCACCTAAACTATATGGTTGATGATCTGCTAAAAGAACAATAACAGTATCATCTAAAATATCTTTTTTTTCTAATTTATCTAACATAACTCCTAAAGCATTATCTGTAACTTTAATCTTAGATAAATATCTACTTACAGTACTATTATAACCTTCTTTTTGAAAATAACTCTTATATAAATCACCATATTTAGATGAAACTGTATATGGAGTATGACCACTTACTGTTGTGAACCAAGTCATAAATGGTTTATCTAAGTCCCCATTTAAAATTATATCCATAGCTTTTTCCATAAACTCTTCATCACTTGCCCATTCCCCATATTTATTACTAGCATTAATTTTTAAATCACTAGCTCCATAATATTTACTACTACCCATATTAGGATGAATAATATGTCTTTTATAATACCATTCATAATAATCGTGCATACTTGTAGTATTATAACCTTTATTATTAAACAAATTAAAAATTGCTTCAAAATAAGTATTGTCTAAATAAGTATTAGATGTACAAGTATTATAAATTGAATATAAGCCAGTCATTGCACTAAATTCATTATTACCGGTAGCACAACTATTTCTTGGTGAATAATGGTTAGTAAAATGCCAACCTACATTATATAATTTAGTAAAGTTTGGAAAATATTCTTCATTAATTATTGCTTCATTTACTGATTCCATTAGTATAACTATAACGTTTTTACCTTCAAACATGCCAGTATAATCATTGTAATCAGAGACACTTTGAGATGCAAAATATTTATTTAAAATATCATATTTTTTATCTTCCTTACTTGTACTTAATTCATCTAAAATAGTAAATAGATCTCTTTCTTTATTTTGATTATCATCATTTTTAACAAATACTATATCTGTTATTTCTTCTTTAACTGGAAATAAAAATGTTCTAAAGTCTAAAATTCCAAACATAATGGTACCGAATTGATTTACAGCAATTGTAGGAATATTAGGATTATAAAATAACTCTTTATTACTTTTTGATTGTAATTTATCTTGTATAAAAGATAAGTTAATTGTACTAACATATATAAATATACTTATAAATAAAATAAGTAAAACAAGAATGTTATTTTTAAGATTTAATTTTAACTTTGTATATTCACTTTTATGGATAACAATTAAATAGATAATTAAGAAAATAAAAGGAATAAAAATTGTTAAATAAATTGGTTTAAATGATTGTAAAAAATCACCAATTAAACTAGTTACAGCCCCTAATTGATTAGAAGTATTTAAAGATATATAAACACCTAAATAATTAATAAATCCCATTTGTAAACAAGTATATATTGAATAAATTAGAATATAAAGACAAATAATTATATTTCTTATCCATCTTTTCCATATACTAGCTATAAAACTTATAATTAAAGATATTAATAAACAACTAAGGGCTATTCTTAAAGTTGCATAATTAAAGATATTAAAATTATTTAATATCTTAAAAATTATCTCAATACTAAATGTTAAAATAGTTGTAATTAATAAACAACTAACAAAATTATCCCTAAACTTTTTCATGTACTTTACTTCTTTCTATGATGTCTTTTACTGGTTTATAAGATATTCTATATTCATCTATTATACCATATTTTTGAATTAATTCTAGATGTTTTTTGGTAGGATATCCTTTATGTTTAGCAAATTCATATTGAGGATACTTATGATCTAGTTCAATCATTAATCTATCTCGGGTAACTTTTGCTATTACCGAAGCAGCAGCAATAGATAGACTTAAAGCATCTCCATGTATAATAGGTAAAACATTAACATCTCTATCTAACTTCATAGCATCTGTTAAAATATAATCTGGTTTTACTTTTAAATTATCTAAGGCAATATTCATTGCTTTTCTTGATGCTTCTAAAATATTAATTTGATCAATTTCCTTATTATCTACAATACCTACACCAACACTTATAGCATCATTCATTAAAATATCATAAAACTTGTCTCTTTGTTTTTCGGATAGTTTTTTAGAATCATCTAATCCATATAAATGATAATTAATTGGTAATATAACAGCACCAGCTACAACTGGACCAACTAAAGGTCCTCTTCCTGCTTCGTCAGTTCCTGCAATTAAGCAATAACCTTTACTATATAAATCCTTTTCGTATGCTAATAAATCTCTTTCCATTTATCCAAAGTTACTCCTTTAATTTTACCACTAATTAAATCATTGTAGACTTTTAAACTAACTTTTTCATAATCAACTTCATTATTTTTAAAGGCCCCAATTTTTTTAGCAATTGTTTCATACATATTTAATGTATCATTATTATCTATGCCATATAATTCTTGACATATATCTCTATAATTATAATATAAAATGTTTAAGATATGTACACAAACTTCATCTATATTTAATATTTCTTTTTTTATTCCGCCGGTCGCTGCAATATTAAGTGCTTGTACTTGATCATCAAGTTTAGGCCAAAGTATTCCTGGTGTATCTAAAAGAAGTAAGCCAACATTAGTCTTTAAATATTTTAATTCTTGAGTTACACCCGGTTTATTTTCTACTTTAGCAACATTCTTACCAATTATTCTATTTATTAAAGTACTTTTACCTGTATTTGGAATACCTATAATTAAACTTTTAATTTCTTTTTCTTTTAAGCCTTTTTCTTTTCTTTTTTCTTGAATTTCTTTTGTTAATTCTCTAGTTAAATCAATAATTTTTTTATAATCATTATTGTCTTTTAAATCCACAATTAAAACATGATAGCCATTATTTTGATAATACTTTGCCCATTTATTTGTTTCATTTATATCACATAAATCTTTTTTAGTCATTATAAGTATTCTTTGTTTATTTTTTATTAATTTATCAATATCTTGTATTTTACTAGATTTAGGAATTCTAGCATCAACTACTTCATATACAATATCAATATTTTTTATTTCTTCTTCTATTTTTCTTCTTGTTTTTGCCATATGGCCTGGATACCAATTGATGTTTGTCGAATTTTGTCGATTGTCCATTTAAATCACTTCCTTTTATTATTTAAGAAAATTATGCATTTCTTTCTATAA
>CANQXT010000053.1 GCA_947627915.1 uncultured Bacilli bacterium
TATGAAGAGTAATCCATATTACCTTTACGGGTATGTGGATTACCATATACGGTTTTTTATCCACAATAAATTACTAAAAAATAAAGTAATAAAACAAATAGATAAAATTGTTAAATAAAAATTTTTAAATAATTGTAAACCATGTAGGGAAAATTTCATAATTATGATATAATTAATATAACAATTTAAATTTGGAGGTAGCAAATATGGGCAGTAACATATATAGTGAAAAAAATAAACTTAATGATCTAACTGGTTCAGAGTGGAAGTTTAGCACTAAATCAGTTATAAATAAAGCTTATCCAATTAATATGCAACATAAATTAAGATCTCAACATGGTGGGCAAAAACCTCCACAATTATGCGAAGATATTATAAAAATTTTTACCAAAAAAGGGATGATAGTTTTAGATCCATTTATGGGTGTTGGAGGAACATTATTAGGAGCATCTTTATGTTCAAGAAAAGCAATAGGCATAGATATAACAGAAAAATGGATTGAGATTTATAAAAAAGTATCTGAATTAGAAAAATTGGAAATTCAAGAAACTTATTGTGGTGATTCCTTTAAAATATTGGATAAAATAAAAAATGAAAGTGTAGATTTTATATTAACTGACGTACCATATTGGGATATGGATTCTCGTGAACATACTAGAAATAAAAATAAAACAAACAAATCTAAACTTAACAATTTTGATAATGAAAATTGGGTATCGAAAAAAGAATGGCTAAATACAATGAAAAAAATTCTTGCTAAGTCAATGAAAAAATTAAAACATGGAAAGTATATGGCGGTTTTTATAGGAGATATGTATAAAGATAGCGAATATCATTGTTTATCGGCAGAATTAGCATTAAAAATGTCTGAGATTAAAGGATTGACAATGAAAGCAAATCTTATTTGGGAAGATAATAGTAAATCATTGCATGTGTTTGGATATCCAGCAGCATTTATTCCTTCAATGATTCATCAAAATATATTAATATTCAGGAGAGATTAATATGAAGTTAAGTAGTAATTATAATTTTAAAAAAATTCAAATAGATGATAAAAATAAATTTACGATATATGGAGATAATTTAGAAGAATCTACTCAGATTATTAAATGGCTATTTGATTTTAATAGTGACAGAATGAAATTTATTGGTGTTGAATATGCATCACTTTCAGAATATATTTATAAATATGATATTGATGAAGAAACATATTATTTTGTTGCTAAAGCATACTACAGAAATGGAAAGTTACCATATGATGTAAGGCATGTAATTAAAGAACTAGATAAACCCGATGCTGTTGTTTACTCTAATGAAAATGATAAAGTTTTAATGGGATTTGAAACAACTTCAACTACTATGGCAGGAAATGCTACATGGCAAAGAAGTGGTAGAATAATTAATTTTTTAGAAGGAGGTATTCCATTTGGCTTTTTGGCTTATTTTAGCAAAAATGATAAATCTGACAAAAATATTAATAAAAAGCCAAGAATTCCAAGTGCATTGTTTGTTTTAATGTTTATTATGCTTTCTTTAAAATATCATACACCTGCTTTAGTAGGATTTTTTGAACATCCCGATAAGGCACAAAACATTGATAAGTTAAATCCAAATATTGATTGGAGAGAACCAATATTTAAATATTTATTATCTTTAATTTTGAAGGAAAATGGAGAAAATCATTTAAAAAAGTGTTATTTCAATATGAAAAATTATTATTTTAATCCTGAAAAACATAAGTTTACAATTTCAGAATTTGGAAGCAAAACATTAAGTTATGTCAAAGATGAAAATTTTGAAGAAAAAATAATTTCAGATATGAGAAATAATATAAATACACCATTCTATAAAGAAGAGGATATGTTCTTTCCATGGGCGCCTAAAAAAATTAGTGGACAAATAAAAAAATTATTTCCAGATATTAAATTTTATCAAATTTCAAAAAATTGTAAGGCGGGAATAACTTTTGAAACAGAAAAATTAGTCGATAAATTAAATGAAGGTAAAAAAGAATATGTTGAAGATAATTTAAACAATATTAAAGAACCAACTATAATTATTCCAATAAAATTAACAAAAATGGATAAAAAATCTGGAAATATAATTCCTACTGATGATCCTTATAATGGTGAAATTCCTGCATTTGCAAATATCTATTTACAATCTTTTCCAAATGCAAATGTAATTTTAATGCTTTGTGATCATACTAACAATAACGAATATATAGTAGAAGCAGCTAAAGGAAGAAAGGTGTATAAATCAATCGATAAGTACGCTAATTTAGTTATAGACTTAGATTTAAATTTATTTAGCCATGAAGCTGAAAATTCTCGTGTTGAAAATAAAAGTAAATATGAAAATCAATTCACTACTGAAGATGATGTCACATCATTTTTTGGCACGATATTATTAAATGAAAATATTGTTCCATCTTTTATTAATCCTCCATGTGGTAGTTGGTCAGATATTCATTTATATCCGACAGATAAATATTATTACTATAACAGGAATGATGATAGAGGTGATATAGCATTTTTTGACTCATCTGATCAAACATACTATTTTGGTGAAAGTAAAAAGGACTATAAAACCTTAGCGTTAACTTTATCTGACGAATATAGAAAAACTAAAAATTTGTCTGAAATAGTATTAAAAGAATTAAATTATAAATATCCTGCTAAATTATTTGCAATTTTTAAAGGTTCAAGCGAAGAAGCAAAAAAAATATTAGAAAATTCTAATTTTGACTTTGTAGTTACTGTAGATGATACAGATGAAGTAACATTAGAAATAATAGGTCGACAATAATGAAATATATAGGTAATAAAACTAGAGTAATAGGTTTTATAGAAGATTCTTTAAAAAAATCAAAAATAGATTATAAAGGGAAAAAAATTATAGATTTATTTGCAGGAACTGGTAGTGTTAGTAATTTTTTTCTTAAAAATGGAGCAACTGTATATTCGTGTGATAATATGTTATATAGTATCTGTGAACAATATAGAGTAAATTATTTTAATAACGAGCCCAGTTTTGCAGAGTTATCAACCATTTTAAAAGATTATAGTTTAGAGGGGGTTTTAAATTATTTAAATAATTTGAAACCAATAAAGGGATATTTTTATGATAATTATGCACCATCTGGTAAATTTAATCGAATGTATTTTTCAAATTCAAATGCTGAAAAAATAGATTCAATTAGAAATGAAATAAGCAAATGGGAGACTTTTTTACCAAAAGAAAAATATTTATTTTTATTAGGGATATTAATGTGTGCAGCAGATAAAGTTTCTAATACATCAGGTACTTATGGTGCTTATTTGAAAATATGGAGATCTATGGCATTAAAAGAAATAATTTTAGAAAAGCCAGAATTTGTTAGTAAGGGGAAAAATATAATAGAACTATGCGATGTAGCTGATTTTGTTAAAAATTATAAAGGCATTGATATTGTGTATATGGATCCTCCTTATAACAAAAGACAATATGCTAGTAATTTTCATGTATTAGAAAATATAGTTGTATATGATAAACAAAATCTTAATGGTAAAACTGGACTAAGAGATTATAAATTACAAAAATCAGATTATTGTATTAAAAGTAAAGTAAAAAGCGCTTTTGAAAAATTAGTTAAAAGTATAAATTCTAAATATTTAGTAATGAGCTATAGCACTGAAGGATTATTAAGTGAGCAAGAAATAATAGAAATATTGAATAAAAAAGGTGAAACTAAAATTTTTCGATATGATTATAGAAGATTTAAAACTAATTCATGGACCAAGGGTGATACAAAATTGCAAGAATTATTATTCATTTGTAAAATTTTCAAGTATAAATAGTATTTGACTGAAAAGTATGTTATAATCTTACTAAATGATAGAGAACATTTTCGCTTTTAATAGCAAAGTGTGCTCTATTTTTAATTGGAGGTAATCATGGATGATATAAATTCTATAAATGAATATGGACGTATAGTGATGAAAAATGAAATAAAAACTGATTTATCTTTTGAATGGCAAGATAAGTATTTAATGGATACATTATTAAAACAATTTAAGAAGATTTATTCTTATTCAAATGATCCAGATGGATTAAGTAGGGATGAAACATTATCAGAATTGAATAGATTAATTTCAAATTTTAATGATAGAACTATTAACGAAATACAGTTTATTAGTGAAATGGAAAGTCATATAAAAAAATTGGTAAAAAAATTCCCAGAAATAGAATTTAGAAATGAATATAATATAAATCATTATAAAAGTGAGTTAAATTTTGCTAATAGATTATTAATTTCTGGTGAAGGTGGAATAGGGAAAAGTTACTATTTATACAAATTGACAGAACAATTAAAAAGCAAAAAAATTCCTTATTTATGTTTATACGGAAAATATACTAAAGAAATTCCAGAAACTATTCAAAAATATTTAACTGATGTTCAAGAAGAATTTTATTTAATTATAGATGCTTTTAATGAACTTTCAGATTGTGAACAAGAGGATTTGATAAATTTTTTAAATAAAATATCTAATAAATCAAATATAAATATTATTGTTAGCTATAGAAGTAGAAATTTGGATGATAAAACAAAAGCCAAATTAGAGAAAATTTTACCTAATTATTATAGGTTTGAAGGCGTAGAATATGAGAATTCTTTAGAAAGATTAATAGAAACCTATGGAATTGAGTTTGGTAAATACTTAGACATTATTGAAACAAATAATCCACTATATTTAAAAATGCTTTTTGTTATTCTTGATAATACTGCAAAAAATAAAAAAGGAAAAAAGAAGAAAAGAAAATATGTAGAGAATAAAATTGGTGATTTAGTACAAATTACTTCTATATTAGAGAATTATATTAAAATTATAAGTAATAATAATGATTATTGGAATGCAACAAAAAAAATTTGTTCATTTATGTTTGAACAAGAAAAAACTGATATTGTTTATGATGAAATAAAAAATCTCCTTAATGAATTTACTGATAAATATATTGATAAAATGTTAAAAGAAAACTTGATAGATTTTTATATGTATGATAATGAAAAATATTATATATTTCAAATGCAATATATGTCAGATTATTTAATAGTAAGATCTTTAAATAATATTATAAATAACAAAAACGAAGATGAAATAGTTGATATAATCAATAAAAAAATAAAAAAAAATCATTCATGGATAGAACCTATAATAATTCTTCTTTTTGATAAATATAAAGATTCAAATATTGAAAAGGCTTTAAATATTATAGTTAAATCAAAACTAAAAGATAATTTAAATTTTGATATTTTTCAAAAAATGGTTTTTAATAGTGAACAAATATCATTCATTCAAAAAAAACTAAAATGTTCGGATAATCCCAATAATATGCTGATTTTAGGTGGATACCATAATAGACCTTTTAATTGTGTTAATTATTTTAACAACATTTTATTGAATGATCGTTCTAAAATAAAAAAACTATCCTTTGGTTATTCTTATTCTTCTGCTCTTCTTAAGTTAAAAAATGCCTTATACAATATTATTTTAATAAGAAAAGATAATGATTATATTAAAGAAATGTTTTGGTATGCATTTTGGCTAAGTTCAGTGCCAAATGAAAGAGTTAGATATTTAAGTTTAAAATTATTATATGATATAGCTAATAAATTTAATGATTATGCTGATGAATTGGCTCACTTATATTTAAAAGTTGACGATTATTACTTAAAAAAATCAATTATTCATGTACTAACATCATTAAGTGCTATTAATGATGAAATTACTTGTATATTAAAAGATATTTATAATAATGAAACTGAGCTAGATTCTGAAAATATATACAGAATATCTAATATGTTAAATGATAAAAACAACTATATTAATTTAAATAAGAAAAATTTGTATTTTGATTTAGATGACTCAATCAAAGCTGATAAAAAGTTAGATTTAAATCATATTTTATTTATTGCTGATATATATGAGAAATATGTTTTAAAATTTGAAAGATATAACCCGGAAAATAGTTTAAAAGCTTATGAAAGTTTTATTTTAAATGATAAAAACAAAATAACAAAATGGAATCAAGAACTTAATAAAAAGTTTAAATGTATAAATAAAAATGGCTATTGTAAGTATGGACATTATGGAGATTCTTTTAATAATATTCATCCAAAAATAAAAACTATTCCTTATTCACCCGAAAGATTATTTTTAGTATATCAAGAGATGTTTAAAAAGATATGCTCTGAATATGATTATTCTTATGATAAAGAAAATGATAGATTTGATGATCATTTGAATCAATTTTCCAATTCTCTTTTAAAAAAGTGTTTATTAATAACTCAAGATATTGTACTCGGATCTCTTATGTGTAATTATTATACAAATGATATAAAGATTTATAATGATAATAAAACACTAGGTTATTCTATTTATGAACCCATGAATTTGCTTGAAGAAGAATTTAATATTTGTAGCCCTATAAGTTTGTATTGTGAGGCAATAGATCATTTAAATTCAAAAATTGAAAAAAATTTTAAACTAAATGATATAAGAGATGAGAAATGGTATTATAATGTTGAATTATCAATTAATAATCTTTGCTCTTTAACTAAACCTATTGATTATCAAGGTAAACAATGGATTCCTATTAGTTTAGAAATTCATAGATTTATGTATAATGAAAAACATCAACATTTTTATACTGAATCATATGATTGGACAATTGCTATTGATCCTATGAGTCGTTTAAATGGTGATAGTAATTCGAGAGATTTAACAATAGATAGAGATAGATATAACCAAAATATAAATAAATATATTCAAAATATGTTTATTAAAAGTACAGATATTAAAACTATAACATATAATTCAAAAGATTTTAAAAATACCAATTTATCTTTTCCACCTACTGCAATTATAAAAGAATTAAATTTAAAATATGACAACACATTTTCAACTTGGAAAAATAGTAGAGGGGAAATTATTATATATTGTGATAACAATAATAGTGATTTTTATAAAGATGCTATAACAAATGCTGTCTATATTAGAAAAGATTATTTAGATATAATTAATAAAAATCATCTTGTTGTATATTGGGCTTATACTGAAAAAAGTTATTTAAATAAAGGTTGGAACGAAGATGCAAGTTTGCATTTGGAATTAGATAATAATGGTAATGTTATATCTAAATATCAAAATAATGCTCTAAAAAATTGCAAAAATAAATTTAATAAAAATTGTAAAAAATGTAAATTTGGTATTTATCAGGAGCTTAGTAAGCCCTATGATTTTTCTAAAATTAAATTATTTAATCAATTAAGTGATGAAATACTTAAAAAATTATCTAAATAAAGATTTTTATGTAGTAAGCATTTTATATTTAAAATTATTTTAATAATCTACGAATAAAATTGGATTTTATTCTTTAGAACTATTTTTATAGTGTGAGTCAATTACATTAATAATTTTGCCATTTACGTTCCTAAAAAAATGTGGTAAAATGGTAATATAGGATAATTGTAAATAAGTATTTCTCGAGGGAGATTTTTCTCTCTTTTTTTATGAACTTTTTATATTTTTCCTATTGAAAGGAATGATGATTTATATGTTATAAATAGAAAAATTTGATAGATGAAATTCATTTTTTTGATGAAAAATTCTTAAACCGTCGGAGACTAATTTTAGGGTTTTAGGGATATTCCCTAACAAGTAAATGGGTGTGTCAACACCATGCTTGATATATAAAATGTATATACTAGGTATGGGGTTATTTTAATTAGTTTGAAATACAACTAATTTTTTTATGTTCTAATTTAAAAACTAATCTTGGTATAAGTCTTATAGCA
>CANQXT010000054.1 GCA_947627915.1 uncultured Bacilli bacterium
TCTATTTCAACTTGCGTTTTACCAATTTCAAATAATTCATCAGTTGTAAATATTTGAACAATATTTTTATTTTTAATGACCGTTGCTTTCTGTTTAGTGGCTAAATAACATTTATCGGGAATTACATCAGTGAGCCCATAAAAATAAAAAGCATTATCTAATGTTACAATAGCATTCGGATATTTTTTAGCATATATGAGAGTTGGATTGACTATTTCTTTTGTGGAATAAATACCATATTCAACTTTAAATAATTCTTTCTTTTTTAATTTTTTTTCAATATTATATCTACTTTTTTCAATTTTTAAAAGTTCTTTATAAGAATAAAGCATATTATCACTTCCTCATATCCCAATTATATCATAAATCTCGGTAATTAACAATCGATTACCGAGGTTTATGATTGTTTTTAGAGTGTTAATCGAATTTAATTATAATAAAAGATACTTTTATTAAGTACCTTAAACTCTTGCATTTACTTACCAAAATAGTCATTTCTTCTATTTTTGGATTTAACAAATACCTCCATTACTAGCATCAATTAAAATTTTATTTGTAGTTCTTTCATCCATTATGAATCTATTATTATAAAGTATGAAAAATTATTAATTTAGTGATTTATTTTACTCATATAAAAACTTTTAACTAATCAATTAGCCCACTAATTGATCTGTAATTTTGATAAAGAAATCACTATTCCATAATTTTAAACTATCGATATCCTTAATAAAAGGAATAACATCTTCTTTAGCTTCATTATAATTAATTTTCTCAAATTTATTTTTTAATAATTTTTTTAAAGTATCTAAATTAAAAAGTTCATTTTCATTAATATATTGTGATTCAATAAGTTTATTTTTTACTAATTCTAAATTTACACTTATATTATTCGCTAAAAAGAATATATAATCATATAAATCTCTTCCTTTTACTCTTTTTTGCCAATTTCGACATAATATAGCATGTATTTTTCCTGCAAACAACGACGATTTGTCATACAATTGAATTTGATGCGGACTTGGAAGTAACCTATATTGTATTTCATATGTTGCCCCTTTTGGAGGATTAATATCTATTTCCAACTTAATTTTTATACTTTTTAAAGTATGATCATATATATGATTAGCATCTTTTGGAAAAAATTTTAATATATGTTCTAAAGTGTCACCTTTTAAAAATGCCGAAGAAATATTAGTTTTATTATGTTTTTGTTTCGTACTAATTTCTAAATTTAATCCATAAGCATTTAATTCTTTTTCTATATCGCTAAAATACTTACTTAAATCAAAATTTTCATCTGATTTAAGCAATGCAAAATCCAAATCTTCTGAAAATCTATCTAATTTATAAAAAATTCTTAATGCAGTTCCACCATAAAATGCTGCTTCATTAAAGAAACCTCCACGAGATAAACCAGATAATATTAATTCTTGTATTATTTCTTTTAAAGCATTTATTTCATCATTAACATTTTTTATTTCATAAGTGCTTAACATTTGCTCAATTATATTGTTCATTTTTATATCTCCTCATATACTTTGCAAGTAAAGTAACATTTGTTGAATGATATAAATTACTTAATTTTTCTACTTTACTCAAATCTAATTTTTTAAATTCATCCTCATCTATACGTAAATCATTAAATAACATATTTTCCAGTTTATCATAATTATTTACAGGTGATAAAGTATAAATTTTATCACATAAAGCTTTTTCAGGAGTAGCAATTTGATAAGAATAATCTTTTTCGATTTTTAAAATTATTTCTTCTGGATATGCTAAATCTGGTATATCTCTATATGTAAATACTCCAAAATTGGTATCATATATTTTTTTCTTTTTTTTATTAAAAGTTGCACATGTTATAGTGTTAACTCTTTCAGGAATTAATTCATAAAATGATAGAGCGTATTCAAAAGAAATATATGAGGGACCATATATACTGCCTGCAAGTAAATAACCAGGAGTATTGGGATCAGTTTCATATAATCCTTTTATTATTTTAAACAATTTACCATCTTTAATATCTCTACTTAATTTATTATTTTTATTAGAATAATTGGCTATATTTTTCTTGGCAATACTATTAGTTATTATCATATTTTCACCTCTTAATACCATTTTATAGTATTTTGTGGTGAAAATCAAGTATTTTATTCATTTTTGCACATAAATCTATAAATAGTGTAAAAAAAATAATATAGTTCCTTTACTATATTATTTTAGTTAAATAAATTATTATTCGCTTCTAAGAGCTTCCACTGGATCTTTTTTAGATGCCGCTCTTGCTGGGATTAAACCACCAATTAATGTTAAAATAATTGAAAGAAGAATTAATACAAGAGCGTTACTAAAACGAAGTGAAGCAGATAATGGAATATTTCCTGTAAAATGATGTAAGATTTTATTTATAATAGGTATTAATGAATAAGTTATACCAATACCAAATAAACCTGATAATAAACCAATAATAAATGTTTCAGCATTAAATATAGAAGAAATATTTCCTTTAGATGCTCCGATAGCTCTTAATATACCTATTTCTTTAGTTCTTTCATATACTGAAATATAAGTTATAACTCCAATCATTATACTAGAAACAACAAGAGATATAGAAACAAATGCAATTAAAACATAACTAACAGCATTAACTATAGTTTTAACTGATGACATTAATATACCAGTTGTATCAGAATACTTTATTTCTTGTTCAGAATCTACATTTTTATTATAATCATCTATAAATGATAAGAAATGTTCTTTGCCATCAAAACTATTAAAATAGAAAGAGATATATGTAGGTTCATCTTTATCTTGATATCCTAAAGATATTAAATTAGATTTTTGATTTTTTTCGGTTGGATTCATCATTGCATTTACTACTCTTGATAATTCATCTTCTGTAAAATTTAAAGTGAATGCTGATGCTATTTTCTCTTCGTCAACATTAAAGGCAGTTGCAAAACTATTTGTTAAATTAGCAGTTAATTCCCCAATCTTAGTTAAGACTGTTTTTTTCATTAATGCTTCGGTCATAGCTCTGGCCATTGTTTCTACAGTTCCAGTTATAACAGTACTATCTAAATAAGACTTAATAACAGTATTTTTAATTTCATCTATTACTATAGCTTTTGGATTTTCAGAATCAATAACATATTCGGGATTTAAAGTATGCATATAGTTATTATAACCCGTAATATATGCTTGTAATAAACCTTTTAATAAACCTGTATAAGTTGTTTTAAAAGTATCTCTAGGAATAATATATTTACTTTCCATTTCACTTAATATATCTTGCGAATTATCTAAATATTTATTAATTATATTATCTATGTCACTTAAAGAAAACTCACCATCTATACTATTAAATACACCATTAGTAAATGTATTTAAATTATTATTAAACATTTCTTTAGCAGGACTTATATCCGTTGTAATGGAATCATTTATTTGTAACATATAATCTTGAGTTTGTTTTTCTAATGTATTTTGATCAATATTAATATTAAAGGCTTGTTGTAATTTTTCACTATCTATTTTTACTAAATCGGAAAATTTAAAATCAAAATTATTTTTCTCACTATCAAATTTATTACCTGAGAAAATATCAACGTCAGCATTTTCTAATTGTTTTTGGACAATTTTGGTTTCAGAAGCATTATCTATAAGATAATCTATTAAAGATGATGTATATGCTACCCCTGGATTTAGGGCCATTGAAGTTACCCCTTCTTTAGGACTTACTATACCAACTATTTTTAATTTAATGGCATTATCATATAAGTCTTGCATATAATCTTTATCACCAGTCATATCTTCATAAACATTATATTTATTATTATAACGATATGTATCACTTGGCATAATTAATCTTAAATCAATATTTAATAAATCATCATAGGTAAATGTTTTTGGGTCATTATGAATATCTACTGATTCACCACTCATAATACTTGTAATCATTTTTGTAAGTTCATCTGTATCACGAAGTCCTAATGAATAAACTAATAAATCTGAAATAGTATTTGGTTCTGATAATACAATAACCATTTCATCATAATTTTGAGGCCATCTTCCTTTTAACATATTATAATCTTTTTCAATTTCTTCCCGATTATCAACCATTTGCGAAAAAATAGAGGTCATAGATGAATAAGTACTCATAATTGTATTATTACCCATCATTGAACTAAATACATTACTAGGATTAATACGAGTTAATTTATTAGTAGCGTCAATTGTATATATATTAGGATCGACACTATAAGAATATTGAATATTCGAAATATCTTTAGCAATTTCATTATGATTATTTTCTAAATATTTTTTAAAACTTTTTAAATCGTTTGTACTAACACTAGATAACATTGAGGTAATATATTGTTGTTCTTTAACTTCATCAGAGTTACCTTTTATATTACTACCACTTTGCATTGATAATAACATACTTGTTAAATCTGCTGCTTCTTGAGTAATCATAAGCGGATAACTAGTTAAAGTATCTTCTTGAATAGAATCAACATAATTTTGAAATCCAGTAGAAACTGCTAATATTAAGGCTATACCAATAATACCAATGGAACCCGCTACAGAAACTAAAATGGTCCGAGCCTTTTTAGTCATTAAATTATTAAATGATAGTGATAATGCAGTTAAAAAAGACATTTTAGTTTTTTTCGTTTTAGAAGTTTCATTTTCTAAATTTTCTTCTTTCTTACCATCATATGGGTTAGAATCAGAAATTATTTTACCATCTCTTATATTTATTATTCTACTTGAATAAGTATTAGCTAAATCAGGATTGTGAGTAACCATTATAACTAATCTATCTTTAGATATATCTTTTAATAAATCCATAATTTGGATAGATGTATCAGAATCAAGTGCTCCTGTAGGTTCGTCAGCTAAAATTATTTCGGGATCATTAATAAGTGCTCTAGCAATAGCTACTCTTTGCATTTGACCACCAGATAATTGATTTGGTCTTTTATTAATATGTTTTATTAAGCCAACTTCTTTTAAAGCTTTAATTGCTCTTTGTTTTCTTTCACTTTTAGATATACCAGATAAAGTTAAGGCTAATTCAACATTTCTTAAAATAGTTTGGTGACTAATTAGATTATAACTTTGAAAAATAAAACCAACACGATGATTACGATATGAATCCCAATCACGATCTTTAAACTTTTTAGTACTAACATTATTGACGATAATATCACCAGATGTATAGTTATCAAGACCTCCAATAATATTTAAAAAAGTTGTTTTACCGGAACCAGATGGACCTAAGATGGAAGCAAATTCACTCTTACGAAAATTAACGCTTACACCATCTAAAGCTTTTTGTTCATATCCTCCTGTTTTATAGATTTTACTTATTTTTTTGATTTCAATCATTATATCACCATAATCTTTCTGCAAAAATAAACATTCATTTTATATTATACACTATAAATATATATTTTTGTGAAAATTTTATTAAAATTTTATTAAAAAAACCAAATAAATCAATTTGGTTTTAAGCATTTGTTTTTCTATCAATTTTAACAACACACATTCCATTAGTTAAATTATTAAATATTTATAGTTTGCTAATATTTGTGTACTAATCACAATAGTATCCCACCTGGCGATAATCAATGTGTAGTATTTTAATATATTATTTCTTTTATAGTTTGTTTATATGTTAATTTATCTTTAATATATGGTATGTAATTACATAATTCATTAGCAAGTTCTATCTTGTGACTTTCACCAGCTAATTTTGGATAAAGATTTTCATATCTACGATTTTCACCAATGTATTCTATATTCAATGCAGATGATAAAGTTAAGCAAATTGATTTATATGTTCTTCTATTATCTATATTCATTAATAAAAAATTATAGTAATTAATTGAACTTGTACTATTGTCATTCATTATCTTTTTCTCAAATGCATTAAAATTTCCATTCATTAATTCTGTATAAAATAATAAATCAGTATATTTTAAAGTAAGAAGAAAAATAATAAATATTGATTGTTCTTTTCCAAAAATTATACCATCTGACTTAAATCTTTTATATTTAGAAACAAAATCTCTAAATATCTTTTTTGAATCTCTAAGTGAAACATTTAATAAATTAAATATTTCAGTAGTCTTATTTACTATTTCCTCCATATCTAAGATATCAGAAGTATCAATAACATCACAAAAATTTAACGGGTATAAATTAAATTGATAATCAAAAAACTTACTAAAATATATTTCACTGTCCATTTCTTGACCGTATATAGTTTTAGCAGATTCTTGTAGTTGTAATTTATCCACAGCAATTATAAAAACACAATTGTTTATATCAAAAAAATGTTTTACTATTTCAAGAGTTTCCATTGCAAAACTAGGCTTACATCTATCAAGCTCGTCTATAATGAAAATTTGAGTCTTTTGTTTACATTTTCTTTGCATTTTTTTCTGAAATTTTGCTTTAACATTTTTAAAATCCTCAAAACTTTTTAACGCTTCTTCGCTTTGAATACCCAACATATTATCTTTAATATCATTTAAATCTATATCAGATTTATTTTTTATATAACCATTAATTATTGCATATGCTGATGACAATAATCCACTTATAGAATTTTTAGTAGTATATTTAACTAATTTTGCATAATCTGTTTCTAATTTTATTTTATCCTCAATTGCTGCAAAAAAAGGCAAATAAGCATTATCATAAAAATCATATTCATAAGAATTATATATAGAAAATATATCAATTCCTTCCTCTTTATCTACTTTTTCTTTAAAATCTTTTAAAAAAGTTGTTTTTCCAGATCCCCAAGATCCATTCAATAATATAACTAAACCATTTTCACTATTTTCCTTATAATTATCTCTATTTTTTATTATTTCTAATAAAACATCAATATCCACATCTCTTGATACTTTTCGTTGTTCCATACTTCTCCTTTATAAATTATTTTATATAAGTAGTTTATCTTTTGCTATGTATTCTTTGCTCTAATTTAGAGCAAAGTTAATTAAATATTATTTAATATGCTAAATTTGTAAATTATTTCAATATTTTTTCAATATTTTTATCATTTTTTATAGCCTTGTTATCATCCTTCAACTTATTTATTTCTTTTCTTAATTTAGTTAATAAAACTTCTGTATCATTAGCAATTCTTTTATACATTTCTTCTGATACCAAACCTTTAAATTTATCTTCATAAAGCGTATCTAATTTATTAAGATATTCTTTTTCTTTTGATTCTTTTATTTTCTCTTGTGTCTTAAAATTATTCTTTTTCTTATTATTAATTTCATTTGTAATATCAGATACATTGATAGCTTTTAAATATTGTTTACAAGTTGTTTTAATTGTATCTAATAAAGCATTCTCTAACTTATCATAAGGTATAAAATGTGGCTCACACATCCTTCTTTTAGGATCTCTTGAATACCCATAGCTTGGAGCACTACCTATAAACTTACCATTTCTTCTTTTATCATTTAAGACATTACGAATTTTTATAGAGTTTTGTTTACTATAGTAATCATTACAAGCAAATATAAAAGTTGAAGAATCATTACTAGCTTGATTTACTGCATTATCATAACCTTCTTGCATAGAAATAAATCTTATTCCATTTTCAGGGAAGAAATTTTCTACATAATAACCTGTCATAATATGATCTCTTCCAAGTCTAGATAAATCTTTTACAATAACTAAGTTAATAACTTTATTTTTTATATCTTCAATCATTTTTGAAAATCCTGGTCGTTCAAAATTAGTTCCAGAATAACCATCATC
>CANQXT010000055.1 GCA_947627915.1 uncultured Bacilli bacterium
ACCTCTTTTAACGTTGTGTTCTTTTTTCTATAAAATCCCACACCTTTCTTTAAAGCTATCTTGAAACATATTATTTTCTTATAAAAAGGGTCTTATTTACATATTTTTCATAGGAAAAAAGTGTAAAGTATGCATATTATTCCTAGGAATAATATGCAATAACAATTGAAAAATAATAATTGATATGCTAGAATTATCTTAAAGAGGTGCTATATGTTAGAGAGAAAAATAAGTAAAGATTTATTAAATTGGAAGAATAATCCCAATAAAATGTGTTTATTAATAAAGGGAGCTAGACAAGTAGGTAAGACTTTTATAATAAATAAATTTTGTCTTGAGAATTATAAAAATTATATTTATATTAATTTTTTTGAAATGCCATCTTATAAAGATATCTTTGATGGTAATTTAGATTATGAAACAATTGCTAAACAATTATCATTATTCTTTCCGGATGTTGAATTAGTAGAAAATGAAACTGTTTTAGTTTTAGATGAAATTCAAGAATGTCCTAATGCTATAACGGCTTTAAAATTTTTGACAATAGCTAAAAAAATTGATGTTATTGCCACTGGTTCTTTATTAGGTATTAATTATAAAGAAGTTCCATCTTATCCAGTTGGATATATTGAACATTTAGAAATGCATTCTTTAGACTTTGAAGAATTTTGTTGGGCAAATGGAATAAAAGAAGAAACGATGAAAGATTTAAAAGATTATTACACTAATTTAAAACCTGTACCTACAGCAATGCATAATAAAATGTTAGAATTATTTAAAGAATATATAGTTGTTGGAGGTATGCCTAGAGTAGTAGATGAATATATTAATACTCATAATTTTGCTAATGTTTTAAATATTCAAAAAGGTATATTAATTGATTATGAAAATGATATTATAAAATATGCTCCAGATAGTGATAAAACAAAAATAAAAAATTGTTTCTTCTCAATACCAAAACATTTAGCTAGAGATTATAAAAAATTTCGTTATAATTTAGTGGAAACAGGAGGTAATAGTAGAAAGTATGCTAATAGTTTAATATGGTTAAGTGATGCTAATATAACAAGTTTTTGTTATAACTTAAATAATTTAGAATTACCTTTAGAAGGTAATTCTAAAACAGATATATTTAAGATATATATGCGAGATACTGGATTATTAATGGCAATGTTAGAAGATGGTTATCAACAAGAAGTTATAAATGGTAATTTAGGTATTTATAAAGGTGCTATTTATGAAAATATAATTGGGGATATATTTGTTAAGAATAATAAAAAATTATATTATTTTGAACATAATTCAACTTTAGAAATAGACTTTATTATTAAATTAGATAATATATTAACAGCAATTGAAGTTAAATCAAGTGAAAATACTAAATCTAAATCTTTAAATACATTAATTAATAATTGGAATGTTCAAAGAGGAATAAAATTATCTACTAAAAATGTAAGTGTTATTTCTGATAAGGTAATTAATTTACCATTATATATGGCAATATTCTTATAAAGATAAAGAAAAATAAGGGGATGTCCCTTATTTTTCTTTATCTCTATTAATTAAATCTTCAACTATATTATAAACCATTGTACTAGGATTAGCTTCAACAGAATATAAATCTTTTTTTAAATTATTTTGATGTTTACATTGCTTTTTAGCATTATTAATAGCAATATCAGTTTTATCTTTTAAAATATTATATATATCTAAATTCTTTTCATATTCTGTATTAAGAATAGGTTTAATAAATTTATTTAATTCTTTTATTATTTCTTTATTATTTAATTCTCTAGTACTATATTTAAAATGACATAAAAACCAATCTTCAAAGCAAGGATTAGATAAAATAATTTCAATACCATTCTTTTTAGCTATTTTCATTGCTTCTTTAATTTGTTTATTTTTTATTTTATCTGTATCAGTATCAAATATACAATATATTTTATTATTATCTTCATTTATATCTATTTCTTTTTGTTTAGCATAATTATTTAATTTATTTATTATACCTACTGGATCAGTATATTCATCAGTTGGAAAACTAATAGTATAATTTGTTGATTTATAATTTCTAAAATAATTTTTTTCAGTTTGATTTTTTCCTTCTAATCCAATTAAAATAATACTTCTTCTTTTTCTGGGTTTTCTAGTATGAGTAGTTAAGGCTCTTGTCATAAATTAATATCATTTATAATATTAGGTATAGCACCATATTTACCTAACATATAACCTTTCTCAATATTTTCATTATTTCTAACTCCAAAATCATTTAAAGCATATAAATCACTAGAACCAGTTTTATAATCTTTTTCCGTAAACCATATTTGATCTCTTCTTAAAATATTTAAATCTAATAAATTAGTTTCGTGAGTATTAAATATTAGTTGAGAACTATTTTTATTTGTATCTTTGTTATTAAATAATTTAACAATATATTTAACTAAATAGGGATGAAGACTTTTATCTAATTCATCTACTATTAATACTTTATTTTTATTTAATATAGAATTAGCTATAAATGGTAATAAAATAAATAATATTTGAGTTCCTAAAGATTCTTCTTCATAATTTAAAGTATACTTTTTATTATTTATTGTATGGATAAATTTTGGTATATATATTCTTTTTGTAGAATTAGCACTAACAGTGAATATAAATTGTTCAAAAATATAATCTGTAATATTTATATCTGCTTCTTTTAAAAAGTTTAAAGCAAATTCTTTTAATTTATTATCAGTTTCTAAATCTTTACTATATATTTCTAAAGCATATTCTTTTAAACCATTGATATCAATGAAAACATTGATATCTTCCGTTAAAAATTCATAAACTGGTTTAGTTAATTCATAATTCCAAGTAGTAGCAGTACTTAAAAAGAATTTATTATTAGCAGTTTTTTCTTTAATACTATTTAATAATCTTATATCTTTAACAAAAGAATATTCATTAGTATTAGTTCGATCAAATATTAATGCTTTTTTATTATTAGGGTAGTAATATAAATATTCTTCGTTAATATAATTTTCATTAGCACTAAAACCATAAACATATTTAATATTATTTTTAATAAATCTAATTTCAAATTTACTAAAATTATTATTAGTATTATTAAATTTAAATGGTATTATTGGTAATGTATCATTTATATTCATATTAGAAGAATTTTTTAACATATCAATTATAGTAGATAATACTTTAAATAAATTACTTTTACCTGATGCATTAGCACCATATATAGCAGCAGTTTTTAATATTTTTTTATTCTCATCAAAGACAACATAATTATCATCTAATCCTTGAGTACTATCAGCTTCCATACTAAAACATACTTTATCTTTATAAGATAAAAAATTTTCAATTGTAAATTCTAATAACATAATTGTTCCTCCATATAGTTATTATAGTAGATTTTTAATAAAAAATCTACTATATAACTTTTTTTGAACAAAATTTGTAACTTTTTTGCAAATTTAAAGAGTATATATTAATTAATTATATTTTTATATATTATTTAAGTAAAAAAGAGTAAGAAATGAATTCTTACTCTTTATAACTCTAGAAATTCTAGAGTTATTTTTTATAAATATATTGAATTAATGATATTATAATTGATTATTATTAATCTTTATTTTGTTCTTCAAGATATTTTTCATATGTTTTAAGTGTTGGTAATTTACCAGTAGCTTCGAAATGAACTTCTCCACCACTAACATAAGCATAAACTAAAGCACTTTTTCCAGATTCTAATGCTTTTACAAATGCTTTTGAATCAGTTTCATATTTAACACAATCTTTTGCTGTATTTTCATCATAAACAATTGTTATATTATTTAAATCATCATCTTTAGAATTAGCTTGAACACCAATTAATGCTAATGGATTTCTATCAGAATTACCATCAATAGTATTTCTTGTAACATGGTTATTTCTAATAATATAAGTTACAGGATTTTTTTCAGTGTTATTATTAATTCTTACAGCCCAGTTTGCATATGCAAATGTATTGTTAGTTACTTCAATAACAGCATTTTTAGCTGCACCATAGAATGAAATTACATTATGTGCATCTCCCTCAACATAGTTTGTACCGGTAAATGTATTATGATCGATAACTATTTTAGTAGCTTCATTTGCATTATATTTATATTCTATTGGATTTTTAACATTTGTAATATCAAAAGTAGTATCAGTAATTTCTGCATCACCATCAATATATACTAATGAGTACATATAATTTTGTTTACTAGTATCACTACCAGTAATAATATTTCCACCAATATAACTTACTTTTGAATTTTTTAATGTAAATGTACCTGTTCCTGTTGCTTTAATTACTGATGAAACAGTGGTACTAGAAATATCTGTATCTTCATTTGTACCTTTAATAATCATACCATCAATAGTAACATTTGCATTATTTTCAATATCAATAGCTCCTGTAATAGTAGTATTACCATTACCTGAAATTGTTACATCTTTAACTTTGGTATCTCCAGTACCAGGAACTTCTAATTTACCATTTATGTTAACATTATTAAATGTTACGTTATTAGCTTTTACAGTTACTTTACCAGTAATAGTAGCTCCATTACCATTTATAACAATATTGTCATTAGTATTATCATTATCATTACCTATAGTTAAATCAGAACCATATGTACCATTTGGAGTTAATTCAATAACTTCTGGTTTTTTTGATAACGCTTCACTTATAGAACTGCCATCAGCCACTTTTTTAACATCATAAGTTAATGTAACGTTGATTGTATATGGACCAACTTTTCTATCTGCAGTAGCCTTAAATTCAGTATCAGTAAATGTACTTAAATTAACATCATCTGCTAATTCAAATTTTAATGTGAACGTTTTCTCATATAAATCTTCGATAGTACTTGTTTTATCTAATTTAAGCAATTTATCAATTGTTTCTTTTAATGCATCTAAATCATTTACATTTAAACTAGTTTCAGTTTCATCAACTGTCATAGTTAAATTATTAAATAATCCAGCATAACATCTAAGTTTATTAAATAAATCAGCTTCTTCTAATGAAGTTCCTACGTTTTCTAAATTAACCTTTAAAGAATATACATTATCATCTGTAGTAGTATCTTCATCTACTATAGTAAGATATGAATCATTTTTAAATCCATTTGTAATCATATCTTTAACATCGAAATGATTTATTTTAAATGATACATCATATGTAGCAGATTGACTACCTTTAGTATAAACTCCATAATTATTTAATCCTGGAATTAATTCTTTAGTAGCATTAATTTCAAATCTTATACTAAAGTCTAAATTACTTAACATTGTTGGTGATATATTTATAATACCAGTATCTAGAGTACCTAACATTGTTGCTAATATAGTTCTTAATGATTTTCCAATATCATCGCCATTAATGCCTAATTCATACTCCTCTTGAGTATTATTATCTATAATAACTATTTTTGATATTTTATTTTCAGATTTTTTAATTACTGAATATTCAGATTCACCATAAATTATTGTTGCAAATCCGGTTACTACTTGTTTAAAGTTATATAATTTACCATTAGGTTGTAAATTAACATCAAATGTTAATTGATTATTATTTCTAGATAAATGGTAATATTTATTATAATCAGTTGCTTCATCAAATGTATTTCCTACATTAGATTTATTATTTACTGCTGATATTTTATCAACAATCTTATCAGTATCTACAAATTCGCCAATAGTGAATTTATAAGTTTGAGTATTTTCTCTTGCAAATACATATCCTTTTTCAGTATTAGCAACAAATGTTACAGAAATAGCATTTTCTTTTTTAGCTAAATCTTCATATTTAGCAATATTTGCAATTTTTAATATGTTATTAATGTCTTGTACAGTTGGAGTACTATTATAAACTTTAGTGTTATTCTCACCGATTTTTAATGTTACAGATTTTGTTCCAGCTTTGAAAGCATTATTAATAACATTATATAAATTTACAAATGCATAATTATTATCTAAATTTTCTGCTGGTGTTAGTAAGTTAACTATAGCTTCACATTGTTTATCAGAAGTGCTAGTACAACTTAATTCTGCTTTAGTTGAATTATCAAGTTTTTCAAAATAAGTATTAGGATCAACAATTGAAACAAATTTTATAGTATATGTATTACTTTTAACTTGATTTTCAACGTCTTGTGCTAAAACAAATTCTACATTAAGTGATTTACCAGTTAAATCTCCTAAATTTTTAATACCATTAAATAAACCTAGTATTCCTTCTTTAATTGTTTTTGTATTAGAATCTGATTTAATACTTACTGGTGTTTGTCCTTCAACAGAAACTTTTATTTCTGAATATTTTACAACATCGTTATCATTATCACTATGTAATAAATCATATATAGATTTAGCAATAGTTGTTCCTTTAAAATTGTCAGGTATTAAATCTCCTTTTAAAATATTAAATGTTACAACGTTTCCTTCAGAAACATTTGAAATTTCATAAGCATCCTTAATTGTTGCAGTTTCTACTGTTGTTGCATCATTAGCTGATTTAATGATATTATTCATATCTTTATCAGTATTAGCAGCAGTATCAATTAATTCATTATCAACAAATTTGATATTTATTTTTTCAGGTAATAACATTGCATCAGTATCTTCAGCATCAAAAACATTTGATATGCCTTCAATATCCCATCCTGATGGTGTTAATCCATTATATGTTCTTTCAATTAAATAGATATATGTTGGAGTAGGTTTAGGAATTGATTGAAAACCATCTGATAAATTTTTTAAAGTTAATTCATCAGAATAAGTTGAAGTAAATATGTGTTCACCAACGATATATATCCATCCAATATTTTCAGAGCCTTCTTGTTTTTCAATATATTTAGTTAAATCTTCAAGTTTAGTAAAACTTTTAGCATTAGTAACTGTCATTGAAACAACAAATGCCGTAATCGTTACAACAAATAATTTTATATATTTATTATTCATTTTTTAACTTCCTTTCTTTAATTAATAACTAAACTTGCATTTTTAGTTGTGTTATCACTTAATGTAATAACAACTTTACTATTATTAGTTATTTGATATTTATCAATTTGTCCTTGAGAAATACCGCCATTTCCTAATAAGAATGTAAGTTTATTATCTATTACAAAACCTTTATAGTCGTCTAAAGTTTTTCCATTTTGTAATACTTTTACATTATATGTAGTAGTTGAGAAACCGTTAGATTTATTTAAAGTTAGTATAACTTGATAACTATCTTCTACAGCTTTAACTGTAACTTTATGAGTAGCAGACACACCATTAGCAGTAGCGGTAATAGTTACTTCACCAGCAGATACGCCAGTAACAGTACCATCTGAAGCTACTGTAGCTTTACTTGTATCACTACTTGCCCATGTAACATCTGCACTTGGTGTTACTGTTGCACTCAACTTAAGTGTTGATCCTACATTTACTGTATTATCTCCACTTATTGTTATCTTCTTTTCAGGTTCACTTGGTGTTGTTCCTGGATTTGTTTGTTCAGGATCTTTTGTTGGTTCTGGATCTTTTTGTGGTTCTTGTTCTGGTTTAACAGTTGGTTCACTTGCTTTACTTACAGTTACTTTAACACTAGCAGATTTATTGTTTCCTTTTTCAT
>CANQXT010000056.1 GCA_947627915.1 uncultured Bacilli bacterium
TTGATAACTTTTATCTATTTTGTTTTTCTCTATTTTATAAGATAATTATATAATACCCCCCCCCGGTGTCAAGTTTTTACATTTAAAAAGTTTATAAATGGACTAAATGTCCACTTAAATTAAACTTTCTAATTTGGAATATATTTCATCATTAATATCTTCTTTTGTTCTTATTTTATTATTCTTAACGCATTCAATTTGAATAAAATTATATAAAGTACTCATTTCTAAGTAAGCATTCGAAGCATTAATTAGATGTTCTTTAGATAATTCATGTTCATCTAATTCATTTCTTTTACTTTGTAATTCTTTACTATATTCATAAGGCATATAAAGAAAAATACTAATATCTGGTTTAGGTAATTTTAGTAAATCATACTCTAATTTTTCTAACCATTTAAACATTGCTAATCTTTCTTCTTTATTATTTAATTTACCAGCTTGATGGGCCATATTAGAATAGACATATCTATCTAAAATAACAATATAATCTTTATCTAAATATTCATTAATAATATTAATATTATATAATCTATCAGCAGCATAATATAATGCTGCAACTTTGGCTGGAACATTATTTGCTCCTTCTTTAAACCAACATTTCGAGATAGATTCTTTTCCTAAGTAAGGACCACCCACTATTTTACCTGTTGGAGTATCATACATTGGAAAAGAAAATTTAATAACTTTTTTATTTTGATCTTTTAATTTATGATATAAAAGTTCACTTTGAGTTTCTTTACCAGAACAATCTGTTCCTTCAATTACAATTAATTTATGCATATTATTCTCCAATTAAAGTACCTAATTTATTATCTAAAACGTCTTCAATTTTTTCATAATCCTTAAAATTCATAACTAAAATTTTAATCTTTCTTTCTTGACATTCTTTAATAGCGTATATATCCATAATTTGATAATCATTTTGAATAACTTCATTATATGTAAGATGATTATACATATGGGCATTTTTATTTATTTTAGGATCACTATCATATACCCCATCAACATTCGTAATTTTAATAATAAGATTCGCATCTATCTTTTTCGTAGCAAGTATTACGCCACTATCAGTGGAATAACCACTTAATCCTACGCCACCACCAAAAACTATAACATTATCTTCATATAATTTTTTTAATTCATTATCTTCATAATTAGGAATTAAATTGGGAAAATTAAAAGGAGTTGAACATAGACAATTAATATGATTATTTATTAAATAATCTGTAATATATAAAGCATTCATAATAGTACCAAGCATCCCAATAGTATCTCTTCTTATAGGATCCATATCTTGATGTTCACGACCTCGAAAAAAGTTACCACCACCAATAACTATAGCAACTTTTTTATTTAACTTCTGTAATTTTTGAACTATTTTTAAAACAACTTCTAACTTTTGCTTAGATACATTATTTAAATCATCTTTTAATGCTTCACCACTTATTTTAATAATTACTCTGTCCATATTCTAATCCTCCTAATAATTTAATGGATATTTACTTGTTAAATTTAATACTTCTTCTTTTATTTTATTAAGTTCTGATTCATTATCTTTATTTAAAATAGCTTGATCAATTAAATGAGCTACTTTAATAAACTCTGGTTCTTTAAAGCCTCTCGTTGTCATTGCTGGAGAACCAATACGAATACCACTTGTAATCATTGCTTTTTCTGTTTCATTTGGAATGGTATTTTTATTAACAGTAATATGGACTTTATCAAGTAAAACTTCAACTTCTTTACCAGTTATATTACGACTATTTTTAACATCTAATAAAATTAAATGATTATCTGTTCCTCCACTTATAACATGATATCCTAATTTAATAAATTCATCACTCATTGCTTTAATATTTTTTAAAACTTGTTTTTGATATTCTATAAATTCTGGTTGTAATGCTTCATAAAAACATTCAGCTTTTGCTCCAATAACATGCATTAAAGGTCCACCTTGAAGACCTGGAAAAACAATTTTATCTATTTTTTTAGCTATTTCTTCATTATTTGTTAAGATAAGTCCTCCCCTTGGTCCTCTTAAAGTTTTATGGGTAGTTGTAGTTACAACATCAGCATAAGGAATTGGTGAAGGATGCAAATTAGTAGCAACTAAACCTGCTATATGAGCCATATCAACAAACATATATGCTCCACATTCATCACATATTTCTCTTATCTTTTTAAAATCAATAATACGAGAATAAGCACTAGCTCCCGCAATAATCATTTTCGGTTTTTCTTGTAAAGCTAGTTCTCTTAACTTATCATAATCAATCATTTCGGTTTTAGAATCAACATCATAACTGACAATATCATATTCTATACCACTAAAATTAAGTTTATATCCATGTGTTAAATGACCTCCATGATTTAAATTCATTCCCATAACTTTATCGTGAGGATTAAGTAATGCTTTATATACAGCCATATTCGCACTAGAACCACTATGAGGTTGAACATTAGCATAATTACAATGAAATAATTTTTTAGCATATTCAATTGCTTTATTTTCAAATATATCAATATATTCACAACCACCATAATATCTTTTACCTGGATATCCTTCAGCATATTTATTAGTTAAAATACTACCTTGTAATTGTAAAACATATTTAGAAGCATAATTTTCGGAAGCAATTAATTCAATATTTTCTTCTTGTCTTTTTCTTTCTAATTTTAAAGCTTCGGCTAATTCTTTATCCATTATGATCCTCCTTAACACTTTTTAAAATATTTTCAAAAATCATTGCCACTGTCATAGGACCAACACCACCAGGTACAGGAGTAATATAGGATACTTTTTTAGATACATTTGGAAAATCAACATCTCCTGTAACATGTCCATCAACGCGTGATATACCTACATCAATAACAACTGCATTTTCTTTAACCATATCTTCAGTAATAAACTTAGGTTTACCAACGGCACTTATTAAAATATCTGCTTCTTTTGTTATTTCTTTTAAATTTTTCGTCTTAGAATGACACATAACAACAGTCGCATCACGATCAATTAATAAATGAAATAATGGTTTCCCAACAATATTACTGCGATTAATAATACAAACATTTTGACCAGCAATTGGGATATGATAATATTCTAATAATTTAATTATCCCTTCTGGAGTACAAGAAATATGATAAGGGTTACCTAAACATAAATTTCCTACAGAAATATTAGAAAAACCATCAATATCTTTTTTATAATCAATTAAATTACAACATTTTAAATAATTAATATGTTTTGGAACTGGACTTTGAATAATAATACCTTTAATTTCTTTTTTGGCATTTAATTCATTTACTAAATTAATTACTTCATCTTCTGAAACATTTTCATCTAAATGATATAAAAGGCCTTCTATCCCTACTTCAGCACATTTTTTTATTTTATTATTAATATAAATACGACTACCTTCATCTTCTCCAATCCAAATAATAGCAAATTTAATTTTTTCATTAATATTTTCTAATTCTTTTTTAACATTCGTAATTATTTCTGTACTAACTTTTTTTCCATCTAATAATATCATTATTCCTCCTTAAAAAGGCCAAAATTAAAAGTAATACCCAAAGCTTTATATGCTTTTTCTGTGGCAACTCTTCCACTTCTAGTTCTTTTAATAAAACCTTCTTGTAATAAATAAGGTTCAACTACATCTTCAATAGTTGTAACTTCTTCCCCAATACTTGTTGCAATTGTTTCAACTCCAACGGGACCACCATTAAATTTATTAATTAAACTACTTAAATAATCACGGTCAATATTATCTAAACCCGAATTATCGACTTTAAGTCTTTTTAAGGCTTCATTGGTGATTTCTAAATCAATTTTACCATTGCCTTTAACAATAGCAAAATCTCTAACTCTTCGAAATAGACGATTAGCTATTCTAGGTGTTTTCCGACTTCTTCGAGCTAATTCCATCGCAGCATCTTCATCAATATTAATTGAAAATACTTTACTACTCCGAATTATAATATCTCTTAATTCATCTTCATTATAATATTCTAATTTAGCAACTATGCCAAAACGATCTCTTAAAGGACTAGATAAATCACCAGCTCTTGTCGTAGCACCAACTAATGTAAAAGGTGGTAAATTAATTTTAATACTTTTACTTTTACCATCACTGCCACCAATAACTAAATCAATTTCAAAATCTTCCATTGCCGGATATAATATTTCTTCAATATAAGATGGCATACGATGAATTTCATCAATAAATAAGACATCACCTGGTTCTAAGTTAGAAAGAATGGCCGCTAAATCACCACTTTTTTCAATTGAGGGACCACTGGCAGTTCTTAAATTAACCCCAAGTTCATTAGCAATTATATGAGCAAGTGTTGTTTTACCAAGTCCTGGAGGACCATATAATAAGACATGATCTAATGGTTCATTACGCATCTTAGCTGCTTCAATAAATACTCTTAAATTTTCTTTGATTTCTTTTTGACCAACATATTCGTCAAGACTTTCAGGTCGAATGTTTTTTTCAAAAAGATCTTCTTCTTCTTTTACTTCACTATCAACTATTCTATCATTCATTAACCATACCTCCTATTCGTTATATTATTTTAATTTATTTTAATAAAGATTTTAAAGCATCTTTAACTTGTTCCTCTAATGATTTAGAACTATCAATTAAAGGAATAATTTTTTTAATTTCAGCAGTTTTGTATCCTAAATTTTCTAAAACACTTATTAATTCATCAGCATTATTATCATTCTCATCACTAACAACATCACTATAGACTTTACCTTTTAAATCAAGAACTATTTGCCGAGCTAATTTTTCCCCAATTTTAGGAAATTTAGTTAAATAAAGTAAGTTTTCTTTATTAATAGCATCTACAATACCATTAATAGATCCGGTGGCAAATATTCCACTAGCAACTTTTGGACCCATACCCTTAACATTAATTAATTTCATAAACAAATTTAATTCATCCATACTTTTAAAACCATATAATGAATATGTATCTTCTCTTATATGATTATATACATATATTTTATAATCTTTGCCTATTTCATAACTAAAAGGATTAGGTACATAAATTAAGTATCCAACACCATTTACATCTATTACTACACTATCACTATTAGTCATAGCTATTTTACCATTAAAATAATTATACATATTACTTCACCTATTAAATTATATAATAAAATGAAAATAAAAAAAAGAGTTTAATACTCTTTTAAAGAACGACTGTGCTTAAAGCAACCGCAAAATCTTGACCTTGAGTTGAATTATCTTCTTCATTTGTTTCATGAATCCACATCCGAATATTATAAGTATCAGTAGTCTCAGTATTTAGCGAAGCATTTTGAGCGACATAATATGATGCACGATGTTTATAATCTTTGACATGTTCTCTAGCTTGTAAATCATTAGTTAAATATGTATAAATATTACCAGTTGTAATTGTATCTAATGTATTTAAACCCTTAGTAGTTATTAATGGATTATTATTTTTAGTAACTTGAATATAAACTTTCTCATCAGGCATATATGATTCATCATCTTTTGTTAATGATGATATTACTAAATTATATGATATTGTATCAGAACAAGTATTTTTTACAGTAACCACAACCGGAGTTGTTTTAGCACCTTCATCATCACTTATTGGATATTGTACTCCAGTTAAACCTATTGTTCCAGATTCTGTATATTCTAATTCAACACATGCAACACTAGCATTTATAGATTTTGTACCAAATTTATTCTCTGTATTAACATTTATATAAGCGTAAGTTCCAGCAATTCCAAGAATAGCTATGATTGATATAAATACAATTAAATATGCTATATAACCAGTTTTTTTCATTTTTTGCATCACCCTTATACTATACTTTGATTATAATATATCCCCAAGTTATTTTCAATAATATCAATTATTCTTTTACTATTATTGACATCTTTTGCGTTTTTATGAGGAATTATAAAAACTATTCTTTAAATTCAAAAATATAGTCTAATATTTGAACTTCGTCTCCTCTTTTTGCTCCCAATTTTTCTAAAGCATCTTCAACGCCCATACCTTTTAATTTACGGGCAAATCGTAATACTGCTTCATCTTCATTAAATTTAGTCATATTAAATAATTTTTCGATTTTTTCACCCCTAATTACCCATACATCGTTTTCTCTAGTAATAGTATAAGGTTGTTCAGAAACAAATTTATAAATCATATGACTTTCCATATCTTCAGAAGTATATAATTCATCTTCTTCACTAGCATCTAGTAGGTCTGCAATTGCTATTAATAAATCGTTTATTCCTTCATTATTCATAGCACTTATTGCAAAAACATTTAAATTAGGATATTCTTTTTTAAATTTAGCTAAATTTTCCTCTGCTCCTTCTAAATCCATTTTATTGGCTACGACTATTTCTTTTTTCTTACTTAATTTGGCATCATATTTACTTATTTCATTACGGATTATTTTATAATCTTCTATAGGATTTCTACCTTCCATACCACTCATATCAAGAATATGACACAAAATTTTTGTCCGCATAGCGTGTTTTAAAAATTTTTCACCTAACCCAACACCTTCACTAGCTCCTTCAATTAAACCTGGTAAGTCAGCCATTACAAAGGAACGATGATCTTGTAATTTTACAACCCCCAAATTAGGAGATAAAGTTGTAAAATGATAAGCTGCTATTTTAGGTTTACTAGAACTTATTTGGGATAGAAGAGTACTTTTACCAACTGATGGAAATCCAACTAAACCAACATCTGCTAACATTTTTAATTCTACTTGTAATAAACGAATTTCTCCTGGCTCACCTTTTTCACTAAATTTAGGTGCTGGATTATCGTGAGTAGCAAAAGCTTTATTTCCTCTTCCACCACGGCCACCATGCGCAACAATTACCCTATCATCTTCTTTAACTAAATCTGCAAGAATTAAATTAGTATCTAAATCTTTAATTGTTGTTCCTAAAGGTACTTTGATTATTACATCTTGGGCATTAGAACCATATTTATTGGATCCTTTACCATTTACTCCTTTATCACCTTTAACAGTTTTCATATATCTTAAATCAACTAAAGTTTTAAGTCCTTTATCAACCGTAAAAATGATATCAGCGCCTTTTCCACCATTACCACCATCAGGTCCTCCCATCGGAACAAATTTTTCTCTTCGAAATGATGTACAACCATCACCACCATTTCCGGCTATAACTTTGATCTTTATTTCATCAACAAACATTTTACTCACCTACCAATATTATATCAGTTTTTTATTAAAATACCCAGTGGGTCTATTAATATAAAAAAGTCCTTTTACCAAGGACTAAATATCTAATGGTGATTCCTTAGGGATTCGAACCCTAGACCCACTGATTAAGAGTCAGTTGCTCTACCAACTGAGCTAAGGAACCAACAACAATATGATTATATCTTATATAAAAGAAAATTGCAAGTTATTTAAGCGTAGAGTATGGCAATCGCATAAAAAAATAATGTAAAATTATGGTACAATTACTTTTTATAGTAAAAAAAATAATGTATTCTTA
>CANQXT010000057.1 GCA_947627915.1 uncultured Bacilli bacterium
TCAAAAAAGGATTAAATTCCTTTTACTTTCGGTTTTTAATCCTCTTTGCTAAAATTTTTCATGTCTTTATCCTGTAATTTATTAGACAGTGTAAAGTAATTCTTTTTTATTTATAAGATTTATGTTATAATAACTGGCAAAGAAGTGATGAATATGCATATTAGAGCACTAAATATTGAAGAATTTACTAATTTTGAACAAACACATTCTCTAACTAACTTATATCAGACAATAAGTTATGGTATGTTAATGGCAGAGTATAATTATGATTATGAAATAATTGGTTTAGTAAATGATAATGATATTATATTGGGAGCGTCTTTAATACTTTTAAAAAAAGTTGGTCTTAAAAACTATTATGGATATGCTCCTAGAGGATTTTTAATAGATTATAATAATTATGATTTAGTAAGAACTTTTACTAACTTATTAAAAAAATATTATGCTAAAAAAAATGTTATCTTTATTAAAACAAATCCTAATATAGCAATTGGTAAAATAAATAAAAATAATTATAATACAGTATATAATGATTATAATTATGTTAATAGTTTATTAACAAATTTAGATTATAAAAAACTTAAAAATAATTTATATTTTGAAGCATCACTACCTAGATTTAATGCTTTAATTGATTTAGAAAATACTAGTTTTAATGATTTTAGTAAAAATACCAAAAATAAGATTAGAAAAAGTATTAGAAAAGGATTAACGATTGAACTTGCTAATAAAGAACAAATAGATATCTTATCTAATTTTAATATTAATTATGATGCTTATTTTTTAAAAGATCTTTATACAGTTTATAATAAAAATTATGCTGTAGATTATTTCTTAGTATCAATTGACTATAATAAATTTTTAGATAATAGTCAAATAACATATGATAATGAATTAGAAAAAAATAATTTTTATAATAATAAATTATCTCATTTTTATAGTGAAAAATTAATTAATCGTAAAATGAATAGTGATAAAGTATTATTATCTTATAAGAATGATATTTTAGAAGCTACTAAGGGAATATCAGATAATAATAAAGTTTATTTAGCTGCTGCTATAGTTATTAAACATAATAATACTGCTACTATCTTATATAGTGGTTTTGATAATAATTATAAAAGATTTGCCCCTAATTATTATTTATATTATCAAATATTTAATTATTATAAAAATAAATTTAAGTATTTAGATTTAAATGGTGTAGTTGGAGATTTTACTAATGACAATCCATATCATGGTTTGAATAGATTTAAACTAGGTTATAATCCTAATATTTATGAATTTATTGGGGAATTTGATTTGATAATAGATAGTAGAGGTTATGAATCTTTATTAAAAAATGGTATACTTGCTAAAGAATTTAATAAAAGTAATGAAGTAAAATAAAATAGAACAATATTGAACTGTTCTATTTTTTATTACATTTTATCTGGTATTTTAATAGCTAAGATATTAAGTAAAATACTTGTTACTTGATATACAGTCTTAGTTAAATATAACCATGATTCTCTTAAAGATTCATCTTCTTCTTTTAAAATAATATTTTCTGTATAGAATCGATTAAATGAAGTAGTTAAACGATATAGATAATCCGTTATTTCGTTTAAAGATATAGAATTAAAAGCATTATTTATTACTAAATCTAAATTATTTAAAGTAATAAGTAAATCTCTATCATAACTATTAGCTATTTTATTTATTTTATTATATTGATAATTATTTTCTTGTGCTTTATTTAATATTGATTTCATTCTCACAGTGGTATATAAAATATAAGGACCTGTTTTACCTTCTAAATCGCAAAACTTCTCAATATCAAAATTATAATCTGTTTCTCTATTTGGAAGCATATCCGCATATTTAACTGCCGACATACTAATTATTTCTGCTAAAGATTCTCGATTAGGCATATCTTCACTTAATCTTTTTAGGCACTCTTCTTTAACTTGATCTAATAAATCGGTAAGACGCATTACTCCCCCATCACGTGTTTTAAATGGTTTACCATCTTTACCATTCATAGTGCCAAAACCAGCAAAAACTAATTTTGTATCTTCTTTAACAATATTAGCTTTTTTACTTGCTCTAAAAACTTGTGTAAAATGTAATTCTTGTCTTTTATCAGCAATATACCAAATTTCATCAGGTTTATATTCTTTCATTCTTTCATATATAGTAGCAAGTTCTGTAGTACTATATAAGTATCCTCCATCACTTTTTAAAAGTAACATTGGTGGAATTTCTAATTTATCGCTTTCTTCTTGTACTGAAATAACTTTAGCCCCTTCACTTTCTTCCACAATATCTAATTGATCTAAATATGTTAATAATTCAGGTACTATAAATTCAGCATCACTTTCACCCTTATATAAATCAAAATTAGTATTTAAACGATCATAGATTTCTTTAATATCTTTTTTAGATACTTCCATAATCTTTAACCATAAATCATAAATACCTTTTTCTTTATTTTGTAATCTTTTAGTCATTATTTGAGCTTCTTTTAAATAATTTTCATTTTCTTTAGCTCTACTAGATGCATAGGGATATATTTCTTCTAATAAAGAACTCGTAATTGGTACATTGGGATATTCCCCATTATAATTACTATCAAAATATACCCAATCAGGATATCTTTTAGAAAGTTCTAAAATAACTAAACCTAATGGTCTACCAAAATCTCCTAAATGAGTATCCGAAATAGTTTTATATCCTAAGTATTCACATAATCTTTTTAAAGATTCACCAATATTAGCACTTCTTAAATGACCTACATGTAAAGATTTAGCCACATTTGCTCCACCATAATCTAAAAAGATTAATTTATTATTTTTAGGATAATTATAATCATCTATATTGGTAAAATCAATTAAACTTTTATCACTAATACGCATATTAATAAATCCAGGATTAGCAATAGATACTTCTTTAAAGAAATTATCACTTTGTAATTCTGGTAATATAATATTACCAATTTCCATTGGACTTTTATGATATGTTTTAGCCATTTTCATAAGACCATTATATTGATAATCTGCTAAATCTTTTCGATTACTTTCAAAAATAGCTATGTCATTATCTTCATAACCATATTTTTTTAAAGCATTATTAATTTTTTCTGCCATTATTGTATAAAACTTTTTCACCTAGATCACCACTCCCTTATTTTACTAAATAAATCTCTTTGTCGCAATATTAAATCTTCTTTTAGATAAAGACCTTGTTTCTTTTTTTAGAAACAAGGTCTATTATTCTTGCACAACTTCTGTCTTAAAAATTAAATCATGTAATCCTTTATGATCTTTACGAATTATAATCATAACTAACATAGCTATACCTATTATATATAAAATATCATTAATAATAACACTAACACTTAAATAAGTATTCATATTTAAACAAAGAATTAAGATAGTATTTATAATTAAAGAAATTATCCCTCCAATACCAGGTAATAATAATATACTATATCTACCAAGTAAAGTAAGTAAACTAATTTCTTTTTTATTACTACTAATAACTTTCATTTTCATTAATTTTTTACCAATTGTTTGACCATTAGTATATTTTTGAAATACTCCAAAATATAGTAAAATTACTACTATAGTTACAAAATTATAAGAAATACTATTTTTATTTACATTATACATAATAACATTTAATTCTTTTTCTAATTCATTAACTGTTTCAATATTATATTCCGTACTTTCTGCTACTTTCTCTATAAATTCGGTATATTCATTAGTATATTTTACATAATTATCATATGTAGGATTTAATACTTTAATATTAAAAAGCATACTTAAAACAAAACTTACTAAAAGACAATCAATTAAATATGCTATTAATCTTTTTGTTGGTTTAACACTATTTGTAGTTTCCATAATTATCTCTAATTCTTTTCAAGTGAAGATTCTAATTTTACAGATACACTCTTTTCTTTACCTTCTCTTAAATATGTAACTTTAATTGTATCTCCAACTTTATGTTTATATAATTCATATCTTAAATATGCTACATTATTGATATCTTTTTCATTTATTTTAATAATAACATCACCACTGGCAAGACCTGCTTTTTCCGCCGCACTTCCTTTTTCAATATCAACTAAGATAACACCCGTAGTATATTTATAACGATTAACAAAATTATAGAAGTAACGATCTACAGCAGCTGTTTCAACACTAATCATAGATGATCCTAAATATGGATAAGAAGTAGCTTCTCCTTTTATAATTTGTTCTGCTTTCTCTTTAGCAAGTTCAATAGGAATAGCAAATCCCATTCCTTCAACTCCTGTTTTACTAATTTTAGCAGATATAACACCAATTACTTCACCATTAGAATTACATAAAGGTCCTCCTGAGTTACCATTATTAACGGCAGCATCAGTTTGTAAAACATTCATTACATAATCATTATCGGTACTACTTGATAATGATACTTCAACTAATCTTTCTTTTCCGGAAATTATACCTCTTGTAACTGTCCAAGAATAAGAGTAATCAAGTGGTGCTCCAACTGTAAATGTTGTATCGCCAACTCTTAAAGAATCAGTTGTTCCAAGTTCTACAACGCCAAGATCATCTTTAGCATCAACACTTAAAACAGCAATATCAGCATATTCATCACTACCAAGTAATGTAGCATCCACTTCTGTTCCATCTTCATAAGTTACTTTATATTTATTACCATCGGCTATAACATGATGATTTGTAATAATATAGAATTTATCATTTTCTTTTCCATAAACAAATCCACTACCAAAAGCATATAAATCATCATTCTTGTATGTTGAAACAATAATAACTTTATCATATACTTTATCTACAGCATCAGCAATTCCTGTATCTGTTACAGTAACATCTTTTTCTATTTTCGTAATTGTTTCTTGAAATATAGTCGGAAATTTATAAATAAAACCATATGTTAGAAATACTCCCAATAATAATATAAATAATGTATATACAATTATTTTTGTTTTTTGATTTGCACTTTGTTTCATTAATTCATCCTCACAATCTCTTTATAATTTAGTGGAAATCCCATCGCATCTAGGATAACATCTATAGGTATTGTTTCTATTTTGCCTTCTAAGATATCTAATTCATAACTTATCTCATTCATCATTAATGAAAAATCATCTTCTTTTAATATTTGTTTCATTATGATAATAATGGCAAATAAATCATTAATACCATATATATATTCTCCTACTTCATTCTTACTAATATTTAAAATATCATGATATTTGGTGTCTTCAATTTTTTTATATGTTTTATTATTAAAACATAAATCTTCATGAGCACATAAATTACGATAATTAGCTAATATCGGAAAATAATTTTCCAAATTTCTTACTGAATTATTATAAACATCGGCTATTTCTTCTTGATCTTGTTTTTGTAAAACAGAATATAATTCTCCAACTATCCCAAAGGATAATACTTTAACAACTACCCAAAGAGGTATATAACCATAATTAGTTATATAGTGACTAGTCGCCGTGTGTTGTTTACCATTAACATTAATCTGTCTTTTCATTTTTCTAAGTAAATCATTTATCTGACGTGATTTATTATAATCTTTAACAAAATTATCGGCATTTAAATAGTTTTGTTCCTTAAAACCATGATTCTTACTCATAACATAAGATAAAATGCTTTTTAAGTTATTCTCTACTATTAAAATGTTTTTAAATAATATGTTTCTAAGTTGTCTATCAAAATTAAATAAACCATATATTTCTCTAAAATTAGTACCACTTATAAATTTTCTACTTCCATCTGGTCTTAGAAATAAATGTCTATAACCACTAATGAAAAAATAATTTTCTCTAAGTAATACTTCTTTTACATAATCTACATCGTCAATTACAAGACCTTTTTGCTTTAATATTTCGATTTGCTCATCTAATGTTTTAAATGTTTTAGACCCCATAATATTCACCCTATTTAAAATTATATCATAAGAAGCATTATAAATGTATCTTTTTTTATTGTTAAATTTATATTATTTTCGTGATAATTAAGTGAAATTTGTTATAATATATTTGGTGATTATTATGCCTACTGTTTATACCCATTATAAACTAGGACAAGATGTTCTAAAGAAATTAAATAAAAAATTACAAAAAGAAATTAATAATAATATGGAATATTATAATATGTTTAATCAAGGTTTTGATAATTTATATTATCATTATAAACTTTTTTATTATAAAAATTTTGGAGTTAAAGCTCATAAAAAGAATTTAGATATCTTTTTTAATAACTTAATTACTTATATTAAGAATAATAATATGAATAATGATTATAGTATTGTTTATGGTTTTATTAATCATTTAACAATGGATACTTTAATACACCCCTATATTAATTATATGGTTAAATATTTAAATATACCTCATACTAAAATAGAATTTATGTTAGATAGTTATTTATATACTTTATTTAATGATACTAAATGGGATAATAAGATATATAAAACATTAATGCCTAGATTACATTTTAATAGTGATTTAAAAGATTTATTAGATGATGTATTTTATAAAACTTATAATGAAAAAGGTATAGGTAAAATATTTAATACTTCACATAATAATGGTTATTTTATTTATCGCTATTTAATAAATGATTATAATTTACATAAAGCTTCTTTTTATAAATTATTTGATATCTTTAGTAAAGATGTTAAATTTTCTCAATTAACTTTTTCTTTTAAAGATTTTGATGAAAGAGTTTTAAATAGTAATAAAGATAGTTGGCATCATCCAAATAATGATCAAGAGATATATAACTATTCTTTTATGGAATTATATAATATTGTCTTAAAAATATGTATTAAATTAAACACAATTACTTATAATATTCTACATAATAATTTAGATATAAATGAATTATTAAATTTAATTAAGAATCTTAACTTACAAAATATGCAATTACTCCTTCAGTAATAGATTTTGCTAATTTTTCTTGATATTCTTTTGTTTTAAGTAATCTTCTTTCTTCATAATTTGATAAAAAACCACATTCAATTAATACACCTGGTACTTTTAATCTTTTATACATATATATGTCAGGCATTGGTTTTATTTCTCTATCACCATTTAAATCTTTATTCATTACTTCTTGAATAGCATTTGCTATTTTTTTATTTTCTTTAGTATAAAATATTTGGGGACCTTTATAACTTTGATCACTATAAAAATTAATATGAATACTCAAATACATATTAGCATTACTTTCATTTATTAATTTTATTCGATTATCAAAATCACTTTTCTTACGATATGTTGCATTAGGAGTAGATAAATCATAATCACCATCTCTAGTTAATATTACTGTTGCTCCTTTTTTAGATAATTCTTTTTCTAAATATAAACTTATATTTAAATTTAGATCTTTTTCATATAAATTACCGACACTAGTTCCCGGGTCTTCTTTGCCATGTGCAGGAATAGGAAAAGTCCAAAAATATCATTATTTCTTAAAATTCAATGTTCCATTCTATTTCTATATCT
>CANQXT010000058.1 GCA_947627915.1 uncultured Bacilli bacterium
ATTTTTTAGTTGCTTTTACTTTTGTCTTTTAATTACTAATTTTGCTGGTTGCTTTTACTTTGAGAATTCACCTTTTTCTTCTTTATCTTCTTCTTTATTATCTTCTTGTTTTTTCTTTCTTTTTTTCTTTTTTGGTTCTTCCTTTGTCACTTCTTTTGTTTCTTCTTTATTCTCTTTTACTTCTTTTGTTTCTTTAGTTTTTAGTTTTTCTTTTTCTTCTTTTGTTTTTAACTCAATTAGCATTTTCTTTATTTTTTTATTACTAATAGTTAAAGATATCATAATAATTATAGATAGAAATAAACCTATACCAAAAAAGATAATAATATATAAATAATTTTGATTTAAAGTATTTAAATTATTAATTTGTTCATTATCATATAAGATAAATGTTTTATTAATATTATCATAAGTATAAAAATCTTTTTTACCAGTATTAATATCTATACCATAAACAACGGAAAATTTAGAATTAGCATTTGTTTTAAAAACATTATATTCTACTCCATCAATCTTTTCTTTATATTTATTTAACCCTTCTAATTCATCATTATAATCTAATACGACTAATTTTAAACTAGTTCCCACTGCTTCATTATATTTAACATATTCATTATTATCATAAATATAATTTTCAATAGTACCATCACTTAATTTAAGTCCTACTAAATTATAATTTAATTTTTCATTATAACAAGAAGGAATTTCTAAGTTATTTATTGTTACATTACTTTCTGTAAAGGAAGATGGACATTCATAATTACTTCTTAATTTAATAACTGTATAATTATTATTATTAATTGTTACATTAATAGGATTTTGATCAATAACATTAATAGTTAAATTATAAACTTTTTCGCTACCATTCTCTGCTCTTACAACAATTTTGATAACATTAGATCCTTCACTAACAGAAATAGTACCATCACCACTAACACTAGCTTTATTATCATTAGCTAAAGCTTTAACCATCACACTTGTAGTTCCTTCGGGAACAGTTACAGTATAATCAGTTTCATCTTTATTAAATTCTTGATCTAAATTATAACCTTCAATACTTAAACTTTTTAAATTATTATCTTTAGAATAACTAGCTTCTAACTCCTCTTGAGTAATTATTTTAATTGTTTTATTACTACTAGTTAAACTTATTTCAGAAAAATCTGAAAAAGCATATGCTTCATAACTTTTAACTGATACAGTTGTACTACCTTTTTTTAGTGTTTTAAAAGTAAAAGTATATTTTTTAGAGGAAATAGGACTAGAAACTGAAGAGGCCATAACTGTACCTCCCGCTTCGGCAGAAGATGAAGTAAGTTGTAAATAACTTTTATCATAATTTAAAGTCATTTGCCAACTGCCAATATCACTACCACTTAAAGTAACAGTAACCGTAACTTTATTACCTACTACTACTGTACTAGTACTACTAACATTTATTTTACCAGAACTAGCATTAACTATTAGAGGTAAAAACAAAAAACTAATTATTAAAAATATAAACTTTTTTCTCATTTTAAATCCTTTCTTAATTTATTGTATATGTACCTAAAATATTTTTTTGAATTTGTAATAAATCTAGAGCATTAACAATATTATCATTAGATGTATCACCAGCTAAATTATAAACACTTTCTAAACTATAAGTACCTAAAATACTTTTTTGAACTTGTAATAAATCTAAAGCATTTATTACACCATCTCCTGAAGTATCTCCTTTAACTATTACATTTAAAGTAGCTTCTGTTTCTTGATTTTTAATAACTATTTTATAACCTGTTCCAATTAACCCATCAGTTACTAAAACATCACTACTATTTTTAATATCTACATTATTCGCACCAGCAATACTTTCTAAACTACTTTTAATGGTATTTACACTAGTTTCTTCTTTTATACCAGTTATATTACCATTTTCATATTTATAACCACTACTAACAACAATAGTATTAATATCTAAAGTTGTTTTTTCACTCTCTACTTCCTCTGGTTCACTAACTGCCCCACTACTACCTATAAAGAATGAATCATCCATATTATTATAAATTGGAATATAGAAGACAAAAGGACTATCTAAAACACCTAAATTTTTATAAGAATTATAAGTCGTTTTAGCTTCACTAGATGGAGCAGCAATATTAGTCATATATTGATGACCATATAATTTAGATGATTCAAGAGGTACAACATTAAATTTTTGTAAATAACCATTATATTGTCCTACTGCTATATAAGAAGAAGCAATTTGATTAGCACCCCCAAAAATAGCATTATATAAACTATTCCATTCTTTAGTTTTAGCATATTCTAAGCCACATATTGCTGCTCCTCTACTAGTAGCACAACTATCTGTTACTCCAAAATTATAAAAATTATAATAACCTAAATATAAACCATCACTCTCACTATAAACACCACTATAAAGATTATATAAAGAAGTACCATTACCTAATTCTTGAAGTATTCTACTACCAATAAATATTGGACTAACATTAGCATTTAAACTAGCATTATTAATAACATCTCCTAAGTTATTCCCAATATTTAAATGATATTTATAAAATTCAGCATTCTTTAATATATTATTAACGGCATCAACATATTTATCTTTTAAACTATCACTATATTTTAAATATTCAAATTGAAAAATAGTATTTTCCGAAAACCAATTACGAGGATCCATATAATACGCTACAGCAGTTGAACTAGCGGGATACCAAGTTTTAGTATAATCATTTTTACAAGTCGTATCGATATTAGTAGGAATACTACTAGCTATATAACTTTTTCCACAGGCACTTTCTTCTTCAATAGCGCTACTAAAATCAAGACCAGTATAAACAGGACTAAATTCCCAAGTTGGATGCAAACTTTGTAAATTGCATAACCCAGGCCAATAAGATGATGGAAAACCAGCATCTTTTAATTTTTGTTCACATTCATTAGTAGCTTCCGTATTAAATGTTAATGTTGAAACCGTAATATAATTACTACAAACATAACCTGTGGCACTTGCTTCATAATATATTTTATACCAACCGTTTTCACAACCACCTTCATCTTTATATAAAGTATTATCAACCATTGTATATTCTGTATCAATATTTAAAGATTTTAAAGAGTCATAATTAACACCGGGACCACTTCGTAAATAAACATTATTTCCCGTTAATTTGGCACGATAAATTTCAGCATGACAAACGTTCATCCCGAATATAAATAAGAACAGAAATAAAAAAATTTTTAATTCTAAATTCTTCATTTATGCCTACTTTCTCTTTTAATTTTATCATAAATAGAACTTAATTAGCGATATTAATAGAATATTAGACACTTTTTTTAATAATTTTGACATTTTTTATCTATTATTTTTAGAAATTATATAATATAATATTGATTAAAGGGATGGTTTAGATGCATAAAGTATTTGATAAAGTAGATATCTTTTTTATCATTTTAATTTCTACTTATTTTGTTTTTCTATTTTTATTTATTGCAACATTTATAATTCAATATTTTGTTGATAGAAAGAAATTACAAACAGTTACATATGATAATAACTTAGAAACTAAGAAAGAGAAAGTTAAGAAAGAAAAAGTTAAACCACAAGATAAGAAAAAGAAAAAAGAAGTTGTTAAGAGTCCAAAAGAAGTTAAGAAAGAAGAAAAGAAACCAACAAAGAAAAAGAGTACTAAAAGACCAAACAATACTAAAAAGAAAACAACTAATACTAAACCAAGAAATTATAAAAACAATGTATCTTATCAAAAGAATAATCCAAACATTACCAAGAAAACTACAAATACACCAAAGAAAAAAACTACTAGTACTAGTAAAAATAAAAAAACTACAACATCTAAAAAAAGTTCTTCAAAGAAGAAAAGTAATACAAAAAGCAATAAGAAATAATTATTGCTTTTTGTATTACATTAATCTAATTCATAATTATAAATACCATGTATTTTCATTAAATCATTTTCTGTAGGTTGAACTATTAAATACTTATCATCATCTTTAGTAACTGTAAAAGTTATAGTATATTCTATTTTATTAGTAGTATCTTGCATTTTATCTAATTTATATTCTAAATATTTTTCTTCATCATAAATACCATTTTTCGTAAATTCTTCGCGATTATTTTCTAAATAATTATAAGCATCTACTTGAGCTTGATATAAATCATATACTTTTATTTTAACTGTAACATAACTTATATCACCATCATATTTTTCTTCTAAAATTTCATAACTTAAATCTTTATATTGTTTTTTTAAGACATCACGATATTTATCTTTTAAATCTTCATTTAAATTTTCTTTTTCAACAATATTTTCTAAATCTACTAAAACTTCACTATCTAAAGTTTTATATTTTTTTAAATAATTTTCAACCGTTCCTTTGGCAGTATTATTCCCACATCCACTTAACATAATTAAGATAATTATTAATGATAAGAATTTCTTCATTTAATCACATCCTAATTATATTATTTCTTTAAAATTAATAATTATACATTATTATAAGATAATTTAATTAATTCATATATTTTATACTCTACTCTAGTTAAATCATCATTTAACTTATTAATCATTTCTTCATATATTTTATCAATATTACTATCTAATTTATTAAACCATTCTAAATAAATATATTTTAATTTACTATCATTATGATTTTGATATAAATTATCTAATTCTAATTTAATTATCTTTTTTATTTTTCTATTTTGTCTTGTATCTTTATAGGAATTATCTTCTTTTGTAATAATATATTCTAAATTAATATTATTTAAATTATAAATAAATTCATTAACATTTATTTCATCATCTAATAAAAGACTACTTTTACTAATACTTTCGCCATCTTCATTAAATTCTATAGCTAAAGCATTTTTACTATCACTAAATATACAAGCATATTTTAAAATTTTATTATCTTTTAATTTTGTTTTATCTTTTATTTGTTTTAAAAAATCATCATTAACTTTAATTTTATTTTTAATTATATTAATTATTGTTTTACTATCTACTCTTTTAATAGGTATTTTTTTAACATATTCTATATTATCATCTTTATCCCATTCATAAAACATATAATAGTAATCACTAAAATTTAATAATACATCATAATAATATTCCATTTATTTTTTCCTTTCTAATATTATTAACAAAATTAAACCAACAAAAAAGAAATCACAATAAATACTTCTAATAATAAAATAAACAAAATCAAAAAAACTATACCCTATAACTAATAAATTTAAATATAACATTATAAAAAATAATCCTAAAGACATTAATATTATACTTAAAATATATAAAAATAAAATTAACATATCTATCAATATATTGTATTTATATTTTTAAAAAATTATTATATAATTAAGTAGGTGATTAAGATGAATTATATAAAATATCTTATATTAGGTATTATTCAAGGAATAACAGAACCATTACCTATTTCTAGTAGTGGCCATATTTTTTTATTTAAAAAAATATTTCAAACAGAATTATTTAATAGTTTTAATTTTGAAATAATATCTAATTTTGGATCTTTTTTAGCTATTTTATTTATTTTCAGAAAAGATATTATATCTTTAATTAAAGATTTCTTTGGCTATTTTAAAAAAAGTACTAGAAGTAAACATAAAGATGGATTTATGTATATTATGAAATTAATTGTTAGTACTATTCCTGTGGGTATTGCTGGTATTTTATTAAATGATTATTTAGAAGAACATTTTAATTCTGCTAAGTTACTAGGATTTACTTTCTTATTTACAGCATTAATGTTATATATTGTCCGAAATATTAAAGGTACTAAAGATAGTAAAGATATAACATTTAAAGACGCTATTATAATTGGTTTATTTGAATGCATAACTATTATTCCGGGAATTAGTCGTAGTGGTACAGTTTTAGTTGCGTGTCTATTATGTAGTTTAAAAAGAGATGATGCTTTAAAATATACTTTTATGCTTTACTTCCCAGTTAGTCTTGGAACAATGTTATTAAAAGTTAGTGATTTAGCTACTATGGAAACATCTTTATTAATGCCATATGCTCTAGGTATGGTTGCAGCATTAATAGTTACTTATTTCTCTTATAAATGGTTAAGTAATATTGTTAAGAATGGTAAATTATGGCATTTTTCCATTTATTGTTTATGTTTAGCATTATTTATCTTTATTTATTTTAGATAACACCTTAAAGGTGTTTTTTTGTGTATTGAAAAAGAAAGTATTACTACTTTCTTAAAGATAATGAAGTATAGTTATTATTTAAAGAAGAACAATTATATATTTCAATATCTGGATTAAAAGATCCATTACAATATTCACAATTCATACTATGAATATATGCTGCTAAAGGTAAAACTAAACGACCAAGTTCATATGAAGCTTCCATAGTTAATCCTTTAGTTTTAGATACCTTTATTAAGTTAGAAAAAGTTTCTTCCCATTCTTCCATAGATACACAAGTTGGATTTTGATTACATATAAGCATTGTATTTAATTCATCTAAATAATTATTCATCTCAACGTTAGAATTATATAATAACATATAAACAGCTTTTACATATTCAATATTTGATAAATCTTTATTATTATCTAAATAATCATTTATAACACTTATATAATCCATATTAGCATCATATAATCCAAATTCATCTATTACATCTAAATTTGTATATGATATATTTAAATCTTCACTTTCTTCTTCCATCTTTCTATTATAAGCTTTAAGACCATTTATTAAGGCAACTAAAGCTACAACAGTAATAATAATTCTTTTTGTCTTATCTTTCATAATTATTTCCCCCTTAATGACAATTAAAAATCTCATCACTAACAATGAGACACCTTAAGAACACTAGTTAATTGCAACCCCCATTGCTAAGCAACTAAAAGAATTATAGCACAATTGTAAACATTTGTCAAATTACTACTCTCTTTATCAGGATAAAATCATAAAATCGAAGAATATGATAAAATATCTACGGAAGTAGGTATTTTAAAATGGCAAAAAAATCAAGTATACTAAGGGAAATAAGTGAACAATT
>CANQXT010000059.1 GCA_947627915.1 uncultured Bacilli bacterium
TTATTAAACAGAAATGTAAATATATTAATAAATTTAAAACAGTTCATTTTAAATTTATAACAGTTTGCTAAATTTTATTAAACTGTTATTTTTTGCGTTGTAGTCGATAATTTTAAATTTAGACCTTCGGGTTATGAGCGAGACTTGAGGCTTTTTTGAGCCTTTGTGAAAATTAGAGTTTTTGTTGGTATTTTAATACTTACAGGAGTTTTTACTTATAGAACATTTGTGCATTTTTAGGGCATTTTTGGAGAAGTTTTTTCCCAACTTTTTCCCAAGTAGTAGTACACGGATGTTTGTAGATTTGTAACTCTTGTAGCAAATTTTTATTTAACAAAATTTTAATTTTATGGAGGTTATTTTATGAGTAATTTAAGAGAAGTTAATGATGATATTTTGAAAGATTGGTTAAATTTTAGAGAGGAAACTACTTTTTGCGAGATGTCTCCTCAAGATAAAAAATATTGCATATGTTTTGATGAAATATCCGAAAAAATCTTGAGAAATGTTCCTAATCAGAATAAGAAATATGTTCAAAAACAGCTAGATGAACTTGATAAGAATTTTATGGATTATCTTATATATTGGAATGAGAAGTATTATAGGAACGGATTTGTTGATGGTGTGCAATTGATTGGTGGATGCTTTGAAGAATAATGTTTTTTTAAAGTGCAAATTTTGCACTTTAAAATATAAAATTGCACTTTAAAAGGCGAGTTAATTCTCGCCTTAAAAAATAGATAATGTTAACTATCTATTCATTCGTTATATATTTTCTTACAATATTCTCTATAGGTAATAACTGATTATAGTTATCTTCTATTTTTATATTATCCAATATATCTTGTATCTTTTTAATTTCTTTTCTAAGTATTTCATTCTTTAAATTTAATATATAATTTTTATTTTTGACTCTTTCATCTTCAGCTCTTGCTATAATATATCCAGCATGCTTAACAAGATAAATTTTTGATGTATCATCTGAAAAATCCCAATTATAATCATTGATTGATTTTAAATATTGGTCAATCATTTTTTCTGTTTCGTACTTTGAACTTTCCAAATGTGTCAGATATTCTATATAAATAACAATTGTAAAAGATGTAATAAAATCTTCGTTATTATATGCTTCTTTATGTTTTTTATGGATTTTAGGTAATATTCTTTTTAATTTCATATGATATATTTCGTGTATTATATTAGATTTTATCAAATCTATTTCCTCAGAATTTTCTATAATATTTCCTATTTTATTAATAGGTATTATTATATATCCATCTTTGATACTAGCACTAATATCCTTATGTAATATATTTTCTTCAATTATTTTTATGCCTTTTATATCTTGAATACATTCTTCAATATCTTTAATTTGTATTATTTCTTCTATTAATTCTTTTAATTTTTCTTTTCTCTCTTTATCTAATAAATTGTCATTTATTATTTGCATTTATTTATCTCCCTCAACAATATATAAATCTTCTGCATTTATGCCATCTTGAATGTATAAAGCAGGTATATTTTCCTCATTAATTCCTTCTAGCATAAGAGCCGCCTTTGCTTGTTCAAATGCTTCTTTAACAGATTTCCCAAATCCTATTGCAGAATAAAATTGTGCTGCAAATACTTCTGCTGCTTTATCTCCTATAGAATCTGACATTCCAATAGCACATGGTATTTGTTCAGTAACAGCCTCTGCTTGTAAGTATGAAAAACAACTATTGAAAAATACTAATTTTATTTTATCTGTACTCGATTTTAAAACTTGTACCATTGCTTCTTTTGAAATATTTTTTGCCGTTCCATCATTATTTTGAACAAAAATATCTCCGTTCGGTGCTCCATGTCCACTAAAATGTACTATTGTTGGATCTACTTCATTTATTGCTTGAAGAATATCTATTGTTCTTGTTGCCCATCTACTTTCTAATTTAACTGAATCTCTATGTGCGGACTTTCTTATCATTTCTGTTATTGATCGAACTTCTTCATCTAGCCTTAATTGGTTTGTATCTATTGGATTTGAAGTCATAATAAGTACATTTATACTTCTAGGTAGTTTTTCTATTTTTGTAATTCTATTTTCTAAATTATGTTGAGAATATGCCTGTCTCTCAATCTCATCATTTAGGTCTTTTAATTTTTTCTGATTTTCTTTTTCTCTCTTTTTTTCTTCTTTTTCTATTTCTTTTGTCAAGCAGTTTTGAGCATCAAATAATTCTTTTTGTTTTCTAGAAATTCTTATTTCTATATCTGAAATTTTTTTATTTATTTTAGCTATCTCATCTAATGCCTTCTGAATTTCTCGATTTTTACTATTTACAGTTGATGCCGATTTTGTACTTTTTAATGTTCTTTGAGCGCTAGAAATTTTATTATTAAAATTTGATATTTTCTTCATTTCATCAGATTTGTCTTTACTTAATCTTTCCAATTCTCTTCTCTTTTGCATAATTCTATTTTGATATAATAAAATTGACATTATTATCTTTCCTCCTTCTGTTTTTTATGTAATTTTATTCCAAAATCCCTTTTACAAGTAAAAAGGTGTTATTGTAAAATTATTTTTATATATAATATCATCAATCTGTTTAAATTTGTTCTCTATTATGATAGACTTAATCTACCACCAATCAAATATTACCCTTCCAATATTCCTGTTTCCGAGGCTGATAAATTAGTTTCTTTGCAAATATACTTATTCTGTTTATGTCCTTTTCCCCTGTAATATTCTATTTCATGTTGTGCAATATTTCTTAATTCCTTTATTGCTTGTATTTTTGAAAGTTCATCATAAATACTTTATGTCTTGCTACAATAAAATCATTCCCCATGTATTACACCTTCTATATCAATATATATTAAATTTGTTAAAAGTTTTGTCGAAACTTGTCTTTTATTATCAGAAAAAGCGAAATAATTTTGTATAATTAACTACATTATTATTTTGCTTTTCTTTTGTTATTTAGTTTAGCAGTTATCACATTTAACTTCTGTTCCATCATCTAAAATCTTAACTATCTTGCTAAAATCTTTTGCACCTATATGTGCATAATAACTTCCACCATCAATATAACACGATTCGCATTTACAAGATACTAAATCATGTACTCTTTTTGATTCAATTATATCTCCACAAATTAAACATTTAATCTTCATAATTTTTTCCTATATCTCAATTTTTTATCATATTTTTATATCATCAATTTAAGTTTTTATTACCAACCATAATATGATCCATATCTATCTAACTTATTATTTTTGTTTTCTAATGATTCTTGATGTTCTCTTTTCCCAAGTATCTCATCTTCTATATCTATTATTGGATCAAACCAATCTGCTTTTTTGCTTGCCCATTTAATCCAATCTTTCATTTCGTTTGATAAATTATCTTGACATGATATAGCATTAATGTAATTTCTAATTTCACATGCTATTCTATAATCTTCAGCTAAATTTAACAATTCTTTAACTTTCTGTGCCTCATTTCTCTTTGCATTTCTTATTTTTTCTTTTCTCTCTTCTTCCTCTCGGTACCTTCTTTCTCTTTCTTCTCTTGCTAACCTTTCAACTTTAACTTCTTCGGATTGTTCATATAGTTTTATAATTATATCTCCTAATTTATCTTCTAACTTTACTTTATCTGTTTCCCTTATATATTTTCTATTTCCACAAGTTATTTTCAATTTACCATTATGAACATAATCATATTTTCTTATATTAGGTTTAGATGCATATGTAAATACTTTTTTCTTATCTTCGTATTCTAATAATTGCTTTGCTTCTTCCTTTGTCAATTCATGCTTAACTTGATCTTTTAACTCTTCTATTTCAAGTTCAACATGCTCATCTCTAATTGTTAATGAAAAATCTTTATTTACTTCTCCACCTAATTCTTCTATGGCATAATAAATAGCACTTAATATTTTCATACATCTATCTTTTTCAAATTTAGATATATTTTCAAAATATCCTTTTTCTATATAATCATGAATGTTATAATATGGATTAAAGTAATTAGCTTTTCTTTCTTCTCTTCATTCTTCTTTTTTCTTATTTTTATATTCAGTAATTACTTTATGATTTCTTTTAACATTATCTATGTTTATATTGTAAATAACTTTAGCCACTTTCTTTTTTTCTTCACCTGATAAAAAACTTAAAAAATTAAATTCTGAAACAAATTTATCTTCATCACTAATTTTTTCATCAATTATCGTTCCACCTGTTTTCAATTGGATTTCTATTTCTTTTACATTAGATTCTGACAATTCAACAATTTCATTTGAGAAATCTAATCCCATATTTTTCTTGGTCCAATATGCCGAAGAAGGATATGGAATACTATTTTCCTTGCAAGCTTGTACTAATTTTGTATAATTTAAGCCATATTTTTTAGCCACACCTGTTAATGATATTTCCCAAATTTCATCATAAAGTTTTTTTCTTTCAAATTTTATAGATAAACTATTCATAAAAGTCTTCCTTTCCTTCATACTTTTTTTCTCTATCTTTATACTTTCCTAGCGAAAACGCATACTCGTATAGTTCTATCTCTCTTGTTCTGCGTTTTCGCTTAATATAAAAAGTAAATCATTCTTCATTGATTGAAATTCTTTAATAATAGTTTCTAAATTATTCTCAATATTTTGTACTCTAATTTCAGATATTTTTCCATATTTATATGCAATTAATCTTTCTGCAACTATGTAATATGACCAACTTTCTGAATATACTCTATCATTTTCTTCATTGTGAACAGCAAACCCTATTGGTAATAAATTATTTCTCATTCCTAATGAAACTGCATTAGAAGAAATTCCTAGATAATCTCCTGCAATTTGACATGTTATTTTTGATTTATTTCTTATATCATCATCTGTATATTTACTCATATTAACACCTCCTTAATATAAAATAAAAAGCAAAATAATAATGCAATATATCTATTACTTTTTATTTTGCTTTTGTTTATCTAATTTTTAATATTGTATGTCTATAATATTTTTTCTTTTATATCATTCAATAATGATTCTTCATAATCATCAACTCGTGAGAGTAATAATTTATCAATAAAATATTCATTATTAGTTTTATCATCACGATTAAATGGTTTAAACAATTCTAATTTATAATCTCCTATTTTCAACTTCGTTCCATTTAATATTACATCATTGTTTACCCTTATATAGAAACTCTCTTTATTCATTTTTAAAAATTCTACCGATGAAATGTCTGAACAGTAGAAATCTAATGTTACTACCTTATCTTTTGGTCTTCTTATTATTCCATTCTTATCTTTAAATGTATACCAATTGTCATTAAATCTATAATATTTTTTTTCAATTTCATAGCAGAAATTTTTTAGTGGTATAGAATCTATTTTCTGTTTCACTTTATGATACTCAATTCCTCTAATAACTTCCGGAGACACGCCTTTTGGTGCTAAATTTGCTTTTTCTATAAAATCTTCTGTTTTAGTAATACGCAATATCTTTATACTTCCTAGAGTATCATTATTAAAATTAATTTTTTTAATTGGTTTAATATATTCATTAATGTCAGACTTAATTAATTTTTCGTTATATGATTCAATATCTGACATTATCTCATTATATATTTCATCTCCAAAATATTTTTCATTCATAAAAGGCATTAAATAATCTACATTAAAATTGGATTCAACAAAAATCAAATAACTTTTTTCATACCCTTGATTTACTAATGATATCATATATTGTTTTTCCTTTAATGTTTTAATTTCAACATGTGGACAACCTGGAAGTGTATTCCATCCTTCATTGTATTCAACAAATGGTATTATTTTACCATCAACCTTTATTCCAAATAAATCTGGAGCAGTTTTTGCTTCTTCTGGAGAATAACTATAAAAATCTCTAATCAATTCTATTGTTTTGTCTTTTTCTATTTTTGGAAGTAATATTTTTTCAAATATTACACTTTCTGGTAATGTATTAATAAATCTATCAATTATTCCACCCATATAATCAAGTTTACTTCCATTCCTACTATGCATTGGCTTATCTAATTTTTGTACTAATGAAAGAATAAAATATACTTGTTTTAAAACATCTTCTTTTTTTATCTCTGTATCTTGCATCTTTTTCTATTTCCTTTATAATATTTTTACTTTTATATATTATTTCTCCATTAAATTAATCTTTTTTATTGGAGTTAATCTTAGAGGATTTATTATTTTATCTTTTATTGAAAGTCTAGGTCTTCTTCCTTGTTGCTGTTGGTCTCTAAATGTTTCGTCTTTTTTACTATTTAACACGATGTTATATATATTAGTTGAATCAATTTCATAAAACCATACATTCCCATCAACTTCTCCAAATGGTGCTAAATCTACAAATATTAGCTTGTCCCAAGTTGAAGTAGGTCCAAACGAAGTACAATCCGTTTTTATAGATGCAGATTTTATTTGAATTCCATCACCTGTAACTTTATCTACTGCATCATATGAATGTGCTGTTCCATTAGTTCTAACTGCATTGAAGAAAATGCAATATAAAGCTTCGC
>CANQXT010000060.1 GCA_947627915.1 uncultured Bacilli bacterium
AAATAGGTCAAGAGTATAAATATGATTTAAAAAATAACGGAAATAAAAATGTGTCATTTGATAGCAGTTATCGGACAAACCGCTGCTGAAATAGTTTATAACAGAGTTGATTCTACAAAAGAAAATATGGGCCTTACCAATTGGGAAAAATCTCCTGATGGTAAGATATTGAAATCAGATATTTCTATTGCAAAAAATTATTTAGATGAAAAAGAACTTAAAAATTTAAATAATTTGGTGAACTTATTTTTAGATATAGCTGAAAATAATGCTGAAAGAAATATTGCAATGTATATGGAAGATTGGAAAAAAGAAGTAGAAAATGCTTTAAAAGTTTTTCACTATAATATATTAGAAGGAAAAGGTAGAATTTCTCATAATCAAGCAGTAAAAAAAGCAGAAAAAGAGTACGAAAAATATAAAGTTATACAAGATAGAAACTATGTATCAGATTTTGATAAATTAATGAATGAAACAAGACAAATAGAAAATAAATAATATAGAACTTACAATATCATTTAGGAGGTATAAATGAAAAATTATGTACTATATGATGATACTTATTTAGGACCAGGTATTTTTATCATTAATAAAGAAAATAATAAAATAGTAAAATTTTTAAAAATATATATTATGAGTAATTATGGTTTTCCTAATTATGGTTTAAGAGTTTTTAGTATTAATAATAATGATAATTTAAAACAAGAATATAGTGTTATAAATTTTAATTTTACGAAAACTGATGATATAAAAAATAATTTATATAAAATATTTTATAATTTATGTATAGATTTGAATGGTGAAAAAATTGAAACTATTGATAGATTTAATTAAGGTCAAAACTAGAAAATGGTATGATTACTTTATCAATTTTTAAAGATGTTTATGGTGTAAATGATACAACAGATTTTATTGATATAAACTTGGGTGATGAAATGACTTGTGAAAATTATTTAGCAATAGCTACTTTATACAATAAATTATTGAATATAAATATGAAAGATGCTAGTAATAAAGAGATAAAAAAACTACTATTAACCAATTTAAAACATTAAAAGGAGATGTATGGTTATGATTGCTGCAACAAATAATAAAGGTAAATTAAAAGAAATAAGAGAAATTTTAAATAATTATAAAATAGATTCTTTAAAAGATAGAGATATTTTAATTGATGTAGTTGAAGATCAAGATACATTTTTAGGTAATGCTAAAAAGAAAGCAGAAGAAATCTATAATCTTACTAAAGAAGAGGTAATTGCTGATGATTCTGGTCTTTGCATAAATGCTTTAGATGGCTTTCCTGGTGTTTTAACTCATCGTTTTCTAGGAGATAATGCAACTGATGAGATGAGAAATAACTACTTAATTGACAAATTAAATCAATATACAGATAGAAGTGCCAAAGTAATATGCTGTATTGTATATTATAATGGTAGAGAAACTTTAGTTGGAGAAGGTATTTTAAATGGTTTTATTTCTGAAAATAGAAGAGGAGTAAATGGTTTTGGCTTTGATGAAATATTTGAACTTCCCAATGGAAAAACTTTAGCAGAATTATCTTCAGATGAAAAAAATAAATTAAGTGCTAGAGCACTAGCTTTAAAAGATTTAAAAAAGAAATTACTAAAAAAATAATTATTGAATCAAGTTGTTAAAATATGTTATATTCATATTAGATAAAAGGAGAGTAGTTATGAGAGAAATAAAAATTAATGGAATATATAAACATTTTAAAGGAGATTATTATATCGTTATTGATATAGCAAAACATTCAGAAACAAAAGAAAAATATGTTGTTTATCGCAGTTTGTATGGTGATTCCAGTTTATGGATAAGACCTCTTGATATGTTTTTATCTGAAGTTGACCATGATAAATATCCTGATGTTGAACAAAAATATAGATTTGAACTACAAGATATAAAAAGTGTAGCTAAATAATTATTCTTTGCATTAACTTAAATATTTGATATAATAATTAACACTTTGAAGGAATGATTATATGCAAAAAGAAATATTGAATAATATTAAAAATGATTATATTGAATTAACTCAAGATGATAACTGGGATTATGATAATTATTATCGTGAAGCACAAATATATGGAAAAATAATTGCTAAATATAGTAATGGTTTAATTAAAGAAACAAATAAACTATGGTTTTATCTTACAAATATGTTAGCAAGTAATTATGAAAAAATATTTAATAAACAATTAGATAATATTGCTAAAGATAGTATAGTATGTGTTTATATTGATATTGAAAATTCTAATATAGTAACGTGTGTTACGTTAGATAAACAACCTGATTTTGAAGAAGCAAATAAAATTTTAAGAGGAAACAGACATATCAATGATTATCAAGATAGATATTATAATATAAGATATAAGTTTTTTAAGTTATGTATTGAGTTAGGAGAAGAAGAAGCAATCAATAATTTACTTAAGGAAGAAAATATTAATACTTATGAAGAAATTGAAGATTGTTATTTAAAAAAATGTAAATAAATTTAAATATATAAAAGGCACATTATTAATTATGTGTTTTTTTGGTGATAATTCTTGCTAAATAACAATTAAATATATATAATATGTCTTGTGATATTATGAAAGAAGTGCAAATTTTTTTAAATAATTTACTTAAAGAGAATGACACTATTGTAGTAGCAACTTCAGGTGGTCCTGATTCAATGTGTTTATTATCTATTTTAAATAATTTAAAAGATAAATATAAATTACAAATTATCTGTGCTCACGTTAATCATGGTCTTAGACAGGAAAGTAATGATGAGAAAAAATTTGTTGAAAACTACTGTGTTATCAACAATTTAATTTTTGAATATATGAAAATTGATAGTTATACTAAAGATAAATTTAGTGAAAATGAAGGAAGAAGTAAAAGATACGCATTCTTTCAAGAACTAATGAATAAGTATAATGCTAAATATTTATTTACAGCTCACCATGGTGATGATTTAATTGAAACTATTATGATGCGAATAGTAAGAGGAAGTAATTTAAAAGGGTATATAGGAATAAAATTAATCAATAATAATATTGTAAGACCATTATTATTTGTGGATAAAAAGGAGATCGTAAAATATTTAAATGAACATCATATTTCCTATGTTACTGATAAATCAAATGATGATGAAAGTTACACTCGAAACAGATATCGTAAACAATTACTACCATTTTTAAAAAATGAAGATCCTAATGTGCATCTTAAATTCTTAAAATTTAGTGAAGAATTAGAAGAATATAATAACTATGTTAATAAAATAGTTAAACAAAAAATAGATAAAATATATAAGAAAAATAGATTAAATATTCAAGAATTATTAAAAGAAGATAAATTTATAGTTAAAAAAATTATAGAATATGTTATAATAGAAATTCAGAGGGAAAATATTTTCAATATTAATGATCGTCAATTAAATGAAATATTAAAATTATTAAACAACAAAAGTAATAAGAAAATAAATTTAGCAAATAATTATATTGCTCGCGTAAGTTATGATGAATTAATTATTGAAAAAGAAAAAGATATGAGCAACTATTGTTATATCTTAAATGATGAAGTAAATATTCAAAATAATATTATTAAGATTGTAGAAAAGAGTGATGAAAAAAGCAATTTTGTTTTAAGAATAGATAGTAAAGAAATAAAATTACCTCTTATGGTAAGAAATATTCAAAACGGTGACAAAATAAGAGTAAAAAACTTAAATGGCACTAAAAAAGTAAATGATATATTTATTGATAACAAAATTGATAATTCCAAAAGATTAAGTTATCCTCTTGTTACAGATAGTGATAATACTATTATTTGGATACCAGGATTAAAAAAATCAAATTTAGATAAAGAAATTGATGAAAAGTATGATATAATACTTAAGTACACGGAGGGAAATAATGAATAATACACAAAATAACAATAATAGTAAATTTAGAAATGCCTTTCCTTATTTAATTTTAGTAGCAGTTATAATATTTATTATACTTATATTAGAATTTCAAGGAGGTTCTGTTAAAAAATTAACAACAGGTGAATTATTAAAAGAATTAAGAGATAATAATGTTACGGAAATATTAATTACTCCGAATAATAATGAATCTGTATATTATGTTGAAGGAAAATTAAAAGATTATAAAGAAAGTGAAAGTTTTAAAACTAAGATAATTGCAGAAGAAATTTCTCAAATTACGACTTATGTGGAAAACAATAAAATAAAAGAATATGATACTAATAGTGATCCAGGAAGTAGTACTATTCTTTATGTAGTTGTTAATATTTTACCATTTGTCTTAGTAGTTGTATTTGGTTATATCTTAGTTAAGAAATTAGCAATGTCTAATAAAAATTCTGTTGACTTTGGTAGAAGTAGAGCAAGACTTTCTAACGATAGCGATAAAAAGAGTTTTAAAGATGTTGCTGGTTTAACAGAAGAAAAACAAGAAGTAGAAGAATTAATTGATTTCTTAAAAAATCCAAAGAAATTCCAAAAATTGGGTGCAAGAATACCTAAAGGTGTTTTATTAGTTGGTCCTCCAGGAACAGGTAAAACATTACTTGCTAAAGCAGTTGCTGGTGAAGCTAATGTTCCGTTCTTCTATATAAGTGGTTCTGATTTTGTTGAATTATTTGTTGGTGTTGGGGCATCTCGTGTTCGTGATATGTTTAAAGAAGCTAAAAGAAGTGCTCCTTGTCTAATATTTATTGATGAAATAGATGCTGTCGGAAGACAAAGAGGAACAGGACTTGGTGGCGGTCATGATGAAAGAGAACAAACTCTTAACCAATTACTTACAGAAATGGATGGATTTGGTGAGAATGAAGGAATCATTATTATTGCCGCTACAAATAGACCTGATGTCTTAGATCCAGCTTTACTTCGTCCAGGAAGATTTGATAGACAAGTTACAATAAATTTACCTGATGCTAAAGCTCGTGAACAAATATTAAAAGTTCATGCTAAAAATAAAATATTAGATAAAACTGTTAATTTAGGTAATTTAAGTCAAAGAACCCCAGGATTTAGTGGTGCCGATTTAGAAAACTTACTTAATGAAGCTGCCTTACTTGCTGTAAGAAGAAATAAAAATGCTATTAGTATGTCAGAAATAGATGAAGCTACTGATCGAGTATTAATGGGACCTGCTAAAACTTCAAGACAAATTACAGATAAAGAGAAAAAATTAGTTTCTATTCACGAAGCTGGTCATGCTGTAATTGGTATTAAATTAGAAGATGCTAATGAAGTTCATAAGATTACTATTATACCTAGAGGTATGGCTGGTGGTTATACAATGATGCTTCCTAAAGAAGAAAAAATGGCTGTACTTACTAAAAACGAATTACTTGCTGAAATTACTGGTTTACTTGGTGGAAGAGTAAGTGAAGAAGTCTTCTTAAATGAAATTTCCACCGGAGCTAGTGATGACTTCAAAAAAGCTACAAATATTGCTCGTAATATGGTTACTTTATATGGTATGAGTGATTTAGGTCCAATGCAATATGAAGAACAAAGTGGCAGTGTATTCTTAGGTCGAGATTATGGTAAAACTAAAAACTTTAGTGATCAAGTTGCTTTGGAAATAGATAGAGAAACAAGAAAGATTATTGAAGAATGCTATGAAAAAGCCAAAGAAATCATTAAAAAGAATGAAAAATTAGTAATGTTATTAAGTGATGCTTTAATGAAGTATGAAACATTAACTAAAGAACAAATTGAATATATTGTGGAAAATGGTAAAATAGATTTTGATTTAAATAAAGAGGAGATTTCTGAACAACCAGAGATAACAATCGATGAATTAAGAGAAAAAGCAAAAGATTTAAAAATAAAAGGAGCATCTAAGATGTCTAGAGAAGAATTAGAAGATGCTTTGAAAGGAAAGGATAATTAAGATGTTAGAAACTATACTTATAGTTGTATCTGTACTTTTAATAGCGATAGTTCTATTACAAAGTAATAAAGCAACTGATAGTGCCAGTATTATAACTGGTGGTAACCAAGAATTGTTTCAAAATATGAAAGAACGTGGAACAGAATTATTTATTACAAGATTAACTTTTATACTTGGTATTTTATTCTTTGTAATATCATTAATATTATTTTTAAAATAAGACTTAAAGATGTTTATTCAGAAGGTGAATTGGAAAAGTAAATGCAACTAGCAAAATAAGAAACTAAAATGGAAAAGTAAATACAATAAAAAATTGGT
>CANQXT010000061.1 GCA_947627915.1 uncultured Bacilli bacterium
ACTACTATAACTCTTATGACTTATTTTAGTGTAATCATCTATTTTCTTCATAAATATCTCCCACTAAAATATATTCATATAAGCAACATTTTATCGCATTCTTTTTAAAATTATCGTATCTTTTTGTTTTAAATTATTCAAATTATCTATTTCTCTTACTTCATAAGATTGAGATAAATTACTTAATTTAATATTAGAGCCATTAAATATACGTGGCCAAATATATGGAGTAAAAGCATAATGTAAATAAAGAATACTATCATCATTCATAATACTATATAAGCTATTAACATACTTATCTAAATAAGGAATAGTCCAATTAGTACCCCAATACATATGAAAATAATCTAAAATATTGGAAAGTAATATTAAATCAAATTTACTATCTTTAAATTCATCTTTTAAAGTTAAAGCATTAACAGTTTTAAATTTGATAACACATTCACTTAATTTATATTTTAATTTATTATAATCATCTTCAGAATTTAAATAAGAGGAATTATTTTTAACTATATGTTCAATATTAGTTAAACTAAGCATTTGTATTAAATTATAATTAGTTTTTTCATTTTTTTGCATCATTTTATAATAATTAATTATTTCTAACCAAAAATTTTGATATTTTACTTCCATATAAGGAATTAATTCATATAAAATATTATATATTTCATTAAAATTAGTTTTAGAATTAATTAAAATACTCGTTATTTTAAAATAATCAGAATAATCATATTTTAATATTATTGCTTTTTTAAGTCCTAATATCATATATTCTGTAAGCTTATTTATATCAAATAATTGAATATTATTTATACCTTTTGAAATTAAAGAAAATACTTGATCACCACTGCCTGCTACACATAAAGCATTTTCTTTTTGGGATAAATCACACAAATTTAAATAACCATCGATATTTTCATTAGTTTGAAAGTATACTCTTTGAAAACCCGCAAATAAATTAGTACTATCATAATTTTTAGCCCCAAACATATTGATATCAATCATTTTTTTAACTTCTTTTATAGCAGTTGTTAATTCACTCATATAATTCACACTCTCTTATTTACGTACCAATAGCATTTGTTGATTATTATTTAAATTATACGTTTCATTTTTAAAATCTAAACATGGTTGATAAAAATTTGATTGATAAAATGGTTTACTAGCATTAAAAATATAATGTAAGAAAATAATACCACTACTTTTTAATAACTTTTGTAAATTAGCAATATAATTATTTAAATTTTGCATTGGCCAATTATTACCCCAACAAGTATAGACATAATCTAAGATATTTGAAAGTAATATTAAATCATATTTTTTATTAAATGTTTTAGATAAATCTATACCATTACAATATGTAAATTGTATATTAACATTACTTAATTTATTTTTTAATTTATTATAATCTTCCTCACTGGTAAGAAAAGGACAAAATTGGGGAATTATCTTTAAACCAGCATTAACATTTAAACCATACATAAAATTAGTATGAATATTTAATTCTTTTTGTAATTGCCAATTATAATTTAAAATAGTTTGCCAAAAAGTTTTATATGGTTCATCCATATATAATAATAAATCAGAGATAATCTCATTTATTTCACTTGGTTTAGTCATTTGCCTAATTAATTTATTTAAAGTATCAATATATTCTTGATAATTATATTTTAATATCATGGCATTTTTAAGTCCTAAAATAAAGTATTCGGTAAATTTATTTAAATCAAATAAATCTATTTCATTAATTCCTTTATAAATAAGGGAAAATGTTTGATCACCACTACCAGCAACACATAAAGCATTTTCTTTATTGCTTATATCTACCAAATTTAAATAATCAGTAACATTTTCATTAGTTTGATAATATAACTTTTGATATCCTTCAAAGTCATTTTCTTTTTCTAATATGGAATCACGTATAATATTTTGCTTAATTATTTTTTTCACTTCTTCTATGGCTATATCTACTTCACCCATAATTATCCCCCTTAAAAGTGCTTTTTATTTTAACATATTTTAATTTATTTTACTAGTCTTAATTGTTCTATAGAAAAGTATATAAAATAATAAATTAATAATTAGATTAAAGCCAATATTAATTAAAATATTATACATTCCATTTATAAGTATATTACTAAGTATTATATAGGTTATATAATTAAAAAGCATATAAAAGATAAAAACATAAAAATTATTTTTATTTAAATCTTTAAATATATGATTAATTATATACATTAAAGATAAAATAATTATATTATAAAAATAAGTATTAAAAATAATAAAATCTAAAATTATACCGGTAAGTAAATAATATTTATATGGTTTATTATATAAATAAATTAAAAAGAAATAAGAAGAATAATTAGTATAATTATTAATTAATATGTCAAATAAAATAAGTAAAAGTATCATATAGTCTCCTTAATAATAGTTACATAATCAATATCTTTAATTTTTAAATTATAGTCTACTTCAATAATAAGTTCGATATTTTTATTATCATTTATGATATTTTTAACGGTACCTATATAAATATTTTCATGAATATTACCAAGACCGGAAGTAAATATTTGATCTCCTATATTAATTTTAGCATCACTACTTATATTACTTACGATTAACTTATCATTTTTATATTCTAGTAATCCTATTTGTTCATTTATTTTAACAGATATTTTACTATTCTTATTAGTAATTAATTTAACTGTACTACTATTTTTATTTACTTGAGATATTACTCCCACTAAAGTATTATCATAAATAACCGGATTTTTATCCAAATTTTGATCTTTACCTCCTCTGATAGTTATTTCATTTAAATAATTATAGATATCTTTATAAATTATATAAGTATTTAAATAATCGGTTTCATATATTAAATCTATTTCACTAAATTCAAGTAATTTATTATAGTCTTGTTCAGTTAAAGCACATCTAGTTGGCGTATAAATATTATCTTTTATTGTAAATAAGCGATAAATAGGTTCTTTTAAAATAATTAGTAAAAATACTACCAAAAACAAATAATTTTCTTTAATAAATTTAGTCATTATTCATACCTTCTAAATAAGTATTTAAAATACTTTGATTAACTTTATCATAGACTGCTGTGTCATCTGTTTTACTAATTATTTTTTCATAATTATCTAATATGTAATAAAAATCTTTTGATACATTAATAGTCTTTAAATAGATATTAATATTATTGTCTTTAAAATAAGTAATCATTTTGTTAACTAAATCGATATCTTTATAGATTGCACTATAAACTTTATATAAGTTATCTTCTTTTATAGATATTCCTGAAGGCAGTTTACTAATCATATCTCGAGCATTATCTATTGATTCATAGGTCCCAACTTGAAAAGCATAGACTAAATATTCTTCTTTAGCATAGATATTTTCTTTATTTAAAATAAATACTGTAAACAAAACACCAGATATAAGGGAAAATAATACTAATATTATATTCTTTTTCATAGCTTTATCACCTTAATCTAGTGTAGCATATAAATATTAAAAAAATTGTCAAATTATTTTATAGAAAAAAAAGACTAATCTAACATATACGGATTTGCTTTTGTTCCATTTCCTGATGCAATTTTTGCTTTTGATGATAGATAGAAAACAGGTCGTACCCCGCAATGACGAGACAATGCGCTATCACTCATATTACCATTTTCATCCATAACCCGCGCACCGACATCATAATTTGAATAGATACCATAGCGAGTGCTTAACCATTCACAAACTGTTGATGAGATATACCCATCTTTTTGAAAATGTATCCAACTATTTACTACATTTGTATTACTTCCTGGATTTCCTCTGCTTTTTTCTGTTAAACCATCATAATATGCATATACTACATCATGCATATACATTAAACTTATTTTTGACTTTACTTGATTTTTTTTACTAATCTCTAAATCATATAATTCTTTTCCATTATATATTTTTTGTGTTGTATCTCCATAAATCCAATTATGGTCTGCTATTAAATTATACCATTTGCTTGCTTCTTCACCATTATATGAATCTTCTGATATTAAATAATTGTAGTATTCACTATCGACAAAGATGTCTGTATTGGCCTTATCACTTGTTGTTCCTACTCCTTGCGTTTCTCCATTACTTGTTCCATTTAGTCTTTTGAATAATAAACTTGTACTCCATTCTGGACATACTTTATCATCACATGTATATGCATATTCTCCTGATATAGTATATTTATCATTCCATGTAAATAATGTTTCATCTCCTTCTTTTATAAATACTTCTTTTAATAAATATAATTCGTCATTTGGTGTTACTCCTATTATTCTATACATATATTTATCTATTAAATCATCATTTGTTCCACAATTATCTGTTGTTCCAAAACATATCCAATTGGCTACATTATCTGTTCCTTGATATCTATACATTCCGCCTTGGATATCAGAACTTAAATTATCTTTATTTGCTATTTTTTCATTATATCTTAATTTTCCTAATGTTGATTTATCAAAATATATTGTACATGATACTGTTTTATCTGTTTCTAATATTATCGTTTTATTAACATTATCAAAACTAACGGTATTTTCTACTAAATTACCATTATTATCTATACATTTTGCATCTTTAAATTTGTAATTTTCATTAGGCCATTCATTTCTTTCATATTTTTGATAATTACTTCCATCTTCTGATATCATTATGGCTAAAGTTTTCTCTTGTTCTATTTTTTCTTTTAATTTTACTTCGGGTAATTGTTCATTATTTTTACTTATTAATAATCTTGGTAATTTATATATTAATATTACACTAATAATCGCTATTATTACCATTAATACTTTTTTATAATTCATTTGCATATTCAACTCCTTATTATGATATTATATGTCATATTAATTATAAAATATTTTTCTTTTATATGTCAATATAAATATGACTTTGTATGCCATAAAAATATCTTTGATAAAATGTAATAATAATTATGAAGTGATAGATATGATGTTTAAAAAATACAGATTATTACGTGGTTTAACACAAGAACAATTAGCCGAAAAAGTTGAAATTACTTGGCGACAAATGCAAAGAATTGAAAAAGGAAATAGTTTGCCTTCTTTACTAACTTTAAAAAAATTAATAATTGTTTTAGATATTAGTGATAAAGATGTAGCGGATTATATTAAATCATTATAATGTCCTTTACTTTAGGTATGTTTTGTAATATAATTAATTCAACAAGACATAATATATATTAGAAATAATTGTATTATTTCTTGCGAGTCTGAACCAGCATATTAATATATGTGGTTGGGTAAGGACTCGACCCGTGTAGGAATTACGTTCCGCTTAAAGAAACAACTGTAATAGGTTGCTTTTTTAATTCAATCTTTTATTATTTATTTCTTTAATTAATTTTCTATATTCTTCAATACTTAAAAAATACTTTTCATTACTATTTAATTTTAATTTTTCTTTTCTTTTATAATTTAATTTATCAATTATTGTAAGCATATCTGCCACTTGAAATAATCTCTCATCTTTATGATTAAATTCTTCAATTATTTGATAATTATATTTAGAAAATGCTCTTTTTAATATATTTCCTAATTTTTCTTGACCATTATCATAATAGATAATAACTTTATCAAATTTAGAAAAGTATTTTTTATTAATTTCAAGCATCTTTATTATTTGTTTTTCAATGCTATTGCTTAGTTGAGATTTATTATTTAGATATTTTTTATTTATTATAATTGAAGATATCAAAATATTTGAATTGTATGTAAAGTAAAACAAAGTTAGAAATATTTTCTTTCTATCTTCTAATTTCATTTTGGCATATTCTTTTCTATTAGCAATTAAATCTGCTGTATGAATCATACCATTATAATTTAGTGATTTTAATTTTTCATTTAGAAAATCTATTTTAGTTTTTAAAGATTTAGATGTATCATGAAAGACGAATGATACAACATATAATTCGGAAGATTTTTCCGTAAAACCAAAATCACCACTTTCATCAATATAAATTTTTAGTTTTTCCATATGTTACCTCAAAAGTTGGGCAAAGCAAAAAGAAGACATATTTATAGTCTTCTCTACCCACTTTAATATTAAC
>CANQXT010000062.1 GCA_947627915.1 uncultured Bacilli bacterium
TTTTAGAATTGATACTATTTTAAATGGTATCAATGCAGTTGATAGATTATTTAAAGATAAAGGTCTTCATCTTATCTTTCTGGCTGATCGTTGGTTTGGTTCTACTAAAATATTAGAACATATTGATTCTTTAGGTCATACTTATTGTGTTAGATTAAAAGGTAGTATTCATGTTTATATAAATAATAAAAAGTTCCTTGCTAAAAAACTTAAACATCGTAAATATCATGCTGTAGTTCATAAAAATGTCTTTATTACTGATAAAAGATTTAAAACTAATATTGTCTACTCTAATTCTTTAAATACTTCTACTCCTTGGATTATTGTTACTAATAATGATTTAGAACATGCTATTTTAAATTACAGTTTTAGATTTGGTTCCATTGAATGTATTTTTAAAAATCAAAAATCTAATGGTTTTCATCTTAATAATATTTCTAATATGTCTATCCATTCTTTTACTAATATGTATTCTATTTTATGTTCTTGTATTGTTTATTTAACTATTCTTGGTTCTGATTTTACTAAAAATTCTAGTTGTTATAAAAATATTAAGATTACTACCCATAAAACTTATATTATTAATGATAAACGTATTAAGAAAAGAGTTATGTCTTTATTTAATACTGGTCTTACTTTATTCAAAGTTGCTTTTAATTCTTATCATTATGTTCGCTTACCCTTTACTTTTAGACTTTATGACACATAATTTTCATTAAAATTTATTTTTAAAAAGTAGGCAAATTTTTTCGTTTGAAAATTTTTGCCTACTTTTTTCATTATTTTCAATTTTTTACATCAATATTAGTTTTTACACCATCATTTTCCTTAATGGTTGGCCGTACTTTTTCTTCTGCAAATGTCCATTCTACCTAGGTTTAATCAAAACTGTCCGGAGCTAAGATTTAATATGTATGGATCACTAATTGTTCCTGATCCACTCGCTATCTTAATTGTGGATGAAAGATAGAATGTAGGACGTATGGTGCTTCTAGTCGTCAAAGTATATTGATCAATCCAACCATTATCACATATAATCCATGCATGACGTCGTCCATCTGAATAACCACCCTGATTAGTTATAAGCCAATCTGTTGTGGTTTTGTTATTATTTATAAATAGCCAGTTATTTGCATCATAATCATTATACCAATTTCGTTCAATATCATAAGCTAAAGAATAATCGTGTAAGTACATTAATCCTATTTTGGCATATACACTTTTGTCGGAACTCCATTGATGTTTTACATATTGCCAATTTCCATCTATCTTTTCATAACGTCTTGTTGGTTTTATTCCACTTTCTATTTCATATAGGATTAACCCATTATTTCGTACACCATATACTGTTTCACCATCTATTATAGCATATGATACTGTACCATCAACATCTCCATACATCCAGTTATGGTTTTCTATTTTGCTATACCAAATATTTCCATCTACCATGTATTCATATATTGAATTATTTACAAATACTGGATTACCATTTGAATTTGTTCCATTTAATCTCTTGTATATATCAGCATTTGGCCATTCACAAGCATTTCCATCACAATCTGGTGATTGATATTTTGAATTCCATTGAAAAATTTTATTATTGCCTTCTTCGACACCTTTCATTTTTATCAAATATAATTGTCCTTCTTCTGTTATTCCGATTATTCGATACATATAATGATCTTCATCATTTGTACATTTTTCTTTGTTATCTGTTCCAAAGCAAATATAGTTATTATCAACAAATTTATGTGTATCATCTATTCCTTCTTCAGTTCCTACACCTTGATAACGATACATACCCCCTACTTCTGTACTACTCAAAACTTTATTTGGATCATTTTCTCTTAATATATTTATTGTTCCTTTGTAATCAAAATATAATGTACAATATATCGTTTTATTTGTAGTTAATGTTATTTTACCATTTTCATATGTTACAGCTTCTTTTATTTCACTACCATTATTATCTATACACTTTGCTTCTTTAAATTTATAACCATTACCTGGCCAGGTATCGCTTTTATACTCTTGATAATTATTTCCATCATTTGATATCATTATAGCCATTGCTTTATCCTTATTTACCATTTCTTTTAACTTTACTTCTGGTATTTCTTCATATTTCTTTGGTAGTAAATATTTCATATTTATAAATAAAACTGATAACATTAATATTAATGCTATAGATATAATATACCTTTTATATTTAGTAATTTTCTCTTTCATTATTATCATCTCATTTATTATAAGATTATTATAATATACCCCCCCCGAGAGTCAAGAGAATTCAAAAAAGTATTTGAGAGATTTTATTTTCAATAAAAAAGTAATAGAGATAATCTATTACAAATTTATTTCTTAACAACCTTGTTGGCAAACTTTAACATCTTCTTGTAAACAATCTAGAACACATTTAAATTGATCATAAGTGTCTTTCTTCATTTCATCTGTTAGTTCCATCATACTATCTGTTTGCATTTCACTTATGCCTGTATTTAATTTTTGTGCCTTACCATCAACAACACTAACTAAATTAGGAGCATAAATTCTTTTTTCGCCAACTTGAACAGTTTTACCTTTTTCAGTTGTCAAAGTATAGTCACTTAAGACATTTGCTAAACTTTTAATAAGTTCATTATAACCTTCGCTACCATCTTTAGTTTTTTCTGGTTTATTTTTACTATTTAATTCATAAGTATCTCTAATGTCTAAAACATCAACATAATATATTTTATCAATATTTAAATCATCTGCTACTTCAATTAAAGTTGTAATAATACTTCTACACCAAGGACAACTATTAAAGCCAAAGTATACAGCAAATGTTTCTTTATTATTTATTTTTTCTTGAATTTCTTCGGCTGTAGCAAATACAAATGGATTATTTTCATCTATTTTTACTTCTCTGTAAGTTACACCATTTTTATTTTTTTCGCCATTTAATTTTTCATATTCTTCTTTAAACTTAATAGCATCTGTATTTTTTACTTCTTTATCACCACAACTAGTTAATGTAAAAATAGATAGGACTATTAATAATGATAATATTACTTTTTTCATACTTATCTCCTTGATTTTTCTTCTAATTTAAGCATTACTCTTTTATTTTCATAATTAACATAAGTAACGATAACAATAATATTTACAATAAATAATAAGAAAGTAATTAATAATACTTCACTATTAGAAATATCTTTACTACTAGAAGTATTAGAATATTCACCTGTTACATTATCTGTTCCATCTGTAGTTTCAGTTTCTGGTGTAGTAGCAGTTACTTCTAAATCTTTATCAGTCATTTCGGCAAAAACATCATATCTATTCTTACTATTATATAAATCTTTGATAGTGCTCTTGATATCTTCATCATAAGAACTAGAATAGCCATCAAAAACTTTATCTCCAATAACTATAAATGGTACTCCTTCAAGTTCTTTATTCATAAAAGCCGCTACTGAACTTAGTAAAGCACTATTTTCAGCATCATTCCATACTTCAAAAGATACAACTTTAAAATATTTACCATATTCATCAGTTATACTATTTAAAAATGTTAAAAATGCACGGCAAAAACCACAACCTTTACCTCTAAATAGATAAATAGTTACTTGTTTATCATTTTCCTTATAATCTTTAAAAGCTTCTTCTATTTCTTCATCTTTTAAAGCTTCTCTTAAATTTAATGTATTATACTTATCAATAGATATAGCTTTTGTAGTTATAGGTAATGCAAGTAAACACATTGCTACAAATAATAATATTTTTTTCTTCATACATATCTACTCCTTCAAACATAATTATACAACATTTTTGAAAAAATGTACTATTTATTTCGTGTTTTTTTCAAAATCTAGTAGTTTTTTCTTAATATCTAGACCTCCAGCATAACCAACTAATGCATTATTTACTCCCACTACCCGATGACATGGAATAATAATTGAAATAGGATTATGACTAACTGCCCCACCAATTGCTTGCGAAGACATTTTACTTTTACCCATTATTTTGGCTACTTTCTTTGCAATTTCACCATAAGTTATTACTTCGCCATAAGGAATACTTTCTAAAATTTGCCAAACCATAATTCTAAAATCACTACCCTTTAGTTTTAATTTTAAATCTTTAATATCTGGTTTTAATCCTGCAAAATATTTATCTAACCAATCTTCAGTATTTTTAAAAACTTTTAAATTATCATTTCTTTGCATAACTTCATTTATATTTTCTAAAAAATATTTTTGGTCATCTATATAAAGACCAATTAAATATGTTCCATCACTAACTAAAGTTAACTTACCTATGGGAGATTTATATTCTTTATAATAAATCATATAAACACCTTCTATACTTTAAAATATTTAATAGTAAAGGTAGTTTTATTATTATTTGATGTAACTAAAACTCTACCATTATCTTTTTCAATAATACTTTTCGCTAAAGATAAACCTATTCCCATACTTTCATTTAAAGCATTTTCACTTTGATAAAATCGCTCAAATATATGGGGTAAATCTTTTTTCGTAATACCTATACCATAATCAGTAATATCTATTTTTGTATATGCTTTATTTTCAATGTATTCAATATCTATCTTACTATCATTATAAGAATGCTCTAAGCAATTTTTTAATATATTAGTTAAAGCTTCAATTTGCCAATTATAGTCAATATTTAATTTTATTTTTTTGTTACCTTTAACATTTATCACAATATTTTTTAAATCACTTAAAGTAGCAGTATTTTTCATAACCTCTTTAATTAAATTATTTACTAATACAACTTTCCTATTAAACTTAACTGTATTAACATCAAATTTAGTAAGTTTAAGTAAATTTTGCACTAAAAAATTAATGTTTAAAACCTCTCTTTTTAAATCATGAATAAATTCTTCTTGTAAATTTTTAGTCATATTAGGTTCATCAATTAAATTATCTAAAATAATTAGCATTGATGTTAAAGGAGTTTTTAATTGATGGGAAATATCTTCTAAAGATTTTTTTAATTCTAATTTATCTTGATGGGATAATTCCGCTCTTTCTTTTAAAATAATAGTAGTTTTATAAATTTCATTTTTAAGGATTGATAATTCATCTTCCGTTAAATCATTTAAATTAATTTGATAATCACTATTATTAATTCTTTCTACTAATTTAGTAATTTCTTTTATTTCTTTTCTTCTATTTTTTTCATAATGTAAATAGATAAATAAAATAATTATGATACTTATAATAAGATAACTAATATTAATAATTAAAAAAGTATTAAAGGCATCTTTATTTTCTAAAATATAGGAATCACTTTCTAAAATACCATATTCTTTAAATAAATCATTTGTCTTTTCTTTATTATTTAATATTTCCATAATATCATTATTATCAACAAGCGGATATTTATCTTTTACTTTGCTAATTATTAAAGAAACTTTATTATTAAAATTTTGTTTATAAACATTATATTCATATATATTTATAAATATAAAAATAGTACTTAAAATAATACTTATAATAAATGTTTCTATTAAATACTTTTTAAAATTAATTTTATTTTTCATCTATCCTATACCCAATTCCTTTTATTGTAATAATGACATCTGTTTGTAGTTTTTCTCTAATTCTTTTTAAATAAACAGTTATGGTATGATCATCAACATCATTACCAGTCCATTCCCAAATTTTATCTAAAATAGTACTTCTAGTTACAACTTTATTAATATTTAAAAATAAAAGATGCAATATTTTTAATTCTAGAGAAGTTAACTCAATTAATTTATTATTTTTAAATACTTCCATTTTAGCAAAATCAAAAGTAATATTTTTCACTGTAATAGTATTATTTTTATTATATCTACTTAATATTTTTTCCATTCGAACTAGTAATTCTTTCGAACTAAAAGGTTTGGTTAGATAGTCTTCGGCTCCTAGAGTTAGACCCTTTACAATATCTTCTTCACTATCTTTAGCAGTTAAAAATATAGTGGGTATTTTTTCCCTTTTTATAACACTAGTAAAAAGGGAAAAACCATCACCATCTGGTAAAGTTATATCTAAAATAATTAAAGCAATATCTAAATTTTTATTTAATAAATATTCTTTAGC
>CANQXT010000063.1 GCA_947627915.1 uncultured Bacilli bacterium
GCAAAAAAGATGAAAAAGTTTTCAACATTTTCATCTTTTTCATTTGTCAAGGAATATTTTTACCTAAACTCAAAATTTTTCAATTATTTTTCACATCGCCAAAACGACGATTTCTTTTTGTATAATCTTGTAATACTTCTAAAAGATCTTGATTATTAAAATCAGGAAAATAAACATCTAAAAAGTAAAGTTCAGCATAACTTACTTGATATAACATAAAATTACTTAATCTCTTTTCTTTCCCTGTTCTTATTAATACATCAATGGGAGGTAATTCTTGATATAAATATTTATAATAACTTTCTCTTGTAATATCTTCTTCTTTTATTTTCTTATTATTTAAATCTTGATGTATTTTTAAAGTAGCATCAACTATTTCTTCTTGAGCCCCATAATTTAAACATATATTTAATATACATTCTTGATTATCTTTTGTTTTATTAATTATGTTGTTAATAGCCAAAATTACATCAGGTCTTAAATTTTCTTTACGACCACTAAAAACAATCTTTATACCATCTTTGATAACTCTATCTAATTTATTATTAAAATAATATATTAATAAGTCCATTAAATAATCTACTTCTTCTTGACTTCTTTTAAAATTATCTGTCGAAAAAGCATACACAGATAATACTTTAATACCTAATTGTTTAGCATATAAGGCAATATTTTCTAACGCTACTGCCCCTTGTTTATGGCCTTCACTTCTCTTTTTACCCTTTTCAGTTGCCCATCTACCATTACCATCCATAATAATAGCAATATGTTTTGGTAATCCTTCCATATATAACCTCTCTAAAACATTAAATTAATTAAAAATATAAAATATAAACAAGTTTCATAACGTACTTTATATTTTAATACTTCAAATATAGAAACTAATAAATCAGATATACAAACAATATGTCCTTCTTTAGAAGTTGGTTTATAATCTTTAGCAATAACTTTTTCTCGATGATTAATAAAAGGTATGATATGTTTAACTAAAGCATAATGATACATATGCGTACGTATTATTTCTTCTTCTTCTTTATTTATATTAAAATCATTTTTAGCATTATTAGCACTAGTAACTGGATGCTTTAAATATGATATATCTTCATTAGAATTAGTTGAACCATGAAAATAATCATGTAAAAGACCAGATATTGCTACATCTTTAGAATTAGCTTTCAATAATTTAGCCATTAAAAAACTAACATATGAAACTCTTTTACAATGTTCATATCTATTAGAACCATGATGACTATCATCCTTTAATTCTAAGAATTTAGCATCATTTACTATTTCACTAGTTATTTCTTTATATTCTTTATTTATCTTCATTTAATTAACACCTTTTCAACGTAACTCAATAATTATACCATACTTTTATATCTTTGACAAATCACAATCGTAAAATCATTTACACTATCAATAAATAATATGAAATAAGCAAATAATTTATTTAGTTATTCTTTTCTAACATTTACTTATTAATTCTTCCCATTTTTTATTCAAAACATCTAATTCTTTTTGCTTTTCTTCTAATAAATTATTAATTTCTTTACTTTTTTCATAATTAGTATATACTTCTTCATTATATAATTCTTGCTTTAATTTATTTATTTCATTTTCTTTACTTGTTATTTCTTTTTCAATATTTTTTATTTCTTTATTTATATTATAATTATTTACTTTTTCTTCTTTAATAACTTTATCTGAAGAAAGAATAGGTATTTCTTGTTTTCTTTTTTCTTCATATTCACTATAACCATAACGATAATAAGAAACTTTATTATTTTCAAATACTAATAACTCATCTGCTATTTTTTTAACAAAATAACGATCATGTGAAACAAATAATAAAGTACCTGTATATTCTTTTAATATATCTTCTAAATGTTCTTTACCTATAATATCCATATGATTAGTTGGTTCATCTAATAATAATAAATTAGGTTTATTATATAATATTTTACATAATTGTAATCTTACTTTTTCTCCTCCACTTAAAACATTTATCTTTTTATCTATATCATCATTTTTAAATAAAAATGATCCTAAAGCACTTCTTGCTTGTTCATAAGATAATTGAGGTAAGAAATTTCGAAATTCTTCAATAACTGTATTATTACTATCTTGCATAGCTAAATTTTGATCAAAATAACCTATTTTTAAATTAATACCCCATTCTATTTCTCCTTTAATTGGTTTTATTAAGCCATATATAGTTTTTAATAAAGTTGATTTACCAATGCCATTTTCACCAATTATACCTATCTTTTTTCCTCTTATAACTTCTAAATTAATTGTTGCTAATTCTTTATTATAACCAATTGTTAAATCTTTAATATTCATTACTACTTTTCCACTTGGTTTTATTTCATTTAAATTAGTTCTAAAAGTTCTTAAATCAGTTTCTTTTGGTTTTTCAATTATATCCATTCTTTCAATCTGCTTAAGTTTACTTAAAGCCATACTTGCTTTTGTTGGTTTATTTCTAAATCTTTCATAAATACTTTGTAATCTTTTTATTTCTTTTTGTTGATATTCGTAATCTTTTAATGTTTTTTCATATCTTAACTTTTTTTCTTTTTCATAATTAGTATAATTTCCTTTATACTTATAAGTTTTACCATAATCTATCTCATATACTATATTAACGATATTATCTAAAAACATTCGATCATGAGAAACAATTATTAAAGTTTTAGAATAATTTTTTAAATAATTTTCTAAATATTCAATCGTATGAATATCTAAATGATTAGTAGGTTCATCTAATAGTAATAAATCAGGTTTATTTAATAATAGTTTTATAAAAGCAATTTTCGTTTTTTCTCCCCCAGAAAATTCTTTTATTTTTTTTAATTTATCACTTTCACTAAAACCAAATTGTTTTAATAATACTTCATATTCTTTTTGATAAGAATATCCTCCCTGTAATTTATAATTTTCTAAAGCTTCAGTATATTCTAAAATAATCTTTTCATCATCATTTTCATTCATTTCTTTAACTAAATTATTTAGTTTATTTTCTAATTTAATTAAATCACTAAATGATTTTTTTATTTCATCAATTAATGTTACTTCTTCTGAAGAAAACGCTATTTGTTCTAAATAACCAATGGACCATTTACCTATTTTAGTTATACTAAACTCTTCTTCACCAACACCACTGTCAAACATACTATTATCAATTAAAGCTTTTAATAAAGTAGTCTTTCCAGCCCCATTTCTTCCTACTATAGCTATTTTATCTTTTTCATTAATATCTAAATTAACTTCTTCTAAAATAGTATTTATGCCTAAAGTAACACTTGCATTTCTTATTTTTATATTCATATATATCACACATTTATTTTATCATTTATTTCTTTAATACTCTATTAAAATATCTTTCTTGAATAATATAATGACCATCTACAGTAGTTTTATCTATATATTCTCGTTCAAAACTAAGTAAAATATCATTAATTATTTTAATATTTTCAAAATCAATATATCCTTTTATTTTTTGATCTAATAATTCACTAGTTATAGCATCATAACGATCTAGATCATATCTTTCAATAATATGAATATATTCATGAGCAGTTTTTTGTCTTAAGATAACACCATTCCACACATAATAACCATCTCCTAAATTATTTAGACGACATTCAAATTTTGGAATTAAAAAGTGATGATAGGATAATTCACATTTATGTTTAGTTATATAATATCCCATAAAATCAAAACCTAATTGTTTTAATTTATAGTAATATATCATTTCTTTTGTAATACACCTCATAATTATCCCTCATTTTTTTACAAGACTATATTATATAATAAATATCTTAAAAAAAATATATTAAATATATAAAAATGTTAATAACTTATTAGTTATTAACATTTTTGACATATTTTTTGTTTTTATGAGACCTTAAAAAAGAAAGAGAAACATTCTCTTTCAGGGTTAAGTTTACTATTTTAACGTCTTCGTTGACGTTTTTTATTTGTTTAAATATTTTGCAATTTATTGGGAAGAAAGGACGAGGCGAAACCCATTGTAGCTGTAAGCACCACCGGTGTACCTATAGAAGTAGAACTGACCCGCCAAGACACCATCGTCGTAAAGGCCTCCTCGATTGAACCACGGGTAAGAAGAGCCAACGAAGTACGAACCGTCAGCGTACCATACATTATGATAATATATACCATCTTTTTCATAATAGGAATAGAATGGTCCCATCTCTCCGGTTGCATCTCCTAAGATTCTTTTACTATATGATGTTTGATTACTATCACTTGGATATTTATCTATATAACCAGCATTCATTTCTTTTTCTAATTCTTCTTTATTAAAACCACTACTTCCTACGTTTCCTTCTATACACGCTGCCATATATTCATGTGCTCCACCTGACATATCATATATGCCACTTATATTTCCAGTTGTACTTGCTAAATACCCTGTTGGTGTATTATATGGTTGAGTTATACTTGAATCTGTTCCATATATTCCTCGATAACTACTTTGATCTGTATTAGCTGCGGCACTATATCCTGTTATAAAATCTGAATTATTATTTATTCTTATTTCTGTTCCTTTTCCATATTTAGAATGGGATAGATATGCAACTGCTCCCCATTCTGTATTTTTCATCATATGACTATCTAATGTATCTCTTGCATATCCTTTTCCGGCTTCAAAAAATGTTTTTACTGTTGCACTTCGCCATGAGACAACATTTGGTTTTACTATTACATTATCTGCATCTCCACCTGTTTCAAATTTTCCTACCCATATCCCACTTAACTCTTTACTTCCTAATGTAAATGCTGGATGAGTTAACCATTCTCCATCTTTTGTAGCATTACTTTTTGTAGTATTTTTACTTTCAAACTCGATATTGATTAATCTTGCTTTACCTAATGCTTGTGTTGTTGAATTATCATATTTGTCATTTGTTAAGGTAGTTCCATCTATTACATTGTCTTCACTTATTGCATGCCATACTTGATATTTATATCTTGGTATCCACACAAAGTAACCATTTATATCTTCTTCTTCTATCTTTTGTCCTTCAGAATATGTTTCTCTTTTTTCACTTTTTAATATTACAGCATTAGCCCATCTTTTCTCACTATAGTTATACCATTCACTATGTTTATTAGCATAATATACATCTCCATTTGATTTTATTTCAACTGGGATTAAATCTCCGGTTATTACTGGATCATTTCCTTTTAAATCTTCTTCTTTCCATTCATCTTTATGTAACCCACTTCTTTCATATAATTCATCTATGGCTTCTTGTACATTAGTTACTGTTTCGTGAGTTGCTTCATTATCATATGTTACTTCTTCACTATCTATCATTGTACTTTCGGCATATACGATACTTACTGATATTATTACTATTCCTATTATTATTCCTATTAATATTTTATAATTATTTTTTATTACTTTCTTCATATCTTAACTCTTCTTTCTTTTTTTTAAAAATTTGCTTTATATAATTCATCTATAGCACATTGGATATCTGTACAATTTGTTCTATTATTTGAATTATCATATATTAATATACTTGCTTTTAACCTTTCAAAATACAATATACAATATGTTGTTTCAGTATTACTTAGTGTTATTGTTCCATGATTATAAGTTATATCTGGATTTTCTAGTTTATCTCCTTTTTCATTCATACATTCTGTTTTTATTAAATTTAATATATAACCAGAACTAGGCCATGTTGCTTGTGTATATTCTGTATATTCTCCATCTCCATTTTCATCCCAATATACTGCAAAGACATCTTTATTTATTTTATTATTTTTTATATTTACTTCATTTAAAGATTTACTATTATTTATTTGATACATCATATACAAAGAAAATATTTCTATTATTACTAGTACTCCTATAATTATCTTCTTCATTCTTAACCCTTTCATTTATGTTGATAACTTTTATCTATTTTGTTTTTCTCTATTTTATAAGATAATTATATAATACCCCCCCCGGTGTCAAGTTTTCAAAATTAAAATGTTGGTAACAGTTAATTTTTGTACAATAATTTAACTTAATTTTT
>CANQXT010000064.1 GCA_947627915.1 uncultured Bacilli bacterium
ATAAAATTTGATAAAAAAACAAGTATTTATGCTACTTGAATTAATGTTTTTGAATTACAACTGTCAAACTTGGGGGCATATCTTTATAATAATCAATTATTTTATCTTTTAAATTGTCTGATACTTTAAAAACTATTGTCATTTTACATCTCAAATAAAATTTAACATATTTTGCTTTATTTTTCATTACAATTATAATATAATTTATAATAGGAGATGATAAAATGAATATGGCAATTAATATTATATTACTTGTTTTATTAGCATTAGGTACATATGCTGGTTTTAAAAAAGGATTAATTAAAGGAGCTGTTCAACTTATTGGTTTAGTTGCTATTATAATTATTAGTTATACCTTAAGATATCCTTTAGTAGAATTTTTAATAAATAAATTTCCATTCTTTAGTTTTAATGGTTATAGTACTTTAACAATTTTATTATATAATGTTGTCGCATTTGTATTAATATTTGTTTTACTATATTGTTTATTAAATATTATTTTAACATTAACTGGTTTTATTGATACTTTATTAAAATTTACTATTATTTGGGAGATTCCTTCTAAGATAGGGGGAGCAATTATTGGCTTCTTAGAAATGTGGGTATTCTTATATTTAGTTATAATGATTGCAAGTTCATTTAATGTAACTGCTGAATATTTGAAAGATAGTAAAGTAGCTGATATAATGATTAATCATACACCAATAGTAGGAACATACTTAAGAGGTATTCCAAAAGCTGCGAGTGAAATATATGATGGTATTAAAATGTATACAGCTGATAATAGTAAAACTCAAGAAGAAATTAATTTATATATTCTTCAATTAGAAATTAATTATGGTTTAATAACTAAACAAAAAGCCCAAGAATTAGTTGATATTGATAAAGTTTCTGTTGGAGATGTTATGTTTGGAGCTAATGATTCAATATGGTTAAATATTTAGAAAAAGAAAGTGATTATGATAATTTAGTTTCTAAAGGTATATTATTAGTTGATTTTTATACTGAATGGTGTGGTCCTTGTAAAATGTTAGCGTCTATTTTAGAAGAAATTGATTATATGGATATTATAAAAGTAGATGCTGAAAAGTTTTCTAATATTGCTACTAAATTTGGGGTAATGAGTGTTCCAACTTTATGCTTTTATAAAGATGGACTAATGATGCAAAAAGAAATTGGTTATCGAACACCAGAAGAAATAAAAGATATTTATAAAAAAATAAGTGGCGATTAATCCACTTTTTTTATGACTTCGTTTGCACTATTTAAATAAGCTCGCATTAAAGGGCCAGCACCTAGTTTAATCCCTCCAAAATATCTTACTACACAAATTAAGACATTATTTAAATTATTCTGTATAATTAAATTATATATTGGTGTACCTGCAGTATTACTTGGTTCTTTATCATCACTTTTCTTAATTAGATTATCTATTTTATAAGCATAAGGTATATGTCTAGCTTTTTTATGTTCTTTCTTTAAATTATCTAAAATAGTATCGGCTTCTTCTTTTGAATTAACTATATAATAATAAGCAATAAATTTAGATTTTTTGATTTCTAATGTAAAAGTATTTACAAGTTTCATTAAATCACCTATGAATATTTTATCATATGAAATTAATTCATGCTATAATTAAATAAAGGAAGATAGTAATGGATTATTCATTTGTATTTGAAGGAAAATCTTATTATATAATTGTTAAAGATAATAAAACATTTTATATGGATGAATCAGAGAATATTTTAGATAGTATTGAAACTAGTGAATTAGAAAATAGAATGTTTAATTATTTTAATAATAGTAATTCTAATTCTCAAGAATTAGATAATGCTATTCAAAATAATCCTAATTTAACTACTCAAAAAGAAGTATTTAGACAATTTCTTAAATATATAGAATATTATGTACCTTTAAGTAAAAGAGAAGAGTTTTATGAAAAAATTAAAACTTTAAAATATCAAAATTCTACGGAAGTAGAGTCAATACAAAAAGATTTTAATATTGTCGGTTTTTATTCTTTTGAAAATAATACTATTACTATAAATGAAGAAGCAATTAAAGAAGCTAATCAAGTATCATTTAATTATGGTAATGCTGTTTATTTAGCAACTCTTTTTCATGAACTAACGCATTTTGCATCCAGTAGTTATGATAAAGATGCTGATGAATTATTTAATGGTTTTAATCATTATAAAGATAATAAAATTATTAGATCTAATAATGGCTTAACTGAAGGTATGACAGAATATATTACATTTTTAAGATTTTTAACAGAAAGTGGTTGTGATCCTGAACTTATTGAACAAGTTTCTCTACGTTTTACAAATAATGGTTATTTTTTTACTTCATTATTTGTAGCACAATTATGTATTTTGACTAGTCCTAATGTTGTTTTTGGCTCTTATTTTCAAAATTTAGGTATTATGCCTTTATGCAAAAAGTTAAGCGAAATAGATCCTGATATTAATAATGCTTTTAAGTTATTTGCCACTATCGAGATTGATTTTAAATATAGAACTATAGAGGGCTTTAATAATATTAATGATATTATTGGAATAATCCAAATGCAAATGATAAATTATTTAAAAAAGGCCGTTAAAAATGATATTATGAATAATAAAAGTGAAGAAGAAATTAGGCAAAGAATAGATTTCTTTGAAAAGAAATTAATTTCGGAAGAAATTTTAAAATGTAAAAATCTAAATATTAATGATTATCCTAAAATTGTTGAAAGTATTGCAGATTTTCAAAATTTTAAAGATAGTATCAATAAGTATTATCAATCAGATAAACAAAATATGACTTTATAAACTTTAAATTTTAAGTTATACTATTAGTAATTGAAGTGGGTGATTATTATGTTAGAGGATAAATTAAAATTAGTACCCCATCTTCCTGGTAGTTATCAAATGCGTAATAAAGATGGAATAATTATTTATGTTGGTAAAGCTAAAGATTTATATAAAAGAGTAAATAGTTATTTTAAGGGTACAGTAACTGGTAAAACAAGAAAGATGGTATCAGAAGTAGTTGATTTTACTTATATTGTCACTGGTAGTGAAACTGAAGCTTTTATTACGGAAATAAATTTAATTAAAGAATATAATCCTAAATATAATATCTTACTAAAAGATGATAAAAGTTATCCTTATATTGAATATATTAATAAACCATACCCCAAAGTAAAAGTAGCAAGATACTTAAATATTAAAAGAAAAGATAAAAAACAAATCTTTGGACCATATCCTAATGCTTATGCTGCTAGAAGAATAGTAAGATTAATTAATCGATTATATCCCTTAAAGAAATGTGAAGGGATGCCTAAACAAGTATGTTTATATTATCATATTGGGGAATGTTTAGGATATTGTACTAAAAATATTGATCAAGATAAGTTACAACAAATGGAAAATGATATTTTAAGTTTTTTAAGAGGAAATGATAAGATCTTAAAAGATAAAATAATGGAAAAAATGCAAAGTTATAGTGATTCTTTAAATTTTGAAATGGCTAAAGAATTAAAAGATGAACTTAATTATATTAATATTATTTTAGATAAACAAAAAGTTGAGTTACACGATTTTGTTAATAGAGATGTTATAGGTACATATATAGATAAAGGACATATTGGAATTAATATTTTATTTATTCGTAATAATAAACTTATTGGCAGTCATAATGATTTAATAACTATTAAATTAGATGAAGTAGAAGAATTAGAATTTTATATTATGAATTTTTATGATCGTCATGAAATACCTAAAGAAATACTTATAGATGAAGATATGAATGTGGATGTTTTAAAAGAATTAATTAAGGCTAATTTTATTGTTCCGGAAAAGGGATTAAAGAAAAACTTAGTTAAGATGGCCTTATCAAATGCCAAAATATATTTAGACAATGAAATAACCAGAGCAATGAGGGAAGAAGAAAGAACAGAAAACGCTAATGAAGAATTAAGACAACTTTTAAATTTAGATAGTTTAAAAAGAATTGATGCTTTTGATAACTCTAATTTATTTGGTTCATATTCTGTTTCGGGAATGGTTGTTTTTACAGAAGGAAGACCTAATAAAAAAGAATATCGTAAATATAAAGTAAGTGTTGATAAAAATGATGATTATCATACTATGCAAGAAGTTATTTATAGAAGGTATCAAAGAGCTTTAGTTGAAAAATCAGAACTACCTGATTTAATTATTGTTGATGGTGGTATTAATCAAATTAATGCCTGTTTAGATATTTTAAATAGTTTAAATTTACATATTAAAGTAGTAGGATTAAAGAAGAATGATAAACATCGTACTAATGAACTTATTGATAGTGATACATATAATATTATTCCTTTAGATAAAGATAGTAATATTTTTCATTATTTAACTAGAATTCAAGATGAAGTTCATAGATTTACTATTAATTATCATAAAACTTTAAGAAGTAAAGGTAGTATTAGTAGTATTTTAGAAAATATTGAAGGTATAGGTAATGTTAGAAAAAAAGAATTAATTAAAAAGTATGGTAATATTAATAATATTATGAATGCTAGTATTGAAGAATTAAGTACAATTATCCCAGAAAATGTTGCTAAAGATTTAAAAGAATTTTTAATAAGTAGAGAGAATGCTAAAAAAGATAATAAAGTAAATTAATGAGGTTTAAATGCAAAAGTTAGAAGAGTATGTTAAAAATAAATTTGGTATTCCAAGAGTATCTTTTACTGGTTTAGATAAAGATGTTATTATAGAAATAATTAAAGCTTTAAATATATGTTATCAAAAATTTCCTAAACTTAAAGATGTCATATGTTCTATTGGCGATAATAATATTATTAATGAAGAATATAATTTAGCATTTAATTATCATAATTATATAGGATTAGATAAATTATTATCTAAATTATATTATAGTTCTCCTCTTTATAATAAATTAGTTGATAAAATAAAAAATACTAAATTAAAAGAAGAGTTAAGTTTAAGAAATGAATATTATCAAAATGTTGAATATGATGAGGCTTGTTTAGATAATTTAGGAATCTTTTTTAGTTTATATTTTCGGGATCGAATTAATAATAAATATTTAAATTATTTATTTAATGGTTATATAGCAATTGGTTATAGTAATCTTATAAAAGAATATGATTTAGATACTATTAATGAAGTATATAAAATGGATTCATTAGATGGTTGGTCACCTAAACATTGTATGGATATTAAAGAAAGTATTTATCATGAAATAGGACATATTTTATTTTTTATTTTAGATTTAGATAAAGATTATCGGTTTTATCGTATTATGCAAAAATATAGTAATGATTTTACTTTAATAAAAGAAAAAATTTCAGAATATGCATATGTATCATATAATAAAGGAATATTTAGTGAAGTAGTAGCAGAAGCATTTGCAGAATATATCTATTGTCCTAATTCCAATAATTTAGTATATTATATTGGTAAATATATTGAATATAAGTATAATCTTGAAAAAGATAATATTTACAATTATAATTATAAATATAAAAAGCATTTAAATAGATGTCAAAGATTAAAAACTATTTAAATCTTTTTTTGCCAAATTAGTTTAGTGGTAGAACAAAGCACTCGTAATGCTTAGATGTAAGTTCGATTCTTACATTTGGCACCATTTCGCCGTAATAGTATAATGGTATTACGAATCCATGGTAAGGATTTAATCAGTGTTCAATTCACTGTTACGGCACCATTGACGTTTCTATTCGAACTTTTTCGAATATTGATATATAGAAATCAATCGTAAGATTGGTTTTTTTCGT
>CANQXT010000065.1 GCA_947627915.1 uncultured Bacilli bacterium
TGCATTCTTCAAATTTAATATTTTTTTGTTTTAAATATGGAACCATTTCAGAAATTTTCATCATAGGTCTTAAAGTACTTGTAGTAAAATTTTTAATCATGCTATCACCTTCTTGTAGAAAATATTATAACATATATGATAATATTTTTATGAAAACAATTATCAATTTGCTAAAAAATTTAACATATGGGAACCATAATTAAATCAATTTATTAAGTAAATAAAAAGGCTAAGATACATATTTAATATCTTAGTCTTAATTTATAGAATAAATCTATTTATTATTTTTTATCATTTAATGCAGCTTGTGCAGCAGCAAGTCTCGCAATAGGTACTCTAAATGGAGAACAAGATACATAATTTAAACCAACTTTATGGCAGAATTCTACGCTACTTGGTTCACCACCATGTTCACCACAAATACCAAGTTTGATATTTGGACGAGTTGCTCTACCTTTTTCAGCAGCCATCTTAACTAAAGCACCAACACCAGTTTGATCAAGTTTAGCAAATGGATCAATTTCATAAATCTTATTTTGATAATAAGCATCTAAGAATTTACCAGCATCATCTCTTGAGAATCCAAATGTCATTTGTGTTAAGTCATTAGTTCCAAATGAGAAGAATTCAGCTTCTTCAGCAATTTTATCAGCAGTTAATGCCGCTCTTGGAATTTCAATCATTGTACCAATATGATATTCCATATCGCTACCTTTTTCCTTTTTAACTTCTTCAGCAGTTTCTACAACGATATCTTTAACAAATTTAAGTTCTTTAACTTCACCAACTAAAGGAATCATAATTTCTGGAACGATATCGTATCCATCTTCTTCTTTAACTTCAATAGCAGCTTCCATTAAAGCACGAGTTTGCATTCTAGCAATTTCTGGATAAGTAACGGCTAAACGACAACCTCTATGTCCCATCATTGGATTAAATTCGTGTAGTTCACTACATTTATCTTTAATCTTTTGAACTGTAACACCCATATCTTTAGCTAATGCTTCGATTTCTTCATCAGTATTAGGTAAGAATTCATGTAGAGGTGGATCTAAATAACGAACAGTCATTGGTAGACCTTTTAATTCCTTATACATTGCTTTAAAGTCACCTTTTTGGAATGGTATTAATTCATTTAAAGCTTTTTCTCTTTCTTCTACTGTATCAGCTAAAATCATTTTTCTAATTTTAGGTATTCTTTCTTCTTCAAAGAACATGTGTTCAGTACGACATAAACCAATACCTTCAGCTCCTAGTTCAACAGCTTTCTTTGTATCTCTTGGATTATCAGCATTAGTTCTAACTCTAAGTTTACGATACTTATCAGCCCAATCCATTATTCTACCAAAGTCACCAGAAATTGATGCTTCTTTAGTTTCTACATCACCTTTATAAATTTTACCAGTATTTCCATCAATAGAAATATAGTCACCTTCATGGAATGTATATCCACCAAGTTCAAATTCTTTCTTTTCTTCATCTATTTTAATTGCGCCACATCCAGCAACACAACAAGTTCCCATACCACGAGCAACAACAGCAGCATGACTAGTTCTTCCACCTCTTACAGTAAGAATACCTTGACTAGCTACCATACCTTCGATATCTTCTGGAGTAGTTTCAAGTCTAACTAAAACAACTCTTTCACCATTTCCACCTTTACCTTGTGCTTTAGCATCTTCAGCTGTAAATACAACTTTACCAGCAGCAGCACCCGGAGACGCAGGAAGTCCTTCACCAATAGCTTCAGCTTTCTTTAACGCATCAGTATCAAATGTTGGGTGTAATAATTGATCTAAGCTTTTAGCTTCAATTCTTAAAACAGCTTCTTCAGGAGTAATCATTCCTTCATCAACTAAATCACAAGCAATTTTAATTGCCGCATGAGCAGTTCTTTTACCATTTCTAGTTTGTAAGAAATATAATTTACCATTTTCAATTGTAAATTCCATATCTTGCATATCACGATAGTGATCTTCTAATTTTTGAGCAAGTTCCATAAATTGTTTATAACAATCAGGTAAATCTTTTTCAAGTTGAGTTATAGGTTGTGGAGTTCTAACACCAGCAACTACATCTTCACCTTGCGCATTAATTAAATATTCACCATAAATACCCTTTTCACCAGTGGCAGGGTTTCTTGTGAATGCAACACCTGTTCCAGATGTTTCACCCATATTACCAAATACCATAGCTTGAATATTTACAGCAGTTCCCCAATCACCAGGAATATCATTCATTCTTCGATATACTATAGCTCTTGGATTATCCCATGAACGGAATACAGCTTTAACTGCTCCCATTAATTGTTCTCTAACATCTTGTGGGAATTCTTCACCATTCATATGGTCACTATATACTTTTTTAAATCTTTTAACTAATTCTTTTAAATCTTCAGTAGTCATTTCTGTATCATAAGTGATACCTTTTTCATGTTTTAATTCATCAATAATTTTTTCAAAGAAAGATTTATTAACTTCCATAACTACATCAGAATACATTTGAATAAATCTTCTATAAGAATCATATGCAAATCTAGGATTATTCGTACTCTTTGCAAAACCTTCTACTGATTTATCATTAAGACCTAAGTTAAGAATAGTATCCATCATACCAGGCATACTAGCTCTAGCACCACTTCTTACTGATACTAGTAGAGGAACATTTTCATCACCAAATGTTTTTCCTTCCATACCTTCAAGTTTTTTTAAAGCTTCAAGGATTTCATCAATAATTTCTTCACGAATTACTTTACCATTATTATAATAGTCAGTACACGCTTCAGTTGTAACTGTAAAACCTTGAGGTATTGGTAAACCTAAATTAGTCATTTCAGCTAAGTTAGCACCTTTACCACCAAGGAGTTCACGCATATCTTTGTTTCCTTCACTAAACAAATAAACATATTTTTTTGCCATAAAAAGCCTCCTAAACAATATTTTAGCATAACTAAAAAAAGTATTTTCAGAAAAACACTTTTTTTGACATTTTATTGACGTTTTTTATTAGGGTGACATTTTAAATAAACACTTCGAAGCCGATCATTACTAATATGAGTATATATTTCAGTAGTATTTAAAGACTCATGTCCTAACAATTCTTGCACACTCTTAATATCAGCCCCATTATCTAGTAAATGAGTAGCAAAAGAATGTCTTAAAACGTGGGGACTAATTTTATGTTTTAATAAATATTTATTATTTATTTTTTTAATAATATATTCGATACTCTCTCGACTGAGTTTACCTCCATTTTGATTAATAAATAAATAAGCAAGATTATTTACATTAAATTCTTCTCTAACTTTTAAATATTTAGATAAAATATCTTCTAAATAAGAACCATAATAAACTATTCTTTCTTTATTACCTTTACCTATAACTCGAATACTCTTATTACTATCCACTATATCTGTAATAAGCATATTCGATGCTTCACTAACTCTTATACCCGTAGAATATAATAATTCAAATAGACATTTATCTCTAATATCTTCTTTAGTCTTTTCTTCTATACTATTAATTATTTCTTCTACTTCTAAAACACTTAAATAATTAGGTAATTTCTTTTCTACTTTGGGATTTCTAATACTTCGAAAAACGTTACTATCTAAGACTTTTATTTCCACTAAATAAGAATAAAAACTTCTTAAACTACTTAAATGTCTTGATATTGATTTATTAGAATAATGAAGACTATCTAAATATTTTAAATAATCTATTATTTGTAATTTAGTTATTTTTAAAAAAGAAAGATTATGTTTATTTATATACTCTTTATACATTATTAAATCACTATGATAATCTTCCATAGTTACTGGGGAATAATTTAATTCTTTAACAATATATTCTAAATATTTTTCTATTAAATCATCTATCTTCATAATTAAATTATACACCATAAAAAAAGAAATGACTATATTTCATTTTCTTTTTTTAAATTTCTTATTGTATTTAAGATATTTGGATTCTTTTTTAATGTTTCTACATCATGATTAATTACTAAAAGTAAAACTCTAGCTAATTCATATGGTAAATATTTAATCATAACATATATACCAAAACGATTATTATTCTTAAGTAATTCTTCAAAGATATTTTTGATAATTTCTTTTTGTTTAAATGTTGGTAACTTATCTAATGAATTATATACTTCATCACTAAACAATTTCTTTAAATTAATTATATATTCTTTTAAAGTATTGTCGTTCATTTTCTTATCTATATCATCATTAAATTTTCCTCTTAAAATATCTTTAGTATTATTAATAATAATATTATCATCTTCTTTAAATTCAATAATATTATCAATAACTTCTTTACTTATTATAGAGTGATTTAATTTATGATTACTAATAACTCTTAAATTACTACTACTAAATTTATTAGTAGTCATATTAGATTTAATAATTGATTCAGTTATTTCATTTAAAGAAAATCTACTAGTAAATTCATCTATTTGTTTTAAACTATTACCTATTCTAATACTATTATTTTGCGTCATTAAAGCTGCTAAAGCATTTAAATCAATAACTTCATAATTTCCAAGTTGATATTGTACAACTAAATTATATATTTCCATACTTCCACCCCCATTTGAGGAATATTATTATACCATTTGTTTTAAACTTATGTCAACAATCTTCTTCTCTTTTTGTTAAACCTTTGTGAAACCTTTTTAAAAGTTATCTTTTTAAAGTTCTTTGTTTAGTTTCTTCTTCTTTTATAATCTCTTTTATTACTTTTTTTAATTTCTTTACATTAGCCCCTTTAACATCCTCTGCAAAACTAGAACATAATACAAAACATTTACTATCAATAACTGCTTTTTCTAATGGTTCAATATATGCTCCTTTAACATTACATGCAAAATAATAACAATAATCTGGCATATTACTTTCTACTACAACATATTCTAAAGCAAAAATATTAGCTCCAGGAACATCTTTGGCAAAGTCATAGCAACATCTTACATCTTTACTTTCAATTACTACTTGTTGTAAAGCTTCTCTATTAGCGCCTTCAATATATTTAGCAAATTGATAACAACAATATGCATTTTTACTATCTAATACAACTTGCTCTAAAGCTTCTCTATTAGCACCAGGAACATCTTTGGCAAAGTAATAACAACATTTTGGATCTTTACTATCAATTACTACTTGCTGTAAAGCTTCTTTATTAGCACCTTCTATATCTCTAGCAAATTTATAACAACAATATGCATCTTTACTATCTATTACAGCTTGTTCTAAAGCTTCTCTATTGGCACCTTCAATATCTTTGGCAAAGTCAATACACCAACAAGGACTTTTATCTTTATTTTTAATTATTACTTCTTCTAAAGGTTTAATCTTAGCTCCTTTAATACGTTTAGCAAAATCATAACACAATTCTGAATCATTAGTATCTAATATTACTTGTTCAAATGCATCAATATCAATATCTTCATCTTCTTCTATTGCTTCTTCAGCAAACATAATACATAACAAAGCATTTTTGGTACTTAATATACCTTTTTCTAAATCTTTTAAATCTTTTTTTGAAATATTATTAATATTCATAAATCCACCACCTGTGAAAATATTATAACATTAATAATTATTTAATGTAAATAAAATTTAGATATGCACTAAATAAAATTGAAAGTGCCCGATATTTTTATCCCGGTAAATAAGTCTTTTAAAAAGTTCTTTCCACTTTCTTATCAAGAAAGTGCCTCCGGAGGAATATTTATCACCTTTCCGGC
>CANQXT010000066.1 GCA_947627915.1 uncultured Bacilli bacterium
TAAGAATACATTATTTTTTTTACTATAAAAAGTAATTGTACCATAATTTTACATTATTTTTTTATGCGATTGCCATATTAGTTACACTTTTTTCTTTACTAAATTTTAAAATAATAGTATACTTTAAATGGAATATAATATATGGAGGTCATAAATGAAAATAAGATTATTGAGTGCATTTATAATGTTATTAATCGTTATCCCTGTTTATTTAATTGGTGGGTATATTTATGCTGGTGTTGTAGCTATTTTGAGTATTCTAGCTTTTAAAGAAATCCTTGATTTAAAGAAAAGTCATAAAGAAATACCTAAAGTAGTATCTTTATTAGGGGTTATAGCTACTGTTTATTTAGTTGTTGGTAATTATGGTGCTAATATGTTAAATTATCGTAGTGTTTTAATTCCATTATTACTTTTATTAATCCCAGTATTATTTTATAAAAATAATAAATATAATACTGATAGTGCTCTATATTTATTAGGGTGGGTTTATTTAATAGGTATTGGTTTTAATTTAATTATTACTTTAAGAAATTTAAATTTTAATATTTTAATATATTTAATATTAATTGCTATTTTTACCGATACATTTGCTTATATTATAGGACGTTTAATTGGTAAACATAAGTTGTGTCCCAAAATTAGTCCTCATAAAACAATTGAAGGTTTTGTAGGAGGATTAGTTGGAGGTAGTATTACGGCTTTAATTGCTTATCATTTTCTAGTTACTAAAATAACATTCCCAATAATTATAATAACTATGATATTATCTGTTATAGGTCAAATTGGTGATTTATACTTTAGTAAGGTAAAAAGAGAAAATGATATTAAAGATTATTCTAATTTAATTCCCGGTCATGGTGGAATTTTAGATCGTTTAGATAGTATTTTATTTATTGTAATCTGTTATGTAATTATTTTTTGGACAATATAGAAAGGAAGATACAACAATGTGGATAGTAACTTTATTAGTTTTTGTATTTATACTTGGAATAATTGTTTTATTCCATGAATTAGGTCATTTTCTTTGGGCTAAAAAATTTGGCGTATATATTTATGAATTTTCTATCGGTATGGGACCAGTAATTTATTCTCATAAAGGAAAAGATGGAATAGATTATAATATTAGAGCATTCCCAATCGGTGGTTTTGTTTCAATGGCTGGAGAAGTTTATGATGATGATAAAAAAATACCTAAAGAAAAATTATTATGTCATAAACCTATATGGCAAAGAATAATTGTTATGGCTGCTGGTGTCGTAAATAACTTTATTATGGCTTTAGTCTTATTAATTGTTTTTGCTTTTGTTTATAAAAGTACTGTTTTAACACCTCAAGTATTAAAGTTAGATAGTGATTATCCAGTTAGTCAAACCAATATTCAAAAAGGAGATACTATATTAGCTATTAATAATCATAAAGTTCATACTTTAGATGAAGTAGCTATATTACTTCAATATAAAGCTAAAGATGATAAATATACTATTAAAGTAAAACATTCATCTGGTAAAGAAGAAGAAATTATTACTGAAGCTAAAACTATTGAAGATGAATCAGGAAATAAAATTAAAAGATTAGGAATATATTTTGATGAAGTAGAAACACATGGCTTTGTTAATAAAATTAAATTTGCTTTCCAAAAATTCTGTTCTATTTTATCTCAAATGTGGCTTACTTTAGGTGGTTTATTTACTGGTAAAATAAGTGTAGGTTCTTTATCTGGACCTGTTGGTATTTATAGTGTAGTAGGAGAAGTAGTTAAAGAAAGTGGAGCTTTTAAATACTTTATAATCAATGTTCTTAATTTAATTATATTATTATCTATAAATGTTGGTATTATTAATATTTTACCAATTCCAGCATTTGATGGCGGACATATTTTATTCTTAATTATAGAAAAAATTAAAGGAAGTCCAATTAATCAAAAATTTGAGAATTGGTGTCATACAATATTCTTTATCTTATTAATGTTATTGATTATATTTGTTACAATTCACGATATAATTAAATTATTCTAGTAAGCGATAATGTGTTGCTTACTTTTTTAATAAGGGTTATAATTTTACTTATGAAAAGAAGTTTAAGAAAAAAATATATATTAATCAGAGATAATATTGATGAAAGAAATGTTAAAAATGAAATAATTTTTAATAAAGTAATAAATAATGAAATGATCAGAAAAGCTAAATTAATATTAATATATGTATCTTTTAATAGAGAAGTAGACACTATTAATTTAATTAACTATTTTCTTAATCATAATTATTTATTAGCAGTACCTAAAATAGAGAATAATATAATGAATTTTTATTATATTAATAGTTTGGATGATTTAAATAAGGGATATTATAATATTTTAGAACCTACTACTAATAAAATGGTTAAAGATTTTAATGATGCTGTTTGTATAACTCCAGGAGTTTGCTTTTCACGTGATGGTTATCGTATTGGATATGGTAAAGGTTTTTATGATAAATTTTTTAGTGTTCATAATGTATATGCTATTGGATTATGTTATCAAGATTGTTTAATTAATAATATACCATATGATATTTATGATAAAAGAGTAAATGACATAATAACTGATTAATGGTATAATATAGGTGTTCTTGTAGCTCAGTTGGATAGAGTGTATGCCTCCGACGCATAAGGTCAAGGGTTCGATTCCCTTCAAGAACACCATTGACGTTTCTATTCGAACTTTTTCGAATATTGATATAAAAAGATAGCCCCTTAGGTCATTTTGATACACTTGTCAAAATATCTAGGAGGTTAATTATTTTGTCAAAACAAAATATCATGATATAATTTAAGTGGTGGTAATATGAACTTATATGATAAATTATTGGAGGATGTATGAAAAATATTTTATTAAAAGTTTTACATGATTATTTATTAATATTTCCAGAAGAGCAAGAAAGACAGTCATTGGTTTTAGATTATTTAAAAAAACACAATGATGAAGAAATAATAGATTGGAATAATTTTGATGGACATATAGTTGTAGGTGGATTTATTTATGCTAAAAAAGAACATAAATTTTTAGTTTTATATCATAGTGATTTAAAAATGTTTTTATATCCTGGAGGTCATATTGATAAAGATGATAGTAATCCATTATATGCAGTTAGGAGAGAGATATTTGAAGAAACGGGATTAAAAAGTTTAGAACAATTAAAATTATCAAAAAGTGAATTAATTCCATTAGATATTGATACTCATAAAATTGATTATAATGCGAGATTAAACTTGCCAGAACATTATCATTTTGATTTTAGGTATTTATTTACAATAAATAATATTTTAGATATTAAAATTGATCTTGATGAACTATCTGAATATAAATGGATAAATATCGAGGAATTAAGCAATGATCCTAACTATGGAAAAATAGTAACTAAAATAAGAAAACTTTTATTTGAAAATAAGTAGAATCAAAAGTTGTAGATAACTACGTCATTCGCACCATATTGATATTAAACTTGGAATCTCTAAGTTTTAAAAAGCGACTTGTAAAAAAGTCGTTTTTATGTTATTATGAATTTGTCAAGGAAACTTGCATAAAATAAAAAAGGATACATTTGATTATAGGAATCAGATGTTATCCCTTATGGGTTGCATCTGAAATCAACGATTGTTGAAATCAGATGTTTTTATTATCTAAATAGTAAGGTGATTACTACAAAGAATAATAGTAGGATTATAATAAATTGAGAAATTTCTCTTTTTGTCATAAAGAACCACCACCTTTCTTTTATCTTATGATAATTGAAAGGGAAAACATCTGATATATTCCAAATGTATCCATTAATATTATATCAATTTAATTAATTTAGAAAGCACACTTGTAATAGTGAATGAAAATAATAAATTGAATTTAAAATATTTTATTTTTAAAGGTAAATATAGTATAATATATAACTATTAAATGAGGTGCTATAATGAAAGACTTTAAAAGAGAAGATTATATTTATTTGAGATATTTTGAAGATGATAATGATGCTCATAGAAAAAAAGGAGATATTGTTAGATATAAGAAGGATTGGTTACTTGAAGATTTAAAAGGAAGAAGATTTAAAACTTGTTTTAAAACTAATTCTTTAATTTGGGAAGCAAATCCGGATGCTGATGAAAATGAACTAGCTTTTCATAAGATTTATAAATCTATAACTGTATCAGATAATTATACAGGATGGGTTTATTTATGGGTAGATGATTATCTTTATCTTGATGATTGGCTTTTTTCTCATATTAGTGTAAATGATGCAGATTTAATAAAAAGTCTTAAAAAGGAGATTTTGCCAAATCGAAAAGGCGATAATAAAATGGTTATGCTTAAAGAAGGTTGTCCTGAGATAAGTGCTAGCATAAATATGTGCTTTGAAAAGGGTGAAATAATAGATTTTTTAAATCCTAGTGTTGTAGCATTATTTTATAACCCCGATTGGTTAAAAATATTTGGAAAAACAGAAGTAATTGTAGGTGAAGAAAAAGAAAAATTATTTCAAGAAGATTTTAGCAATGCTATTAATGTTCAAGCAGTAGATGACTATAGAATTTCAGCTTTAACTAAAGAACACCATTATTTTAAAATTAAAGATAACATTAAAGTAAAAACAGGTGATGAGGTAGCAAAATTATTGGAAATGGATTATTTAAATAATATTTTTATTAAAGTTGTAAGAAATAAACAAGGATTTATAACGCATATAAGTACTGTAGATTCTTCTAATCGTGAAATAGAACAAATGATATTGAAAATAGCTGATAGAATTTCATCTGATGAAGCATTGGAAATCCATAAAAAGGCGTGTTTTGATTATGAAGAAAGCCATTATGCTAAATTAGCTAGAATGGTGGAAGAAAATGAAAGAAAACAAAAAGAATTAGATGATATGTATCAAACTAAAAAGAATAATCCTGAAATGTTTCCTGGAGTTAATGGTGATTTTGTTCATATTGATGAAGATTCTATTATTAAGAAAAAACATAATTTAGAGCAAATAAAAGAGTTTTATCAAAATTTAAAAACTTTAGATCCTGAAATAGTTAAACATATTTGTTTTTATGGAGGTACTGTTCCTTATATTCTAAATAATGCATCTGAAAGTCGTGATTTTGGTGATATTGATATGTTTGTACCAACTGAGTATATGGAAAAATTAAGAGTTGAATTTGCTAAACAGGAATCTTTTGAAATGATATGTGACTCTAAGCCATATGCAGAAGCTTGCATGCTGACTACAAGAATTGCCAAAAAATCGACGGAACTAACTTTAAAAAATCAACAAGTAAATACCTTAGGTAGTGTTACTTCTTCTTTATTTGATTCTTTAAATGGTCTTATGATTCCAAGAGAATATAAAGGAGATTATATCGATGCAAATGGAATTGTTCATAATCCTTTAAGCGTTCATAAGGAAGAACGACTTCCTTATTATCGTAAAGTTCAAGATTTTGGATTTAAAGCTAAATTATTTGGTATTGATATTTCTGTATTTCCAATTTATGAGTATAAAAATAATCTAATGGCTAAAAGTTTTAATATTAATAAAATGTATAAATTTTTACTTGGTGTAAAGGTTTTAGATAATACTAAATTAGCAGAGCTTATACAACAAGTTAATGTTTATGGTTCAATTTTTAATGTTTTACCATTAGAATATACTTTAGCTAGTAAACAAAGTGCTGT
>CANQXT010000067.1 GCA_947627915.1 uncultured Bacilli bacterium
AAGTAAAAGCAATACTTATTCTCAAAGTAAATGCAACTCATAGTATTAAAGTTGCTTTTACTTTGAGAATTAAGAAAGATAATAAAAAAGTACGATTTTGATTGACAAGAAAGTACTTTTTTCATATAATTTACTATGGTACATTTTATTTATGGAGTTTATTTAGCTGTGGGAAAGCAAAAATAAATAACATAATGGAAGGATTTATTATGAAAACATTTATGCAAACAAAAGAAACAGTTGAAAGATGTTGGTATGTTATTGATGCAAAAGATCAAATTTTAGGTAGAGTTGCAACAAAAGCTGCTTGTATTTTAAGAGGTAAACATAAACCAACTTATACTCCACATATTGATTGTGGTGATTATGTTATTATCATTAATGCTTCACAAGTTAGATTAACTGGTAAGAAATTAGTTGATAAGAAATACTATAATCATTCTGGATATCCAGGAGGATTAAGAGAAAGAAATGCTAAAACTATGATTGAAAGCTATCCTGAAGAAATGTTAGAAAGAGCAATTAAAGGAATGCTTCCACATAATAGTTTAGGAAGAGCTATGGGCAAGAAATTATTTGTTTATAAAGATGAAGAACATAAACATGAAGCGCAAAAACCAATAGCTGTAGAGATTGATTAGGAGGACATATGGCAAATAAACAAGTTTGGACTGCAACAGGAAGAAGAAAACAATCAGTAGCTCGTGTATCTTTAGTTGGAGGTACTGGTAATATTACTGTTAATGGTAAAGATGTAAATGATTACATGCCATTTGCAACATTAGTTATGGATTTAAAACAACCATTAGTATTAACTAATAATGAAAACAGATTTGATATTACTGTTAATGTTAATGGTGGTGGATTTAGTGGACAAGCCGGAGCTATTAGATTAGCTATTACTAGAGCATTATTAAAATTTGATGCTAACACTGATCAAACAAGAGAAGATAGTTATAGACATATACTAAAAGATAGTGGTTTTGTTACTAGAGATCCAAGAATTAAAGAACGTAAAAAATATGGTTTAAAGAAAGCACGTCGTGCTCCACAATTCAGTAAACGTTAATCAAATGTTTCTTATACCTCGTACGCATTGTTGTTACGGGGTTTTGTTTTGTTAAGATACTCATAAAATATCGTTAAATTTTGTTCGTAGGCAACATAAAAATAATAAAAAATATAAATATAATGTATCATTATAAGTAGAAAGAGAGATGATTATATATGGCTAATAAGACATGCGCTATTAACATTAATGTAGATAAAAAAATAAAAGACGAAGCAACAACTATTTTAAAAGGCTTAGGCTTAAATATGAGTACATTTATTAATATGGCTTTAACCCAAGTAGTTAAAAGAAATGGCGTACCTTTTGAAGTGGTAAACCCAACGCCTAGCAAAGAACTGTTGGAAGCATTAAAAGAAGTAGACGAAATGATTAATAATCCTGAAAAATATCCTAGATACAATAATAGGGAAGATTTAATGAAAGCGTTGTTATCAGATGACTAATTATAAATATGATGTAATATTTTCTACAAAGTTTAAAAAGTCTTTAAGGAAAATACAAAAACAAAATAAAAATATTGAGGAATTATTAGACGTTATCGATAAAACTAGCATTTAAAGAAGAATTAGACCAAAAATATAGAAATCATAAACTAATAGATGATAAGAACTATAAAAATTGTTGCGAGTGTCACATAAGACCAGACTGGCTATTAATTTATCAATACAACGATAACGAGTTATTGCTTTTATTAATGGATACGGGAAGTCATAGTGATTTATTTAACAAATGAGGAGCATTGATAAAAAACAATTGATTTTTTATTAAAATAATGATATAAGTATATTACAGGAGAAAATCCTGATATTAATATACCTAAAATGGTATTAATATTATGATTAATATTAATCATAATATTATATAGAATAATTTAAGAGTGTAAATTTTTCTTCTTGCACTAACGCCTTATTTTTTAAGGTTAGAGTAGGTTATACCGAAAGAATACATGTAGGACTGGGAGACTACTAAATTATTCTAAAAAAAGTCCGTAGTATCTAATACTATGGGCTTTATTTATTTTACAGGGAGTTTTAAAATAGCAAAAAGTAACATTTATAAAGTAATTAGTATATATCAAATAGTTAATATATTGGAAAATAATATTTAATATGCTAAAATAATAATTATCTTTATGGGAGGAAATTTTATGAATATAGTATTTTTGGATATTGATGGTGTAGTTAATACTCCACTTTTAGATACAGAACCATTTGATTTACTAAATGGTAAAACAAAAAAAGATGGGTTTTATTATGGACTTGCTTTTCCAACAGATAAAAAATTATATAATCGTCAAGCAATAATGTTATTAAATAAACTATGTATGGAAAATAATGCTAAAATTGTTATTTCATCTACTTGGAAAGTTTTAGGAATTGAATATTTACAAAATTTATTAGTTAATTCTGGTTTAATGGATACAATTGAAGTAATTGATACAACACCATATTCAGAAGGTTTTAAATTAACAAGAGGAGACGAAATTCAAGCTTATTTAGATAATCATTTAGAAGTAGATAATTATGTTATATTAGATGATGAAGATAGAATGCTTCCTTCTCAACAAGATCATTTTGTAAAAATAAATTATTATGTAGGTATTTCTATACCTGATTATGAAAAGGCAAAAGCAATATTTAATAGATATAAAGATAAAGATTATGGACTAAAAAGAGAAAAATAGTTATGGCAAGAGTTAATCATTCTTTTCCACCATTTTATGATAAAGATAGTGAGATATTAATCCTTGGTTCTTTTCCTTCAGTTAAATCTCGTGAATTAGGTTTTTATTATATGCATAATCAAAATAGATTTTGGAAAGTATTAGAGAAAGTATATGATACTACAATTGGTGATAGTATATTTGAAAAAAAGAATTTCTTAAAAAAATATCATATTGCCTTATGGGATGTAATTGAATCTTGTGAAATAAATAATTCCAGTGATTCATCAATAAAAAATATTAAAGTCAATAATATTAATAAAATAATTAAAGAATCTAATATAAAATATATATATACAACTGGTAAGAAAGCTTATGAATTATATAATAAATATGTTTATTCTCATACTAAGATAAAAGCTATATATTTATATTCGCCATCACCCGCTAATTGTGCTATAGATATAAATAAAATTGTTGAAAACTATAAAGTTATCAACAAAAATTAGAGATTATTACTTTTCAAAATATATAATAATTGTTATTATTATATTAGAGGTATTAAGATGAAGAAGCAAATAATAAGCGTAGCGTTAGGAGTAATATTTATTTTAACAATTATCTTTTCATATGTTACTATTACAATAGTAAATGCTACTAAGAAATTATATATTGTTCCTAAACCTTTTACTTATAATTTTGTATATGCTTTAGATAATGTTAAATATAACATTAATATATATAATAATATAGTTGATATAGAAGCAGAATGTATTGATACTTGTAATGGTTATATGAGTCCGCAAGAATATAGTTATTCAGATGATAATTATCATAAATTAAAAGATTTTATTAATAAACTAGATAGTACTATAAAAGATAAAGAAATGATTACTAAAGATGATCTAAATGAATATGAAGATAAAGTTATAATAGCTATTATTAAAGGAGAATATGATTTTTCAATAAATATTTAAGCACGTCATTATATTTAAAAATGATGCAATTGAAAAAAATTTGCCATCTTTAAGAAAAGCTTAGAATTAACAAACACTAAGAAAGAATGTACAACTTCATTCTTTTTAATTTATTTTTATAATGAACGTTTAATTTTTATAAAGAATATAATGTATAACATATAGATGTATATATATATTATATTGACATATAATATTTTTATGTAGTATAATTTACTTAAAATTAAAGGAGATGAAGTGAAATGGTTAGTACAACAGCGATAAATGTAAATGTTCCTACTGATGTAAAAGAAGAAGCAACAAATTTATTTAATAGTTTAGGCCTTAATATGAGCACAGCTATTAATATGTTCTTAAAAAGAGCTATTTATGAAAGAGGTATACCTTTTGAAGTAAAGCAACAACCATCTAAGGAATTTACAGATGCTTTAAAGGAATTAGATTATATGGAAGAACACCCTGAAAAATATAAAATTTATCATGATGTTGATAAAATGTTTGAGGATATTTTAAATGAAGAATGATTTAAAAAATACGAAGTATGCTATTATAGTGTCCAATAAATTTAAAAAACAACTTAGAAAAGTTCAAAAACAAGGCAAAGATATAAAAAAATTAAATGATATTATTAAAAAATTAGCTAATGGTGAAACATTAGATTTAAAATATAATGACCATATTTTAAATGATACAAAATATTATAAACAATGTCGTGAATGTCATATTGAACCTGATTGGTTACTTGTATATAAAATTAATAATAATACAATAATTTTATATTTGATTACAACTGGTTCACATGCTGATTTATTTAATATGTAGATTGAAATATAAATATAAAAAAATGTAACTTTAACTGGTTATTAATTTAAAAGGATATATGTGTTATGAATAATGTAATATTACAGAAAAGTATGCTTTATGAATGTTAAAAGAAAAAAAGACTTTGTATGAAAAAGATGAATTAAATAATAGATTAGAAGAAATAAAGAATTCGGATATAGCTAAAGAAGTAAAAGCAGCTCAATCTGCTATAGCTATTATGAATGTATTAGTAGCATCTTCAATGATTAATGCTACTTCTAATATATAATTTACTATTAGGATTTAAGTATATAAATATTTTGACTGAGAAATTTGATGATGTATGAAATGGTAAAAAATATGATATGATTTTATGATAGAAAGTAGTAAAAAAATGGAAAAAGTGAAAAACATTGCAAAATATATTCATTAACAAACTATTAAATTACGAGGCTTTAAAAATTTCCTTGAAACTGTGGAAAAAGATAAATTAGAAGCTATGGTTATGAAAGAACCTAGTTATTTCTATGATATTTTACCTTATACTTACGTATTAGGTGTTTCGGATAAGTGGATTAAAAAATTTGAATCAATTTCATTAAAAGCTCCATCATGGTATGATAGTCCTACCGCATTTGATGTTATAACCTTTGAAACATTTATAAATTCTACAATGGTAACGGCAAAAAGCGCAATGACCTCTAGTCCGTCTAGTTCTTCCAGTGATGGTAGCTCATCAGGAGGTGGTTCATCAGGAGGAGGCTCTGGTGGAGGAGGCTCTGGTGGAGGAGGCTCTGGTGGAGGAGGCTCTGGTGGAGGAGGCGGAGGTTCTTGGTAATTTTTTCAAAGATTTTAATACAAGAAAGTAAATAATTGATAAAAATCATAAACAAATAAAATAACATAAACATAAAAGTAAATAAATAAAATATATTATATGAAAAGATATTATTTTGTTTTATTTACTTTTTTTATATGTGTTTTAGTTTTATATGCTTATAAAGTAGAAGCTATACTTCCTTTGAGTGGTAAGATAATTGTTGTTGATGCTGGACATGGAGGTATCGGTTAAATCCAAAAATAGAAGAAATGACTATTTTGGTAAGTAAATACAAGAGTT
>CANQXT010000068.1 GCA_947627915.1 uncultured Bacilli bacterium
TTTTTTACAATCATACTTTTCTTAGCCATAATAACACCTAACCTTTAAATGGCATTCCAAATGCCTTTAGTAATGCACGAGCTTCATCATTACTTTTTGCTGTGGTAACGAATACAATATCCATACCACGAATTTTATATACATTATCATATTCTATTTCTGGGAATATTAATTGTTCTTTAATACCTAAAGTATAATTTCCTTTACCATCAAATGCATGAGAAGAAACACCACGGAAATCTCTAACTCTTGGTAAACTAACTTTAATTAATTTTTCCATAAAATAGTACATATTTTCACCTCTTAGTGTAACTTTAACACCAACAGATTGACCTTCTCTTAATTTAAAACCAGCAATAGATTTACGAGCTTTAGTTACAACAGCATGTTGACCAGTAATTAATTCAAGATCTTTTTGAGCTGCTTCAATAAATTTAACATCATGACTTCCTTCACCAACGCCCATATTAATAACGATTTTTTCTAAGCGAGGAACTTCCATTATACTTTTATAGTTAAATTCTTTCATAAGATTATTTTTAATTTCTTTTTCATATAATTCTTTAAAATTACTCATAAATTCACCTACTTACTAGCTTTCTTTGTAGATTTTTTAGTTTCTTTAACTTCTTTAGCTACTTTAGGAGCTTTAGTTTCTTTTTTAACTTCTTTTGTTGTTTCTTTCTTTACTTCTGCTTTAGTTTCTTTTTTAGCATCCTTTTTAGCTTCTTTTTTATCTACTAATTTTACATTTGAAACATGGATTGGCATTTCAATATCATAAATACCACCTTTTTCATTAGTTGTTCTTGGTTTAGTATGTCTTTTAGCAACATTAACACCTTCAACAACTACTTTATTTTGAGATTTTATAGTTTTTAATACTTTACCAGTTTTACCTTTATCTTCACCAGTAATAACTAAAACATTATCATTAACTTTTATCTTCATAAAGTCCTCCTATAAAACCTCAGGTGCTAAAGATACGATCTTCATATAATCTTTTTCTCTTAATTCTCTAGCAACTGGACCTAATACTCTTGTACCAATTGGAGTTTTATCATCTTTAATTAATACGCAAGCATTATCATCAAATTTGATATAAGAACCATCAGATCTTCTTACACCTTCAACTGTTCTTACAATTACTGCTTTAACAACTTTTCCTTTAGGCATATTACTATTAGGAATAGCTTTTTTAACTGTTCCAACAACAACATCACCAATATTGCCACTTTTAACTTTACTTCCACCCATAACTTTAATTACTAATAGTTCACGAGCTCCAGTATTGTCAGCAACTTTTAATCTTGTTTCTTGACTTACCATAGTTACCTCCTAAAGAATTACAGCTTCTTGAATAACATCTACTAATTCATATTTCTTAGTTTTAGAAATAGGTTTTGTTAATCTTATTCTTACTGTATCTCCTTGTTTTGCTTTATTTAATTCATCATGTGCATGATATTTTTTAGAATATTTAACACGTTTATTATATAGAGGATGACGTTTATAAGTTTCGACTAAAACAGTTATTGTCTTATCGCATTTTGCACTTACTACTTTTCCTACTAATTCTTGTACTCTTTTAGCCATTATTCATTACCTCCATTTTTTCTTTCTTCTAAGACAGTTTTCATTTTTGCAACATTCTTTCTTAATGTTTTAAGTTCTGTAGGACGTTCTAATGTACCATTTGCTTGTTGCATTCTTTTTGTGAATAATTCTTCTTTAGTTTCTCTGATTTTCTTTTTTAAGTCTGCATCAGATAATTTTCTAATTTCTTTAATATCCACTTTTATTCACCATCCTTTTTAACAAATTTACATTTGATTGGTAATTTATGAGAAGCAAGTCTAAAAGCTTCTTTAGCAGTTGCTTCATCAATTTCACTTATTTCAAACATAATTTTACCTTCTTTAACTACAGCAACATATTCTTCTACGTTACCTTTTCCTTTTCCTTGACGGGTTTCTAAAGGTTTTTTAGTTATTGGTAAATGTGGGAAAATATTAATAAATACTTTACCACCACGTTTCATATAACGTGTCATTGCAATACGAGCTGCTTCAATTTGACGAGCAGAAACCCATGCACCTTCAGTAGCCATTAGGCCATATTCGCCTTTTGTTAAAGTAGTATTTCCTCTTGCATGACCATCATATGTTAATCTATGCGACTTTCTATATTTAGTCCTCTTTGGCATCAACATCTGAAGTCGCCTCCTTTTTTACAGTTTTTTTAGCAGGTAGAATTTCATCTTTATAAATCCATACCTTAACCCCAATTTTTCCATATGTTGTATTAGCTTCACTTTGGGCATAATCAATATCAGCACGAATAGTATGTAGTGGAACGGTTCCTTCGTTATAACCTTCACTACGAGCCATTTCAACACCATTTAATCTTCCAGATACTAAAGTTTTAATTCCTTTAGCTCCAGCTTTCATTGTATCTCTAATTGCTCTTTTTTGCGCTGCTCTAAAAGGTGCTCTATTTTCAATTTGCATTGCAATATTATCAGCAACTAATTTAGCATTTAAATTAGGATTTTTTTCTTCTAATATATTGATATATACTTCTTCATTAACAAGTTTTGAAACTTTTTTTCTTAATTTTTCAATATCTTCACCACCACGACCAATGATAACACCTGGTTTAGCAGTTTTGATAGTTACATCTACTCTATTTTTCTTTCTTTCAATAATAACAGCAGAAATAGATGCATCTTTAAGACTAGTTAAAATATATTCACGAATTTTGATATCTTTATTTAAATTATCAGCATAATCTTTTTTACCATACCAACGTGATTCCCAGTCTTTATTAACACCTAAACGGTATCCAACCGGATTAACTTTTTGTCCCATTATGCATTTTCTCCTTTCTTATTATCAGTTACAACAATTTTTATATGACTTGTTCTTTTATCATGTCTATCTACATTACCACGAGATGCAAATTGAATTCTTTTAAGAATAGTACCTGGATTTACAAAACATTCTTTAATAACAAGTTCATCTTCTTTAGCTCCAAAATTATTAACAGCATTTGCAGAAGCACTATTTAAAACTTTTAAGATTAATCTACTAGCTTTTGTATTAGTAACTTCTAATATCTTTCTAGCAGTATTAACATCTTTTCCTCTAATTAAATCCATTGTCATACGAGCTAAACGAGGTTTAATAATTGCTCCTTTATGAATTGCATAAGTTTCCATTATTTATTACCTCCACCAGCATGGCCAACGAATTTACGTGTTCCAGCAAATTCACCTAATTTATGACCAACCATTTCTTCAGTTACATAAACTGGAATAAAATCTTTTCCATTATGAACAGCAAATGTATGTCCAACAAAGTCAGGGAATATTGTACTTCTTCTTGACCAAGTTTTAATTACTGTTTTTTTATTTTCAGCATTTAATTTTTGAACCTTTGCTAAAAGTGAACTAGCAACATAAGGTCCTTTTTTCAAACTTCTTGCCATATTATCCTCCTATTTTAGTCTTCCTACTAATTATTAATTTTTCAGAAGCTTTCTTAGATTTACGAGTTTTATGTCCAAGGGCAGGTTTACCCCATGGAGTCATTGGACTCTTACGACCAACTGGAGCTCTTCCTTCTCCACCACCATGTGGGTGATCGTTAGGATTCATTACACTACCTCTATTAGTAGGTCTAATTCCCATGTGTCTTTTACGTCCAGCTTTACCAAGATTTACTAAATTAACATCTTCGTTACCAACTACACCAACAACAGCAATACAGTTACCAAGAATCTTTCTTGTTTCACCAGATTGTAAACGAACTAATACATATTTTCCTTCTCTTCCAAGAATTTGAGCACTAGTTCCAGCAGCACGACATAATTCAGCACCTTTTCCAGGTTTAAGTTCAATACAATGGATCATTGTACCAACTGGTATATTTTGAAGTGGAAGGGAATTACCAACTTTAATATCAGCATTTTCACCATTTTCAATAATCATACCAACTTTTAAACCACTTGGAGCAATTATATATTTTTTCTCGCCATCACGATAATTTATTAACGCTATATTAGCATTTCTGTTTGGATCATATTCAATTGATGCAACACGACCAGTAACTCCAACTTTATTTCTTTTAAAATCAATAACACGGTATTTTTTAGTAGCTCCACCACCAATATGGCGAACTGTTAACTTACCTTGGTTATTTCTACCACCAGTTTTATTAACCTTAGTAACTAAAGATTTAGTAGGATTATTTCTTGTTGTTAATTCTTCATTTGCAAGAGTAGTCATTCCTCTTCGACCATTAGTCGTAGGTCTATAATGTTTTATTGCCATTTAAATCCCTCCTATAAATCTATTGTAGAGCCACTTTTTAGAGTAACAATTGCTTTTTTATAAGTTTTACTCATACCGGCATAACGGCCTACTCTACGTCTTTTTGCTTTTGTATTCAATGTATTAACACTTTTAACTTCTACTTTGAATGCATCTTCTACAGCTTTTTTAATTTCATCTTTTGTTGCTTCTTTGTTTACTTTAAATACATAAACACCATTTTGTCTATCAGCCATAGATTTTTCAGTAATAACTGGTGAATAAATAATATCACTATAATGTTTCATTATTTAAGCCCCTCCTCTAAAACTTTAAGTGCTTCTTCTTCGATAACAACTATATCAGCGTTAACTAAATCGAAACAATTAATTTCATTTGCCATAAGAACTAAGACATTTCCTAAATTTCTTGATGCCATATATAAATTTTCATTTTCATCGACAGTAACAAATAATACTTTACCATCTAATTTTAATGTTTCTAATATATTAGTAACTTCTTTAGTTTTTAATGTCTTTAATGTAATTTTATCAACTACAACAACATTTTTTTCTTGAGCTTTATAAGTTAAAGCTGTTTTTAAAGCTAAAGATCTTTCTTTTCTATTTATTTTAAATGAATAATCACGATTATCAACACCAAAGGCAATTCCACCACCACGCCATTGAGTAGCACGAATACTTCCTTGACGAGCACGTCCAGTACCTTTTTGTTTCCATGGTTTTCTTCCACCACCTGATACTTCAGCTCTTGATTTTGTTTTTCTTGTTCCTTGACGAACACTATCAATTTGTAAACGAAGCATTTTCTTTAAAGCATCATCGTTTACTTCAATATTCCAAATTTTACTATCTAAAGTGATGTCTTTAACAACTTCACCTTTTAAATTTTTAACACTTATCTTTGTCATTTTAATTCCTTTCTAAAGCCTATTTGCTTTCTTCCGGATTTTCTTCTTTAGTTTCTTCTTCTTTTTCGCTTTCTTCAACAGTTTCTTCAGTAGTTTCCTCTGTAACTGTTTCTTCAGCAGTTTCTTCTACATTTGTATCTTCAACTTCTTCTACTGCATCAACTACAGCTTCTTCATAAGAAATAATTTCTTTTGGATTTTTCTTACGAGAATTTTTAACTGCACTTCTAATATAAACTAAAGAATTTTTAGCACCTGGAATATTGCCACTTACTAGAATATAACCTTCTTCTTTATTTACTTCAATTATTTCTAGATTTTGAATAGTTACTGTTTCTACTCCCATATGTCCTGGAAGTTTTTTACCCTTTAATAC
>CANQXT010000069.1 GCA_947627915.1 uncultured Bacilli bacterium
ATTTACAAATTTCATATAATATTAATAATGAGTTTAATTTTTTTGAAAAAATTTCATAAAAAACCTAAACTCAAATATAATATACCTTGATTTTTAAATAGTTTTGTGGTATAGTAAACCATAATTTTAAGGGGGAAAATATCATGAGAGAATTTAAGGAGTTGTTTGAAAAATTAGGTTATACTTTTCCAAGTGCTGATGTTTTAGAAGATATATATCTATTTTATATGTATTATAATAATAAAGCAAATAAAGGTGTATCTGCTATCCTACTTGAAGGAGATCCTGGATGTGGTAAAACTTATTTATCAGAAGTTTTTAGTCAATTTTTAGGAAAAGATACAGAATATTTATATACACAATGTGTAGAAGAAACTAATAGTGAGAGATTAATTGCTACATATAATGTTCCTGCTATAGTTAAAGGTGACGCTGATAAGTCAATTGCGGAAGGTATTTTGACAAAAGCTATAAATTTAGCTAACTCTGGAAAAAAAGTGGTTTTAACAATAGATGAATTGGATAAAGCTAGAGAAGTTTTAGATTCTTATTTTTTGGATTTCTTACAAAATGGAAAAATTGAAACTACAGATAATACAATCTTATCTTTAACTGAAGATGGTCGAAAAAATTTATATGTTATTCTTGCCAAAAATAGTGAAAGAAATTTATCAGATGCCTTACTTAGAAGATGTTCTGTAATAAAATTACCACCAATGCCACCTGTTTTAGCATATAAAACTTTATTAAGAAAATTTGAAAATACTGAACATGATCCTAAATTTTTGAAATTCATTTGTAAAGTTTATGAGGCAATATATAATGAGCAAAAGAATAATAATAATGAATTATTATCTCGTTTACCTGCTCTTCAAGAACTCGTTACAGCTATTACAAGTGATAATGAGTTATATGAAAATAGAATTAGTAGTACAAGAAGAATAAATAATTTAATAAGAAAATTAGGAAAAGATGATGAAAGTCGAGAGATTATTACAAATATTTTGACTAAAAAATTTAAATATCAAAATCAAGATAGTAATTATACTAATGAAACACTTGACTTAGATATGAATAATCCTGATGATTATATGAATTCTAAAGATACAGATAGTTTAATTGAACAATATATTGAGAAAAAAGACAATGGCGAATATATATTTGAAGAAGACGATTTTGAAGATCCGATGAAAGATATTGCTAATATCCTAGATAATATGAAAGATGACCAATCTTTAGTTTTTTTAGATAAAGAAAATAAGGAAAAGATTGTTGAACTTGGCGTAATAACTCATCGTGATCCTAAAGCTTTAGATATATTGTTTAACAAAATTAAATTTAAAGGTAATCCCAATAGTAGATTTGGATTTTTGAACTATGAAAATGATAATTTTGTCGGATTAATGAAATACAAAAATACTTTAATATTAATTGCCAACAAAGAATATGTATCACCTAGATTATTAATGAGAGGTTTGTGTACTATAATTTCAATAATTTATGATTATCAAGAAAATATTGATATGAGTCAAATGTATTTTTCAGATGTATCTGCCGCTGATTTTAAATTAACTGGTTTAAATGCTAAAATATTATCAAATATTCCTTATTTAGCGTTAAATAAGATGAGTATGAATAATGGCGTCTATACATATCAAAGTTCTAATTTAAAAGTAACTTATGATGATAGTCTAAATATTAGTTATTTTAGATACTTACAAAAATGGAATGCTGAACCATTATATAATGTAATAGAGAAAATTTGTAGATTCAATCCTGAACTTGCAATCCCAGCTTCGTTTATTAATGCTAAAATTTTTTCAAAATATGAAGATAGAGATTTAGTGCGTAAACATTCTGACTTTGTAGAAAATTGTAAAAGATGGCAACAATTACAAGAAGAAGGATGGGAAGTTACTATTGACGATTTTAATAAAATGCATTTAACTTTTCAAGAAAAAAGGCTAAAAAATAGATATAGTAATGAATTAGAAATTTTTGAAGAATCTGATGATTATGTCTTTCAATGGGTGGAAGATATGGATGTTGATAATAAAAAGTTACATGTTTACCCAAAATATAAATTAAATGGTAATTATTTATTATATACTTCCGATAAAGATTTTTTAAATAATAAATCATTTCAACTTCTTGATTCATTTCAAAAAGAAATAGCATTATTTGCTAAAACTATTTTTGGTAATTTTATTCCTCAATTTTCTGATGAAAGAACACCTGATTATTTTTCTGCATTAACAATGTCTCATACAGGTAGAATTGTTGAAAATCCTATAAATAGATATAGAATACCTGGTATAAGTCAAGATATTATCAATGAAGCAGATTTTATAAATTACTATGATAATATTTCTCAACCTACCGCTGTTATTACATCAGAAAAAGTATTAAAAAGGACTTTAAAATAATGGATAAAATACCTAATTTAGATGAATTATTAAATTATGGAGATGATTATCAATATCCGGATTTAATATTGAGTGATTACTTTATAAATGATAAGGATAAAAAGAAGGAAGACAATAAGGATAATCAAAATAATAAATTACAAGAACCAAATATAGATGAACAACAAAATAACGAAGAACAATCAGAAGAATCAAATATAGAAGATCAACAATATGATGAAGAGCAATCACAAGAACCAAATATAGATGAACAACAAAATAATGAAGAACAACCAGAAAAATCAAATATTGAAGATCAACAATATAACGAAGAGCAATCAGAAGAATCAAATGTAGAAGAGCAACAAAATAATGAAGAACAATCAGAAGAATCAAATGTAGAAGAACAACAAAATAATGAAGAACAATTACAAAAACCAAATGTAGAAGAACAACAAAATAATGAAGAAGAACAATCAGAAGAATCAAATATTGAAGATCAACAATATAACGAAGGGCAATCACAAGAACAAAATATAGATGAACAACAAAATAATGAAGAACAATCACAAGAACCAAATGTAGAAGAACAACAAAATAATGAAGAAGAACAATCAGAAGAATCAAATATAGAAGAACAACCAAATGAAGAGCAATCACAAGAACAAAATATAGAAGATCAACAATATAACGAAGAACAACAAAATAATGAAGAACAATCACAAGAACCAAATGTAGAAGAACAACAAAATAATGAAGAAGAACAATCAGAAGAATCAGATATAGAAGATCCACAATATGATGAAGAGCAATCACAAGAACAAAATATAGATGAACAACAAAATAATGAAGAACAACCAGACGAATCAAATATTGAAGATCAACAATATAATGAAGAACAATCACAAGAACCAAATGTAGAAGAACAACAAAATAATGAAGAAGAACAATCAGAAGAATCAGATATAGAAGATCCACAATATGATGAAGAGCAATCACAAGAACAAAATATAGATGAACAACAAAATAATGAAGAACAACCAGACGAATCAAATATTGAAGATCAACAATATAACGAAGAGCAATCACAAGAACCAAATATTGATGAACAACAAAATAATGAAGAACAATCACAAGAACCAAATGTAGAAGAACAACAAAATAATGAAGAAGAACAATTACAAGAACAAAATATAGATGAACAACCAAATGAAGAAGAGCAACCAGAAGAATCAGATATTGATGACCTACAAGATGAAGAGGAACAACAAGAGGAAAAAGAAAAAACAGAAAATGATTTTGATGATTTGATAAATAATTATGATGAAATTAATGATCCTGATTATAATAAAGATAAAGACAGAGAATCAGAAAAACCTAGTGATAAATTAAATGATATTACATCAACAAAAACTTATAGTGTTCTAAAGAAATTAGTTTCATTAAGTTATGAAAGATATGAAAAAGGTACATACAAGTATGATAAAAAAGAAGTAGTAAAGCATTATATAACTAATCAAAAATTTAAAATTGTCAATGATTTAATAAGTCCTACATTTAAACCGGATGTTTATGTTTTTGATTTATCGCCATCTAATAATGATTCTTTAGAAATGTATGTTAATGCTATTAGTAGTGTTGCAGTTAAAAATTCTTTAATATATCTTACTTATAATGATTGTATTTTAAGAAAACTAACAATAAAAAAGGGCAACGCTAAAAGTATAGATGTAGCCAAAGTTGCTAATTCTCATATAAAAAGATATTCTAACTTTGACTGTACAATATTTGATGAATATCAATCGCTTTATGAAGAATTACGTGAAATAAAAGATAGAAAGATTTATATTTTTTCTGATTTCGATATTAGTTCAGATATATCAAAATTATCTCAAGAAAATCCGGAAATAGTGTGGTTTTCTACTGAACGAAATAATTATGGAACATCAATATATAATACTTTTTTAGTTAGAGAATTTCCATCTTCATATGTTGGCTATTATGTTGAGACAGCTGGAATTGAGGATATTGAAAAATTTGTATTAGAAAAAAATAAAAATAAATATAAAAGGAGATCTGTATGATGGATGATAGTAAATTTAATAAGTTACTGAATGAGAAATATTATTTACTACAAGATATTGCTAAAAAATATAATTATAATGAAGAATTGTTAGATATGATTACACTCATATATATTAGTTTTTATATGGATTTTGGTAAAAGTTGTGACTTTCCATTATATGATCTATTTAATAAAGTTAAGATTATTTATGATAAAGGAACAGTTAATGATATTTCGATAGCAAACAATTTTGGACCAACACCAAATGGTAGTGCTGCTGTAACAATTTTTACACCTAATTTTAAAATTTTTAAAGATAATACTGTAAAACAAAATCCTCAAACTATATTATTAGGTACTCATGTTAATGAATTTTTAGCAACATCGACCTTAAAACTTGAAATGTTAACACATGAAGTAAGACATGCGTTAATGGGATATTATAATACAAATATTTTATTAGATAAAAATACATATTATATGCGAAGTGGACTACAAGAAACATTTTATTCCCAAAATGATAAATTAAAAGATAATTTTACTACCAAACATATAGGTACAATTTTAGATGAAATTACAAATACATATATCACAGAAATATTGATTAATAGAATAATAGAATTTAAAAAGCATGACATTGAAAATAAAAATTTGAGACAATATTTAAATTCTCTAAAAACTAGTCAACCAGATGGAAAATATCGCTCTATTGGATATAATTCTGAAGTCCGCCTTTTATATCCATTATTACTTAATGAAATGTTTATTGATTTAATTAACATTCATCAATTTGACGGAGAAATAAGTGTAGTTAAAGACTTTATTGAAAGTAATAATAATATTTGTAAATATAAAGAATTATGTCAATTATTAGATGATATTTATCAAGGTAATGGAAGGTATCCACTAGAAGTTAAAAAAAATAATTTAAGCTTTATTAATGAACATATTAAGAATATTAATAAAATAAAATCTATAGTATTAGATATGGAAAAGAATTTACTAATCAAAACAAAAACTAAATAAATTATAAAAAATTGAAGAAATCTAGTTTCTTCTTTTTTTATATAATAGGAAAGTCATACTATAAAATAGCCTGAAAAAAATACG
>CANQXT010000070.1 GCA_947627915.1 uncultured Bacilli bacterium
TTAACATTAGTTTTTCAAAATCTTCTTTTCTTACATCTGTAGGTTTAATACTTTGATTTTCATCATAAAAGAATATCTGATACTTACTTTTTAATAGTATCCAATCTAATTCTGTTCCATCTTTCCCCAAATTCATTTTTCTATTATTTTCATCAAATGTACCATACTGAGTTAAATTTTTTCTTCTTCTTAATCTGTGTGCTTCATCAACTATTAATAAATCATATATAATATCACTTTTACCAACGTCGTTTGGACTTAGTACCATTTTAGGACTTAATCCATTAATATCTTTAAAAACTTTTTTTAATGTTGTTCTTAAATTATCCATAGGAATTACTAGACCAATATTCAAATCATCTACTGCATCATTTATTTTCATAATATCAGACAGGCTTTGTTCTACTTGATCTTCCTCAATTTCTATTTGCGATGGATCTTTTATTTGTGATAGTAATTTGAGCAAATAAATACCCAATATAGTTTTACCGGTTCCAAATCCTCCATGCACTAAAAAAGTAGATTTGTTCCCATTATTGACATCATTAGCTAAAATACTTAAAATATCATTTACAATCATGTATTGATCTACAGTTAATGACTTATATGGTGAATATTTAAATAAATCACTATTTTCAATCATTCTTAAATCATTTTGAACAAGGCCTTTAGATTTTAATTGAATCCATATTTCTTTAAATTTTTTTTCATACATTTCTCTTTGATAATAATTATGATTTTGTAATCCACCATTACCATTTTGTAATTTAAATTTTTTATCTGCAGACATATACTTTATTAAAAATGACTCTAAATCAAGAATAGATGACTTATTAAATGTATCATCAGCAATTACATTTATATTTTTTAAATTTCTCCTAACCTTATTTGCTAAATGTTGATTAGATCTAATACTAACATCCGTTGTTTCACCTACATATGCCTCAGTTTCATTATTAATGATATAAACAACTGGCCAATTAGTTCCATGTTTAATTCTTCTTAAATTATTTGATACACCATCATTAAATTTTAATGTACTTATTTCAGCCATACTATCACTCCTACAACTTATTATATTTTGTGCTAACACCCTTTGCTTTTTCAATAGGATATTTTTTTGCTGTCTTCTCCATTTTAGCTAATACTATTTGTTTAGCGTCAACACCTAATTTATCTGCCATTAATAAACAATAATTAATAACATCAGCAAGTTCTTCTTTTACTTCATCTAAATCATATTCGTTATTCCATTGAAAACACTCCAATAACTCTCCTGCTTCTATTGAAATACTTTTGGCAAGATTTTCTGGAGAATGAAATTGATCCCAATCTCTTTCTTTTGTAAATTCAACAACTTTTTTCATTAACTCCTTCATACAACACCTCTTCTATTCAATTATATCATGAAAAACAATTATTTTTAATTTTTAACAATAAATCGATAAAAAAAGAAAGAAATTAATCCTTCTTATCAAATAACTCTTGAACAATTAAATCTCTTGAATGTAAATTATTATTTTTACCCAATAATAAGTTTTCATAAAATTTAATTAAATAACTGCTATCTACTTTTATATTTAAATAGTTATTAAAATAATTACTTCTTACTAAAGCATTTCTAAAATAAACTGATTTATCTCTAAATAAAGTATTATCTACATTATAACCTAAACTAATTAAATACTTTTCTATAAATAATGCTGTTGTTCTAGTATTACCTTCTCTAAATGGATGTACTTGCCATATATTAGATGAAAATTTAGTTATATTGTTGATAACTTCAACTATATTCATTTCTTTATAGTTCTTTTCTTTTTCTAATGAAATATCATATTCTAGTGATTCGGTTAAAGTGTTGCAATCACCATATGCAACTGAATCATTATTTAATATTTTCTCATGTTTAGAAAAGTCTATTTTTCTAAAGTCACCAGCAAATTTATAAACATCCTGAAATAAAAATTTATGAACATATTTTAAATAACCTACTGATAATTCAAATTTATCTTCATTTAATAATTCAACTATTCTTGCAGATACAAAATCACATTCTAATTCATTATGATTTATCTCATTTTTATTTTCTTTTTCTATGTAATATTCTCTTAATTCTTTCTCTACTTCTTCTATAGTTAAATTACCTTCAACATTTTCTTCCAATAATTTTTCTAGATATTTAGAAGGTTTTAAATTATCTACTTCTTGAAGCCCAATAGCCATATCCCATTGTAATTGTTTGATATAGTTTCTAGGTGCATATTCTTCTTTATATTCGTTTACACTTGAATCTAATTCTCTTTCATTCATAATTTAACCTCCTAAAATTAATATGCTACTCATTTTCATTTTTACTATCTGTATTATCTTGTGTTTTTTCAGTATACAAATTTAATAATTCTTCATCTTCATTTATGCTTTTCACAATTTCTTCAACTGTTGATTTGTATAGTGACAATTCATTATTAGCCTCAATTTCACATTCGATTGTTTCTCCATTCTTTTTCTTATCTAATATTAATTTTGACAATTCCTTTAAATTATCAAAATTTAATATAATATCTTTCTTACCATCATAGGAAAAATATATGTTCTCGTCATTTTCCTTTTTAAATATTTCTATTTTCATAATTTAATTCTCCTCCATATATTTGGTATCTTTTTTTTATATTAGTTTTACCACCATCTAATATGATTGCCACTTGATTAGTAGCTACCAATACTTCATTTTCAACATATTCAAGATCATAAGAATGATAAAAAATTTTATTATTATCATTAATATCAGCTTCTATTATTTTATTGACATCTGAATTAATGGCAACTATTGCATCATGTGATGTTACAATAATTTGTTTATCAACTTTTTGTTTCTTAATAAAATCGGATAATGTAGTAGAAATAAAACTTTTATCAACATCATTTTCTGGTTGATCTATTAATATTATATCAGGTTGATTATCTTTAACAAGTTTATTAAAATGATATTCAATAGATTTTTTAGCAATATCACCTTTATTAATATTTTGTATAAACCTCCATTCATTTTTATCAGATAAATATAATTCTATGTTTTTGGGAATTTCGTTAGCATCTAATATTATATTTGTAAGATCTATACCAAATGAATTTAAATCGCTAATTAACTTTTTAACATCTCCGTCTTCAAGTAAATTATATTTTTTGTTTCCTAATTCCTTAAGTTTAGTTCTTATGTTATTACAATTGAATAATTTTGATTCTAATATTACTGTTTTTTTAATATCTTCTTCAGTAATATTAAGAGTTAATCTAGCGTAGTCATTTCTATTTTTTTCAAGTTCCTGTTTTAAATCTTCATAGGGAAATCCCAATTTATAATTATTAATATTTAAATCACTAATAATAGATTTTTTTAGTGATTCGATTAGTTCATTTGTCTCTTTAGATAATATTTGTTCCCTTTCTTTTATTTTTTTATCTTTATTTCCAAGCAACTGAATAGAACTATCAATTGAACTATTAATAATATTGATAATTTTTTTATCTATAAGTAATTCATTATATTTTTTTTCGTTTAATTCTAATTCTTTCCCCAAACTAATTAGTATTTTCTTATAGTCACTTAATAAATTATCTACTTCTTCTTTTCCAGAATCAAATGATATAATTTCTTTTATTTTTTCAAAATATTTATTTATCTTCTTTTCATCTAGTATATATTTATTGATATCTTGAGATTTATTAAAGACACTATTAATTTTTGCTTCGTTATACAAAATTTTATTTAAATTGAATATTTTTATATCTGTTTTATTTTTATACAAAAAATCAATAGCTGTTTTAATATTATTTAAATTCTGTACTCCATTTTTTATTGCTATATTTCCCATATTTTGATTTTTTATATATTCTTCTATATTAATCTTATATTCTGAAATTATCCTGTTAGAATGACTAACATCATCGATTCCAAACATTTTTGGAATTTCTTGATTTTCATCATTCTGTGATTTTAATATTTCAGAATATACATTAGGTATTTCCAAGATTTTTATATCATTACTGTCAATCACTTGATCAAATTCAATATCAAGAAAATCTTTTTCTCCAACCTTACTTTTGTACTCGTTTCCATTTTCTTTTGTTTTATTTTTTATGGCAGCTTTTAAATTTTTTCGTTTTATTTCGTAAAAAATTTCATTAAGCAGTAGTGTTTTTCCACTTCCAGAATTTCCTATTATCACATTTAATCCGGGACTTAAAAATATGTCACTTTCTTCAAAGACACGATTTTGTGGTATACTTATTCTTTTTATAAATCTTTCTCTATTAATTATTTGTGTTTCTAGTGATAGTCTTGTATTCGAATTTCTTAAAGCAATTTCTAAACCTCTATATGTTGGCTGTGAATTAATTGAATATTTTATTTTATTTTTTATAATTTCCTTTCTTTTTTCATCGTTGTCAAATCTATAATCATCACCAACATACGCTGATATTTCAATCTCAACATTTTTTAAATTTAATGTTTTATTTATTTTGTCTACAACAGAATATATATGGTAATCTTTCGTATTTTCAAATAATATTGGTTCACCTACTCCAGAAATTAACGATTTTACAACCCAATCCAAGGTTTCTTTTTCTAAATCACCAAGTTTTTGCTCTAAAATACCTTTATCTTTGATGGCATGTGGGATAAATATAAATTCAATATCAGTATGTAAATCACAAAAATCATCTTTAGAAAAATATATGTTATTCCCTTTAGATATACGAATATCTTCTAACTTTTTTGCAAATTTAATTACATCGACATTAGGACTTAATATAGTAATTGCGTGAAATTCTAATTTATCAAACTTGTAGTCAATTTCAACACCAACTAAATGATTAATACCCAATAAATCAGATATAATTGCGTGTTTTATATGAGAAGAAATATCAATGTTATTATGACATGTTACTGCTTTTAATTTCACATTTTCTTCTTCTAACCACTTATAATAATCCAAATGTGTATAATTATTATCAGCACTTTTTCCAGTACAATCTATATCATGATTTGTGTGTTGATGTAAATCAATTCGATTCCAATATTCCATTAATACCACCTCAACTTTAATAGAAATATAATAATGCTACTTAAATTATAACATATCTTAGTCTAAAAATTTCAGTTTATATTAATTAACTTTAATCTATAATCATTTTTTAGATAGATAAAATATCTATCATTTCGTATTAAAAATTGAAATGGATTAGATTTTATTTTCAATTTTTTTCTGACTTGAATTAAAAAAATAGCATTTATTCATTAAATAAACACTATTTTAAACTAATTATTATCTTTCTAAATAATTATACTATTTAAATTAATCGTTTAAATACAACCGTCTTAATACCCTTATAAATTTAATCCATGAGAGGGCTAAGTATGTCCTCCTAGAATTAGGTGTTCAATATTATA
>CANQXT010000071.1 GCA_947627915.1 uncultured Bacilli bacterium
AAAATCTCGTTTTTCCCTTTATTTATGCGGGATTGCGAGATTTTTAATTTTCTACAACTGTCAAACTCAAGATTATATTTAAGCACATTTTTAAGAATTTGTAAAGAGGTTTAGAAATATTTTATTGCCAATAACTATTCTTATATTCTTTATAATATCTTAACCATCTTTTACGAAGCATTAAAAATCTTAAGAAATTACGATCACACTTAGCATCCATTGGTTTAATAACATTCTTCCATAATTTTAATGCTTCTTTTTGATATTCTTGATTAGAAATATATTTTTTTATAATTCCTTTAGGAACAAAAGATAATAAAACTTTTTGATCTAATAATTGAAAATTATTTTCTTTGTGATAGATTAAATCATCAACAATTACTTTAACTAAGTTTTTACCAAGGGCTGTAACATAATAACTACTTCTTCCTTGTCTTGCATTTATTTCTAAGACTTTGAAAGTATTATCTTTAATATCATATTTCATATCTACTTCTGCAAAACCACGATAATTAATACTTTCCATAAATTCTTTGATTATCTTAACTTGTTTATTAATATCTCCCTTTGTTAAATTAAAACCATTTATTAACACTGCTGCATTACCAACCATACTTTTAGTTCTTTCTTGTAAACCAATTTGAGCAAAACTCATAAATTCAACTTTTCCCTTACTATTTACATATAAAACAGCATCAAATAAATAATCATCATCCCCCATAATATATTCTTGAATGATAAGTTTATCATTATAACCATTGTTATAGATATCATTTATTACTTCTTTTAACATTTGTTCATTACTAATCTTATATATTTTCTTTTTACTAGGAAATTTTAAATGATTAAAAACGACAACATTAGCAGGTTTTACGATTAAAGGATAAGAAAGAGACTTATAATCTAATTTGGTATTCTTAGTATAATAAATTGTTTTAGGAAAAACTAATTTACTATCTTCATATGTTTTATAAAATATTTCTTTATTAGTTAATGTTTTAATAACATCTAAACTTGGTAAATTAAATAAATATTTTTTTTCTAATTCTTTTTTATTTTTACTTATAAATTCACTATAAGTTTCATTAGTACTAATTAAGATTATTTTTTCTGATTTATCTTTAGCAAAATCTTCTAACACTTTTAAAAATTCTTTTTCATCCCATAAATTTTTATTATAAGAGACATTTAAGATATTAGTATATTTAGTAAAAGATAATTCTTCACAACCAATAACATATGGTTTTATTTGATATGCTTCATAACAACATCTAGCCATATAATAAGCATTAGCATCAGTTCCTAAAATAAGTACAGTATTTTTCATTATTTTCTCCTAATATTTAAATTCACTTTTTTCTTGATCCATAATATGTATTCTTACTACTCTATTAGAAATCATACTATATAAATGATAAGCATTAGTATTTAAATTATGACATACTTCAGAAACAGATATTTTATCGCCAAATATTTCTACTTCATCACCAATATTAACATTTTCATCTACTAAAACCATAATCATATCCATACAATCATTAATTATTTTATATCTTTTATTATTGATTACTACTTCCCCATACTTAGTATTTACTCCATCAGCATAGCCAATAGAGATAGTTGCTACTAACATATCTTTATTAGCTTTATAAGTAGCGTCATAACCTACTATTTCTCCTTCTTTTACTTTACGAATACTTATAACTTTAGAATATAAAGAGAATGCTGGTTTAACAGTTAAATCATTACTTAAATATGTTTCACTTAAATGATATTTTTTTTGTAGATTAATTCTTCTTTTATTTCTTAAATAATCTTTTAAACTATTATCATAGTTAATAACACTATTAAAGCCATACATTAAGATACCTAATCTAACACCATTGACACATTCTATTTTAGGATGTCTTATTAAAGTTAAACTACGATCAAAATGAATAATAGGAATCTTTTTTAAATCAATATCTTCTAATAAATGAAATATTTTATCAATTGCTTCATCATAATAAATATCCATTAAACCAGAAGTTGGAAAATGGGTAAATATCCCTTCTAAAAAGAATTTATCTGTATTACTAAGTAATTTATAAGCATCATTTAAATCTTCTTTTTCTTTAAATCCTAATCTATTCATACCACAATCAATTATTATATGTACTTTTTGCTCTTTCTTTAAATTTAATTTAACTAATTCTTTGACATAATCTAAATTATCTACAGCAATAGTTATTTCATTTTTATTAGCTACGATAACATCATCTAAATCAATTGGTTCTAATATTAATATAGGGATATCAATATAATATTTTCTTATTTCTAAAGCTTCATCTAAAGAAGAAACAGCTAAATAATTAATACCGCCATTAATTAAAGAAGGGATAATATGAATACCATGATTATAAGCATTATTTTTAACTACCCCAAAATAATATTTATAATTATTATAATATTTCTTAATATTCTTAACATTTTCTTCTAAAAGATCATTATTTATTAAAGCATATGTTTTTCGATACATTATTTCCTCCTAAACACTTTCATTCACAAAAAATACTTCATACCATTTCAAAAAAGAATATATAGCCCATACTTTTTTATATTGAAATTTTTTATTACTTGTACAACTTTTTAACATTTTTATAATTTTCTTTTGTTTAAAAAATTGTTTAGCATAATCACTTAAAAAGACTCTTTCTATTTCTTCATAAAATGGACTTTCACAAATCCAATTACGAAGAGGAACAGGAAAACCTAATTTCTTTTTATTATAAGCTTCGGTTAAAATTACTTTTTTAGAAGCATCACGCATTGCTACCTTAGTTTTATTCTTAGTTATTTTTTGTTCCATAGTTAATGTTTTAGCTATATTAAATACTTCTCTATCTACAAAAGGAACTCTTACTTCTAGAGAATTGGCCATACTCATACAATCTCCTTTATGTAAGATATCATTAACTAACCAATATCTTATATCAATAGCTTGCATTTTATTTAAATTATTCTCATCTTTATTTTCTAAAAAAATATCTTTTGTTATCTCTTTATTTTTAATTGTTGCTTTATTAATTAATATTTTATCTCTTTCTTTTTCCGTAAATATTTTACTTATACCTACATAATTATCTTCTAATTTATATCCTCTTCTTACTAAAAAGTTTCGACCTCTAAATTCTTTTGTTAATTCTAAAACTTTAGCTATACTATGACGAATAAAATAAGGAATTTTATCATACCATGAATAATCTATATTTTCTAAATAAGTATTATAACCCCCAAAGAATTCATCAGCACCTTCACCAGATAAACAAACTTTAACATCTTTACTGGCTATTAAAGATAAAAAGTATAATGATATAGCAGAAGGATCACTAAAGGGTTCATCCATTTGATAAATTAATTTAGGAACTACTTTTAAATATTCTTCTTTACTTATTATTTTACTTTTATTTTCAATTCCTAATTTATTAGATAAATCTTTAGCATAATCTATTTCACTATATTTTAAATTATTATAACCTACTGTATATGTTTTATTAGGTTTAGCTAAAGAAACAATATAAGATGAATCAACACCACTAGATAAGAAAGAACCTACTTCAACATCACTTATTTGATGATGCTTTACGGAATCTTCCATTACTTTAGAGATATTTTCTACTACGGTATCATAGTTATTATCTTGAACATCAAAATTAACATGATAATACTTTTCTATTTTAATTTGACCATTCTTATATGTTAAAGATGATGCAGGAGGTAATTTATAAACTCCTTTAAAGAATGTTTCATCTAAAGGATTAAAACTAAATGATAAATATAATGGTAAAGCGTCAAGATTTAATTCTTTTTGAAAAGATGGATGCTCTAAAAATGCTTTTATTTCAGAAGCAAACATAAATGTATCATTAAATTTAGCATAGTAAAAAGGTTTTATACCAAAGTGATCACGGGCACAAAATAATGTTTTATGTTTTTTATCCCAGATAGCAAAAGCAAACATACCTCTTAATTTTTTAGGTAAATCACTGCCCCATTCTTCATAGCCATGAACTAATACTTCGGTATCAGTTGTTGTTTTAAATTCATGTTTTTTCTTTTGTAATTCCTTTTTTAATTCTAAATAATTATATATTTCCCCATTAAAAATAACAATAATATTTTCATTTTCATTATATATTGGTTGATGTCCGGTATTTAAATCAATAATGGAAAGACGACGATGACCTAAGGCAACAAAGTTATCTATATAATAACCGGCATCATCAGGACCACGATGTTCAATTCTTTTAGCCATTTTCTCTATTATATCTTGTTTATTTTTATCTTTATTTACAAAGCCAACAATTCCACACATATTTGACTTACCTACTTTCTTAAAAGATTTATTATTAATATACCCATTTCAATAAATCTTAATTGTCTAATTTAATTTTAAATAATTACCCAACTTAAGTCAATATTTTCCCTTTAAAAAAGAAAGAGATTGTTCTCTTTCAGGGTTAAGTTTTGTTCTATTTTATATCGTCTTCGTTGACGAGTTAGATTAATTAGTTGGAGATAGGACGATGCGGAAACTAACGTAGTTAGATTCAACCCCAGTGTGATGATCGAAACGGAACTGACCTGCCAAGATTCCATCACCATAATATCCTCCTCGAATAAACCACGGATAGCCAGTAGAGGCAACGAAGATAGAATGGTCAGCATACCACACATTGTGATAATGTTGAGTTCCATTATTATAATCTTTATCATAGTAATAATAGAATGGTCCCATCTCTCCGGTTGCATCTCCTAATATTCTGTTACTATATGATGTCCAAGTACTTTCTTTTGGATATTTATCTATATAACCAGCATTCATTTCTTTTTTTAATTCTTCTGTAGAAAAACCACTAACTTCTGGAGTATTTTCTATACACGCTGCCATATATTCATGGGCTCCACCAGACATATCATATACTCCACTTATATTTCCAGTTGTACTGGCTAAGTATCCTGTTGGGGTATTATATGGTTGGGTTTTATCGTCTGTTCCACTTTCTCCTGGGGAACTACTTTGATCAGTATTAGCTGCAGCGCTATATCCGGTTTTATAATCCGAATTATTATTTATTCTTATTTCTGTTCCTATTCCATATTTAGAATGGGATAAATATGCTACTGCTCCCCATTCGGTATTTTTCATCATATGACTATCTAATGTCTCTCTTGCATAATTTTTTCCGGCATCAAAGAAAGTTTTTACATTTGCACTTCGCCATGAGACAACATTAGGTTTTACTACCATATTGTCTGCTGATGTACCTCCTGTTTCAAACTTTCCTACCCAT
>CANQXT010000072.1 GCA_947627915.1 uncultured Bacilli bacterium
TTATACATTGATAATAATTATCGTAATAAGGGAATCGCTACATCTTTAATAGAACATTTTAAAAAGTGGGCTATATCCAAAAATGCCCATAAAATAGAAGTAAACGTATGGAGTAATAATATCAAAGCTAAACGCTTATATGAAAAAAGCAATTTCAAAACAACAAGTGAAACATTAACTATTAATTTATAAAGTTGTCGTACTCCTTCCTTTAGGGCACTAGATTGATATAAAACTCAAGCTTTTCAATTAGTTTGATTAGTATGAGTTTTTATATTTAATAAGTTATGATAAAATTATTGACGCTTATTGACAAAGCCAAAGTTAATTAAATTTATTTTTAAATAATGATGCGGTAAAATAAGAATGGGAGAGTGGGAAAATTGGAAAAGAAAAAAAGAGAAATTGTCAAAATGTTATTAAAACAAAATTTGGAAGAAAAAGATGAAGAAGAAATTATTGATTTACTTATAAATAATCCAATATCTATCGATGTTGATAAAGAAAATGATGCTAAAATGACTTTTGGGGATAAAGTTGCTGATAAATTATCGGAGATTGCTGGAAGTTGGACTTTCATTATTTGTTTTTGTGGCTTTTTGTTATTTTGGATTATTTTAAATACTTATATTTTAACGAAGGCAGTTGATCCTTATCCTTTTATTCTGCTTAACTTATTGCTTTCTTGTTTAGCGGCTTTACAAGCCCCAATTATTATGATGAGTCAAAATCGGCAAGCGAAAAAAGATACAATTCGGAATAAAAATGATTATCGGACGGATTTAAAAAGTGAACTTATTTTGGAACAATTATATGATCGGTTAGAAATCTTAATTAAAAATCAAAATCACATTATTAATTATATTAAAAAAAAGGAAGAAGAACAAAAAAAACTTAAAAAATAAGCTTATTGACAAATGACAATATTGGGGTAAAATATAAGCTTGAAATGAGGGATATGATGGCTGATTTTACTCAAAAGTTTGTTGAAGATTTAAGTTTTTATAAGTATAAATGTGCGACTTGCCAAAACTATGATTTAACTAAACCAACGGGTTATGGTTGTCTTTGTAATGTCCATAATTCGCATGGTTTATTTATTAGTCCAAAGGGTTTAGCTTTTGATGATTCATGTAATAAATATAAATTTGATCGCCACCGCACTATTAAAGACATCAAAAAAGCTTATGAAGCTTGTGATCGGAAGGGTGGATATGTTCCCCGGGCATATTCTGCTTGGTATTATATTGCAACTGCGATTAAGGAAATATTAAATAACGAAATAAGTGCGGAATGTTACCAAGTAATTGCTCAATTTCGGGATGAATATTTACAAAAAGATTTAAGATATTGGCATTATCTAGTCTCTTATGATATTTATGGCTATCTTATTGCAGAAGCCATAAAAAAAGATGATTTAAAAGAAGAAATTGCTAGTATTGTTTTAGGCGAATATTTATTTCCCATTTGTTGCCTAATTAAAGATGAAAAATATGATGCGGCTTTAGAATTATATATTACAATGGTTAAGGAATTGAAATCTTTGTTTGAAATACCAGCAATTAGCGAATATGATTATACGAAAATTTCCGCTTTAACAGCAGACGATTTAAAAAGAATTCGTCGCCCTAATGTAATTTAGTACAAACACCAGGGTCGGGATTATAAAAACAATGACTTTTATAACGACCAGCAAGGTCTTGATCGTACCATTTACTATAGCAATTATTTTTACCGGATGGAGCATAAAACCATAAAGCGTTGGTGGCGGGATAATAATATTCTCCCATCACAATTCTTTTGGCTAGTTGCTTTTCGGTGGTGGTAGCCCGGCCATAAAATAAAGAGTTTTGGGTTCCACTAAATTGATTTTTTTGATAGATAACATCATATAAAGAATTAACATTTTTAAAAGTTAAGCAATTGGCAAGTACCCGATTAGCAATCACATTGCCGACCATCAGCATCCCTAAATCACCATCACCCAAGGCTTCGGCGCGCATAATTCGGGCGAGTAAATCTAAATCTTCTTCAGTATAGTTAATAAGCATAATCTTTTCACCTAATTTATCTTATGTTTTAAAAATAAGAAAGGTTATTTTTACTTGACATCTTTTATTAAAATTAATAGTTTTTTTATTCTATCTTTGATATAATAATTTATATAAGTGAGTGATTACATGAAAAATATATTTATAACAATTTGCTTAATAAGTTCATTTTTCTTTTTAAGTGGTTTTACCTTTCAACCTAGTTATGATGTTGTTCTTTTAGCTGATGAGACCACTTATAATGATATGAATTGTAATACTTTATTAGGAGATCCAGATGATGCCAATGATCCGGCTTATTGGATTCAATATTCCTTAAATATTATGCGTTATGCAGCCATTATTGCTTTACTGGGTTTTAGTACTGCGGATTTTGTTAAAGCTATTGTGGCGCAAGATAATGATGCATTGCAAAAAGCCATTCAAAAAACAGCCAAAAGAGCTATCTATGCCATAGTATTATTCTTTGTTCCGATGATTGTTAATTTTATCATGAATTTATTTGGTGTATATGGTACATGCTATATAAATTAGTTTGCCTAATAAAATAATTAATGTTATAATAAAACCGCTTTATTTAATATAATTAAGTAAAGCTTCTAGGGGATTAGTTAAATGGTATAATAGGAGTCTCCAAAACTTTAGTTGGGAGTTCGATTCTCTCATCCCCTGCCATGACAAAGTCCGCTTTTATAGCGTTTATGATATATTATTTAGTATTTTTACTAAATTTTTTATTTAAAAAAATTTACCAATGGGATTACAAATTAAATTTAGTGATTATAGTATTATATGAAAATTTGATTGCATTACAAGGTATTTTTGGCTAATAATCTTATTTCTTTGATATAATGTATAGCAAGTTATGAAAGTTTTTGCGCAAGCAAAAAGTTTTATAACTGCATTGTACTATGATTTCTAACGATTAAAGTCCCATAAGGAAAAAGTAAAATTGGTAATAATCCTAAATTTTAAAGAAAAAAGGTATTAACTATAGAAATTAAGAAACAAAATAGTTATAAAACTAAAATTCAAGAAAATTAAAGAGATTACACTAAAAGTGCAATGAAAAGTAAAATAAGGAAATAAAATATTAGAGTCGGAAGAAATTAAAATTAGAATTGGATAAGGAAGATTTACAAGAAGGACATAAAAACTTATGCAATTCTTTTTTTATAGAAATAGAAAAATCACTAAAAATCCTTTGACCAATTAAAATGCGACATAGCTTAATAATAGATTTTTTACAACGATTAGCAAGTAAACCATAGTGTTTGATTTTAGTAAAATATTTAGGAAGAACATGAAGTAAAAATCTCCGAATAAATTCTTCACCAGAGATAGTCATAAGTTTAAAATTACCATTGTCTTTGTAATCTTTGTACTCAAAGGTAACAGAAGTATTAGAAATATTTTTAATTCTTTCATTAGAAATACAAATACGAAAAGCATATCTACCAATATATTCAATAACATTTTCCGCTTTGCCTTTGGGTGGTTCAATGTAAGTAATCCAATCTTTTTTATATAAAGGTTCTAAAAACTTATTTAAATTTTTAAGATGTTTAAGATGTTTTAAATGATTAGGAAGATGTAAATCTAAAGATTTAAGATAAGCTAAAAATTTACCTTTAAATAAAGAAGATAAAACTTGAACTTTAAAAAGATAATTTTCTTGGCAATTAATCCATTTATTGTTATTAATGCCACCACCAGTAACAATAGAATGAATGTGAGGATGAAATTCCATATTAGAACCCCAAGTATGAAGAATAGAAGTAATACCTACTTTAGCACCTAACCATTTAGGATCATTAGCAAGTTCTAATATGGATTCACTGGTTGCTTTAAATAAAATGTTGTAACAATCTTTTTTGTTATAAAGAATAATTTCATTTAATTCATAAGGAATGGTAGTAACAATATGAAAATAAGAACAATCTAAAAGATAAGAAGATTCATTTTGAATCCAAAGTTCTTTTTGATAATTTTGGCACATAGGACAATGTCTATTACGACAAGAATTAAAAGAGAAATATTCTTCACCACATACTTCACAAGTAGAAGAATGAATACCTAATGCTTTAGTTCGACATTTCATAATAGCATTAAAAACTTTCCATTCATCTATGGATAATTTATGATTTTTAATATAATTAGGGCCAAATTTAAGAAACACATCTTGAATAGTAAAACTAGACATTAGAAACCTCATCTAAAGGGGAATAAACTTTTGAAAAATCTTCAGCCATATGAAGATAAACCATAGTAGTATTAATAGAAGAATGACCTAATAAACTACGAAGTTCCCAAATATCACCACCAGATTTTAAATATTCACAAGCAAAAGAATGTCTTAAAGTATGAAAAGTAATAGAATTATCTAAATTATTATTTTCTTTAATTTTTTCAAAAGCTTGCTTAATAGTAAAAGGACTAACAAAATCACCATTAGTATTTTTATAAATTTTAGGAAATAAATAATCATTAGTAATTTTATCTTTGTTTTGTAACCAATATAATCTAAGAAGTTTTAAAGTGATATTAGGAAGGGGAACATAACGTTCTTTATTGCCTTTGCCAATGACATGAATTTTATGTTCTTTAGAAAGAATATCAGAAACTTTTAAAGAAGCAACTTCACTGATACGTAAACCAGAACCATAAGCAAGAATAATCCAAAGCTTATGTTTAAGATTAGATTCATT
>CANQXT010000073.1 GCA_947627915.1 uncultured Bacilli bacterium
TGAGGTTGATAGGCTAGAGGTGGAAGCGTAGTGATACGTTGAGCTGACTAGTACTAATAATTCGACAATTTAACTTTTAATTTATTTAATTGTTTGATGAAGCATTATCAAGTTTTTAAAGGACAAAATCCTTTATTGGTGACTATAGCTTAGTGGACACACCTCTTCCCATCCCGAACAGAGAAGTTAAGCACTAAAACGCCGACGATAGTGATAAGCTAAAATAGGAAGTTGCCAATATTTTTTTTTGCTTTAAAATAGAACTTAATTATGTGTAATTTTGTTCTTTTTTTATATATTTTTCTTGTAAGTATCAGTATTATCTAATCGTTAATTTATAATAAATGTTTAATTGTGTTAAATAAGTAGATATTACTTGTATTAGAATAGTTATTTAATTTATAATAAGAATGGTGATAATATGAATTTCAAATATGTTTCAAAAGATGTAAATGATACTTTAACTTTAGCAGAGAATATAGAAAGTGAAAAGTTTCCAAATATGGTTATATGTTTAGATGGTGAATTAGGTTGTGGTAAAACAGTTTTTGTAAAAGGATTTGCAAAAGCTTTAGGAATTGAAGACAATATTACTAGTCCTACTTTTAACATTATAAAAGAATATATGACTGGTGAATTACCACTATATCATATGGATGTATATCGTATTGATGAAACAGAAGATAATATTGGTATAAAAGATTATTATAAAAAAGGTGGAGTCACAATAATTGAATGGTCTGAATTAATTAAAAATGATTTACCTGATGAAAGGCTTGAAATAGTATTTAAGGTAGTCGATGAAAATACTAGAGTATTAACATTTAAACCTTATGGTCGCGCTTATGAAGAGTTATGTGAATCCGTCCTATAAAAGGAGGTTTATCTAATGCATTTATTTATTGATACTCATTTAAATGACATAACTTATATTTTATATGATACAAAAATTGTTAAAAAGGTCGTTGAAAATGGTAAAGAACATAGCAAATTATTAATGCCCACATTAGAGAAATTATTGGATGGAATAATACCAGAATCAATTATTGTTGTTAATGGTCCTGGTTCTTTTACATCTGTAAGATTAGGTGTAACGATCGCTAAAACTTTAGCGTATACATTAAATATACCAATAAGAGTAATATCTTCCTTAGAATGTATCGCTCTTTCCATAAATGATGAAAATAAATTAGTTGGATTTAGTGATAACAATGGTTACTATATTGGCTCATTTGATAATGATATGAATTTATTAGAAGATTATTTTTATCTTTCTAACAAAGAGTTTTCTATATATCAACAAGATCATCAAGTAATTATAAATGTAGAGTTAGATTATGAAAAAATAATATCTTTTGGTTTAAAAATGAACCCAATTAATCCTCATAAAGTTAATCCAATTTATATTAAGAAGTTAGATGTGGAAAAATGATTAGAAATGCTTGCAAAGATGATTTTACAAAAATTATTAAATTAGGTAGTTACTTAAATAATAATTTTGCCAATACGTATGATTTAAATAGATATATTAATGATAGCAAATATATTATTTTAGTGTACGAAGATATTATTATTAAAGGATTTATTATTATTTTAAAAAATATTGACGCTTATGAGATTGAAGCTATTGCAGTTGATGAAAAATATCGAAGAAACGGTATCGGTAAATCATTATTAGATTATTTTTTTGAACACTTTTTAAAAAAAGATGATACAATATTACTTGAAGTTTCTGAAGATAATATGGAAGCTATAAAATTATATCAAAAATGTGGTTTTGAAATAATTAGTACAAGAAAGAAATATTACAATGGAATTGATGCATTGATAATGAAGAAGGTGAATTAAATGACAGATGTTTTTATTCTAGCTATTGAGTCATCATGTGATGAAACTAGTATGGCAGTTATTAAAAATGGTAGTGAAGTGATTGCTTTAACTATTCTCTCACAAATGGATACTCACGCTAATTATGGTGGGGTTGTTCCTGAAATTGCTTCTCGAATGCATACTGAAAATATTACCATTGTTTTAGAAGACGTTTTAAAAAAAGCTAATATGCAAGTTAAAGATATGTCTGCTATTGCTGTTACTGCTGAGCCTGGATTACTAGGATCTTTACTTGTAGGTGTAGAGTTTGCTAAAGTATTAGCATATGTCTATAAAAAACCTTTAATAAAAGTAAATCATTTAATAGGGCATATTTATGCTAATAGATTAGAAGATAAATTACATTTTCCTAATTTGTCTTTAATTATTAGTGGTGGTCATACAGAACTTATTAAAATGACTGGCGATTATGAATTTGAACTTTTAGGAGAAACACAAGACGATGCCATTGGTGAAGCTTTTGATAAAGTTGCAAGGGTTTTAGGATTAAAGTACCCTGGTGGTCCTAATGTTGAGAGATTAGCTTTAGAAGGTAATAATACCTATAACTTACCAAAAGTACTTAATGATGATAGTTATAATTTTAGTTATAGTGGTCTTAAAAGTAGTGTTATAAATTTAGTTCATAATGAAACTCAAAAAGGTAATGAAATAAATAGAGCAGATTTAGCTTGTTCTTTTCAAGTAGCTGCAGTAAGTGAATTAAAAAGAAAATTAGAATTAGCTTTAAAAAATACTAATATTAAGAATGTTATAATTGCTGGTGGTGTTTCTGCTAATAAATATTTACGTAATGAACTAAATGATTTATGTAAAAAATACGGTGCAACATTAAATATGCCATCATTTATTTATTGTACTGATAATGCTGCAATGATTGGAGCTGCAGCTTATCCTTTATTTTTAAAAGGAGAATTTGTTAATTTAGATTTAAATGCTAATTCAAATGCAAATATATGTTGAAAACCACATAGTTTTCAACACTAAAATTTACAAAAGAACAAAAGTATGATATAATTTAATTACGGGGTAGTTTGGTTTCGACATATAAAAACTAGAGATGATTGCAAGTGGTAGACATACCTAAAATGTACAAAAAAATAAATAACGAAACTAATTATAGTTTTGCTCCAGTATACGCTTAATAACGCGTAGGAGTACTTTATATTAACTTTACTTATAGAGTTAATGTAAGGGTAACCTTATATAAGTTATATTAATTTATTTGATTAATGTAAATTAATGAATATTTAATTAATCTTGTTATATAGAAAGTGTGTTGGAGCTGTCTATATAATAAAAAAAATTCCAACTAAACTTGTAGATATTGTCTTATAGATTATATTGGACAGGAGTTCGAATCTCCTCTACTCCACCATTGATGTTTCTATTCGAACTTTTTCGAATATTGATATATAGAAATCAATCGTAAGATTGTTTTTTTGTATTTAGAAAAAACTTTAGTCAGAAAGGTTGGTGTCTATGGTTAATATAATCAAGCAAGAAATTGATATGGAAGAATCTTTGAAGTGTTGAACCTCATAGAATTATTAAGAATATTTTGATTGTTAATTTTAAAATAATATCAACTGATTTGTAATTTATATGGTAAAATATTGTTAATGTTGATATATATGAAAGTATCGTGAAGGAGCATTTTTTATGAATTATAGTTTAAATCCTGAAGTAGAAAAAATTTTAAATGATAGAAATATAAAATTTATAAAAGCCAAGATTGAAGATTTAGACGAATTAATAAATTTATTTGAAGAAAGAATAAAATGGTTTAAAGAAAATCGGATAAGTCAATGGTCTAAATATTTAGAACATCATCCAAAGAAAGAGTTTGAAGAAATAATAAAAAATGGTTATTATTTTATTTTAAAAGAAAAAGCAAATATAATTGCTGGGTTTGAATTATCAACTGATAGTAAATATTGGGAAGATGATATAACCAAAGCTTACTATATATATAAATTAGTAACAAAAGTTAATTATAAAAATCTAGGCGATTTAATTTTTATGATATGTAAAAATATTGCAAAGAACAATAATCAAAAATTTTTAAGATTGGATTGCCTAAAGAATAATGTAAAACTTAATGAAATATATGAAAAACATGGTTTTGTTTTAAAACGAACAGGGTATCAAGATTCGTATAGATACTCGTTAAGAGAGTGTGATTTAAATGAATTATGATTTATTAAATAATATGAAGTTTTATTTTATCAATTAAAAAATACACTTGCTAATTGACACCAATCAATTAGCGTGTGTATTAGTATTTTTATTTTTAATTAGTACTTGAGGTTTATTAATCTTTTTTTGCTCATAAAGTGGAGTGATCAATTCATTCATAGCTTTTGCTTGATGTGATTCAATTGTGAAATATTTTCTTGTGCTTCTTCTAAAGACAAATTAATAATTGATTTTAGATTACCACTATCTTGAATCATAGAAAGTAATCCCCAAGCATAGGCAAGTTGAAGTGCATCACCTAAATCCACATAATTATTTCCTTCTATACTTTCTTTTTTGCAAATATCTTCAAATAAAGAGTGAAAGTCAGGATTATCATAAAAGCAATATAAGTCTTTTTGTAATTGTTGATTCTCAAAAATAGGTACTTCACCATGAAGAATAATTGTTGAAGTAAATAATCCAATTGGTTAATTATTCTGTCATAAACCAAATAATATTTTAAGGCAATCGCATAAAAATTTAACGTAAAGTAGAATTACAAAGAAGGAATGACATTGAATATAAGATTTTCAATA
>CANQXT010000074.1 GCA_947627915.1 uncultured Bacilli bacterium
CTAAGTCACCAAGTAAGGAAACAGCATACTCTAAATCAACTCCATTATTCTCTAAAATACTTACATCTTTCATTTTCTACCATCCTTATATTAAAATTATAACACACTATTTACTTTTTTGCATTTAAATAAGTTGTTAACACTCTTTCTAGTTCTTTTTTATCGATTGGTTTGGAAATATAATCATTAAATCCTTGTTTTAAATAATTTTCTTTCATACCCGCAATAGCATTAGCAGTAAGAGCAATTACTGGAATGTCAAAACCATCTATTTCTTGTAATTTCTTAAATGTTTCTACTCCACTCATTTTTGGCATCATATCATCCATTAAAATCATATCATATTTCTTACCATCTTTAATATTCTTTAAACAGTCAAAACCACTTGATACTTCTTCGGTATCAATTTTATAAGATAGAAGAAGACGAGCTGCTACTTTTAAATTGATTAAATTATCATCGACGATTAATATTTTTTTACCTTTTAAATTTACTTGTTTAGCTGGTTTTTCTTCTTTCACTTCTTTAATAGTTTTAACTTTATTAACTATTTTTTGATCAATTGCTACCGTAAAGTTAGATCCTTTGCCATAAGTAGAATCAACGACAATTTTACCATGCATTAATTCAACTAATTTTTTAGTAATAGCAAGGCCTAAACCAGTTCCTTCAATGGTAATATTTTTCTCTAAATCTAATCTTTCAAATTTAGTAAATATCTTATCTAGATTTTCTTTCTTTATGCCAATACCAGTATCTTTAACACTGATAATTAAACGACATATATTATCTTTTTTTACTACATCAACATTTAAAGTTATTGAACCTTTTTTAGTATATTTAACGGCATTAGTTAAAAGATTGACCGCAATTTGTTTAAGGCGAACATAATCGCCATTTAAATATTCTGGTAAGTCTTTAGCAATATTTACTTTAAACTCTAAAGGTTTATCACCAATTCTTGCTTTAGTAAGTTTAACAAGTTCATCAAATACTTTAGCAGGTTCATATTCAACATTAACTATTTCTAACTTATTAGCTTCAATTTTAGATATATCTAAAATACCATTTACTATTTCTAGTAAGTTTTGGGATGCTGCCATGATATCACGAGCTTCATCTTTAATTGTATCTATATTATTTTCTTCAAGTATTAATTGACTAAATCCATCAATAGCATTAAGTGGTGTTCTTATTTCGTGAGACATATTTGATAAGAACTCTGTTTTAGCATTATTAGCCTTTTCTGCTTGATCACGAGCTATATTTAATTCTCTTATTAATTTTAAATCAGGATTTTCAATAGTAAAATACATTAAGAAAGTAATGAAAGTTTGCATTGGAATAATTAATGTTAATTCTGGATACATTCTTTGAATTGTAACAACAATCATTCCTAATATTATAAATAAAAATACTGGAATATATTTTTTGCTTTTTATATTTTTATAGTTGGCAATAAACATTACTACCCATATTAACAACATAACAATAGTAAGAACATAAATATAATCAGCAGCTGGACCATAAGTATATGCCGCCCCACCTTCTCGGTAAGAATCTAATGGTAAACAATAAATAATAATTATACTAATAAAAGATAATACAAATAATAAATTCTTAACTATTTTAAATATTTTTTCTCTTTTCATAGTTGATTTTATTTTATCTTTAATTGATATTACAACAATATAAAAAGTAAATGTTAAAAGCCATGCTATAAAATATACTAGTATTAATTTTAAGATTACTATAGCAAAACTATAATTAATATTTACTAAATATTTTGATGCTAAAGTTCCTAAAAATATTTCAATTATTAAGCCAAATAAATTTACAACCATTAATGTTTTATAAATTTTATTTTCTAAATTTTCTAGTCTTTCCTTAGAAAAAAAGACTAAAAAAATTAAAATACTATAACACAAACTGCAAATTGAAAAAAATATAGCATTTTCCATATCATCACTACCCTAGTATAAATTATAACAAAAAAAGGATTGTTTTTAAATCCTTTTTTACTTTATTTATGTAATTCAAGTTTTAAAGATGGATTATAAAATTGTAACCTTTTACTATCAATATTAGCATTAGTTTGTTCAACAATTTCTTGTGTTAACATTCCTAAAACTTTATAATCTACTTTACCTAATGGTGTTCTTGGTAATCCATCACTCATTAAATTAATAATATGAGGGCGATATTCTTCTGGTAAACTTTCATTTAAGAAATCTACTAAACCTGTTTTTAATTCTTCAATACTTTCAGGTGCCCAATTATCTAGAACCATATGGCATACTAATACATCTTTATAATAATCAACTTTACATATTTTTATACCATAATATTTTTTAATCATCTCGGCAATATCAATAGCTTTGATTTGATGTTCATTAATTGTAATTGGATCACTATCACGATCTAACATAAATAAACTTCCTGTTGGATGAACATAGCCATAGTCACCTGTGTCATACCATTTTTCACCTTCTTCATCAATCCAGAATTTAGATGCTGTTAAATCAGGTCTACCATAGTACTCAGTCATTTTAGTTGGGCCAGTTAAGAATATTCTACCTCTTTCATTATAAGTTAAATCTTTACCATCTTTTCTTACTCGAACATTATTAAATGGTAATGGTATTCCACCAGATCCTAAAACATTACAATTAGGATTAGCTACAAAAAATGTTGAATCAACTTCTGTTGCACCACCACCAGGAACTTGACGAAGTCCTGTCATTTCATAAAATCTATTAACTTGGTTTACTTCAGCTTTTTCTCCACCAATAACAACCATTTTTAAATTTTCTGCAACTGCCATTCTTTTTTCTTTAGGCATTGTTAACATAGCGTCCCATAAATATTGAGACCAAATACCATAATTAGGTTTATATTTCTCTAAGTAACCAGGAATATTTTCATATGTCAATTGTAACTCTAAAATATTTTTGATACCTAAACACATTGCCATATGAATAATGTCAGCATCCCAAATTGCCAAAAATGGTGGTACTAAAGCTAAATTAGTTTCTCCTCTTTTTAAACCTAAATCAGCAACTTGATGTTGAAAAGCTAGGGCATTATTAGCATCATGGGAAAGAAGAACAGCTTTACTTTCACCAGTTGTAGCACTAGTAAAGGCTATATTACTAGCCATTCCTTCTTCATAAACACTTTGTACTTCAGTATCATATGATTTAGCAGTGCTTAAAAATTTTCTTAAACTTTCAGCATTATTAATGCTTTTTCCTTTAGAAGCATTAATTAACTTTAAAAGTTGCAACTTAAATCTTTCAGAATTTAATACTGGAGTTGATTTTGCAAGTGGCATAATAATCTTCTTTATTTCGGCAAAATCTGGATCATTTACAACATCAGCAACTCCTCCTGCAAATAAATCTAAAATAAATATTGCTTTTGGCTCTACAAGATTAATTTGTTTATACATCTTTGAATTATGTCTTTCACCATCAGCATCTTGAAAATTTAAATTAGTCATAATAATACCTAATTTACGAGCAGCATAACAAAGAGCAATAAGTTCAATTGTGGATAATGAAATTGTTGCTATTTTATCACCAGGTAAAAATCCATTCACAATTAATGCACGTGAATATTCATCAACCATTTTTTTAAATTCTCTAACTGTTACATCTTTAAATCCACGATTATTTAAAATAACTTGATCTTCATATCCTTTGTTACTCTCAAACATATAATCTGTTTGATTCATTTTTGGTAAAGGTTTATCAAAAATATCTTGAGGATACCATTGTTCCCAAATCCTATCTTTATGTATAACACCAGTTATAGGTCTCTTCAACTCATACTTTTTATTCTCATTAATTACGCTTTCTAAAGCCATATATATCACCAAATTTCTATCTAATATAATAATAGAATAAAATAATAGTAAAGTCAAAAAAATTGTGTAAACAAATGTAAATAGTTTTAAGATTTCTTCTACTTATTATTTTGCTCTAATAAAAATTCAAAAGCATAAAATTCATTACTAATGTGATCAGTTAATTCAGAAAATGTATTATAAATATTTAATTGATAAATTATATTAGCTAATTCTTTTACAAGTTCTAAATTAATATTATCTTTTAAATAATTTATTTTATTTTTCAAATAATTTATATCAACATTTTCTAAATTATAATTATTTAAATCTTTTATAATATTAATATCTTTAATTATATTATCTAAATGTTCTAACACATTAGTTTCTCCTTTCTTGAGATT
>CANQXT010000075.1 GCA_947627915.1 uncultured Bacilli bacterium
TACCTTTTTCACCTCCTTTCAGGCATACCTATGGGTGGGAGAGAACAATACAACTGTTAACAAAATGAATTATATAACAAATGATAACAAAATGCAAGAGGTAATAAAAAATATTATATAAATCTGCATTGCAAAGTATTCATTTATAAAGGAAATATAGACTTTTCAGCGATTATATGATAATATATTACTAAATTAAAAAAAGGGGATTTTATAATGAAAATTTCACAGGTTAGTATAGAAAATTATAGAAATTTTGAAAATGAAACAATATATTTTAATAATAAAACTTTAATTATTGGACCAAATGATGTGGGAAAAAGTAATCTACTAAGGGCATTAAGATTACTTCTTGATAAAAGTTTATCACAAGTTGATATTGAACCTGAAGAGAAAGATTTTAATATATATAGCAATTCTGATTTCTTTAAAATTGAAATTCAATTTGATGACTATGATCAAACAAAGGATGAACATTTAATGGCTATATTAGGAAAGTATTTTTCTATTGATAATAAATTAAAATTGACATATATAGGATATAGAAACCAAGAAGAATCCTTTAAAATATATATAGGAGATATTGAAGATGAGAATGATGCAACAAGTAGATTTTATTTAAAAGCGATAAATTTAGTATATTTAGATAGTACTAGAAGCCTAAATACATATCTAAAAAAAGGAAAAGATAGGTTAATAAGAAGATTTAAAGAGAACCGAAATGATGAACAAATATTAAGTGACAATGAAAAAAATGAACAAATTTCAAATAAGAGAAATGAGATTAATAGCTTGATTGATTCAATAAGTTATGTGTCTGATTCAACAAATATAATAAAACAGCATTTGGAAGATATATCAATACATAATATAAATAATGATATAAAATTTAATGTAATAAATGAAGATGTAAATTTAGAAAAAAATTTAGAGTTAGTTTCTACTTTAAATGGAAAAAATATTGAAATTGGCGGAGATGGTAGAAATAATCAGATTTACTTAACTATGTGGATGGAAGAAATAAAATATATTGATGATTTAAATAGTCAAACTACTTTTTTTGCCATTGAAGAGCCAGAGGCACATCTACATCCAACTCTTCAAACTATGACTTTGAGAAAAATTATAGATATGTTGGATAATCAAATTATTGTTACAACTCATTCACAGCAAATTGCATTAGAATTTGAACCAAACTCAATTATAAGAATATATTATAATAATCAGCTAAAAACGAAAGTAGCCAAAAATGGATGTTCAAAAGAAGTGGCGGATAGTATTGTTAAATTAGCATATAGGAATAATATAATAAATGCAGAAATGTTTTTTGCAGATGTTGTATTTCTTGTTGAAGGAGTATCTGAAAAAATATTATATAAAGAGATATCAAAGCAACTAAATTTGAATATTGAAAAATACAACATTATAGTTTTATCTGTAGATGGAGTTGGATTTGATGTATATACGGAAATTTTAGATGTATTAGGAATACCTTATGTTATTAGAACAGATAATGACATAATAAAAAAAAGAAATAAAAAATTTTATTACTCTGGAATATTAAGATTAACTAAAATTTATAATAAACATACTGATAAAAAATTGAAAGACATTCTTTTTGATAAGGTAGACAAAACTTTAAATATAGATGAAAATAAAGATTTTAATGAAAGAAAAAAGTTGTTAGAAGATAATAATTTATATTTATCTGATATTGATTTAGAGAATGATCTAAAAAATTTAGACAGCAAAGATGTATTATTAAATACTATTAATGAACTTGAAGAAGAAAAAATAACAAAAAATGAGGTTGTTGAATATTTAAAAGAAGCGAAAGGAACCAATATGTATAAGATTATTAATCATGGTATTGATTTCAATTTTATAAGAGATAGTAAAATTATCGAACCATTAGAAAAATGTATAAAATTAGCAAGTGGGAGAGATTAAATAGATAATGAAAGAAATAAATTTATCAGAAGAACAAAGAAAAATTATTGAATGTGATGGAAATATAGTAGTGGTAGCTGATCCTGGAAGTGGAAAAACAACAACAATGAGCTATAAAATAAAAAAGATATTATTAGAAAATACATTTAAAGGAGTAATTGCTATTTCATATACCAACAAAGCAAGTGATGAACTGAAATCAAGAGTAAAAAATTTGGTAGAAGACATAAAACTATCATACTTTGGGACAATTGATAAATTTTATATATCAGAGATTATAATGCCATTTGCTAAAGATATTATAAATAAACATAATAAGTATGAAGTAATAAAAATGGAAGATTTAAGTTTATTAGAAAAAGGTGAACAAGAGCAATTGGAATATTCAATTAATAAATTAAATGAAGGGAAAATAGTTTTAAATATAATTGGAAAACTTGGAAATTATATATTCGACAATTCTAAACGATGTCAAAACTATTTAAAAGCAAGATATTCTCATATTATTATAGATGAATTTCAAGATTGTAATTTAGAGCAATTTAATATATTTAATAAGATTGTAAATCTAGGAATTTATGGAATAGGAGTAGGAGATCCAAATCAATCAATTTTTAGATATGATAAAAGAGACTCAAAATATCTGATTAGACTAACATCCATAGATAATTTTAATACTTTTATCTTAAATAAAAATCATAGATGTCATCAATCAATTATAAATTACTCTTTGAGATTTTTATCACCAAAAGCAGAGATTGTAGAAGAAAATGATAAGAGAATATATGGACTAAAAGTAGATGGGAATGAAGAATTACTTGCAAAAAAAATAGATCAATTAATAGAAAATGCAAAAAGAAAATTTAAAATTGAAAATAATAATAAAATAGCAATTCTTGTAAGAAATAATAGTACGGCAAATATTATTTCAAAATATCTAAAAACAAAAAATAAAAAGTATATAAATACAATATTAGATGAAAGTAGTAATATAGTGGATATAATCTTAAAAGATATCTTATCTTACATTATAGGAAATAAAATATATATTGAACAAATTCTTGAAAAATATGATAATTTTAATAATATAAAGAACAAAAATAAGGCCATAATAAAAAGTATTTTACAAATGCAGAAATATAATTTTAATACAAAAGGAAAAGAATATATTGACATAGTAGAAATAAAAAGGATTATACAATTGATTTTAGGGAAAAAGATAGAAGATAAGGAGCTAACCAACTTAAAAGTTGTATTAGATAATGATGAAATGTTTCAATCTTTATTTGAAATAGAAGATGATACGATACCAATAATGTCAATACATAAGTCAAAAGGATTAGAATTTGATGTAGTTTTTATATTAGATTTACATAAATATATTATACCTAAAATGAATTTTTTAACAAAGGATTATTTAGATATAGCAGAATGTAAAAATGTACATTATGTTTCATTAACACGAGCAAAAAAAGCTATTATTTTATGCTGGAATACAATTAGAACTAATTCAAGGGGAGAATTAAAACAAGGTATATTGTCAGAATTCGTTAGAAATGATTTGAGAATATTAAGAAATGAAAATTCAAATTTTTAAAAAAAGAAAAAATAGCGCTATCTAACTATTTTTTCTTTTTTACTAATCATTCCATTCAAAATTATTATCATGAACTATGATTTTACCGTTGCTTAACAGTTCATTTAAATATTCTAAAGCCCAAGGTTGTAAATAATAATCAAATTCTGTAAATGCGACAGAAATACTAGAACCTACATTAATTATATGTTTGCTTTGTAATAAGTTTACTATTGCATCACTTATATCAAAAGTAGTTGAAGTATCAAATGATTTTGAGTTTGCATTATAAAATTTCATTAAATATTGTTTTTCATTTATGCTTATTTTTTTTATCACTTTTCTTAATTTTTTTCTTAATGTTTTGCTTTTTATTTTATTGTATATAAACTGAATAAAAATAGTTATATAATAACAGGATAAGGCTATAAATATTAAAGATATTATAAATTGATAATTTGCTTTAAAGGATAATAGTCCAAAATAATTGATAATATTATCTGGGACTAAAGAAAATATGAGTGATGTTAAATATATTGTTCCAACAATTATTTTTAAATCGACTTTATTGAATATATTTTTTATTATTTCTTTCATTATTTTAACTCTCCTTAAATATTATAATTATAACAAATATTATTTATCTTGTTCTTCAACCCATTTAGCAAATTTCTCTTGTGATATTTT
>CANQXT010000076.1 GCA_947627915.1 uncultured Bacilli bacterium
TTATTAGGTAAAAAGTCATTTAAAACACTAGCGTCTTTAGTTGAATTTATTAAAAGCATTCCACCCTCTTTAATACTCTCTAAAATATTAAATTTATGAAAATATTCTTCTTTAGTTACTACTACTATTTCGGGATTTTCGACATAATATGGGGCATTTATTTTATCTTTTGCAAATCTTAAATTAGATACAGTTACGCCACCACTTTTCTTAGAATCATATTCAAAATAACCTTGAACATAGAAATTATCTTTAGCAATTATTTTTAAGATTTCTTTAGAAGCACTAACCATACCATCAGAACCAAAGCCAAATATTTTAATTTCTCTGGCGTTTAAATTAATTTGATAATCGTGTTCTTCTAAACTTAAATTAGTAACATCATCATTTATACCAATCGTAAAATTATTTTGCAGTTTATTATTTAACATTTGATAAACACTATAGATATCTTTTGGAGTCGTATTTTTACTAGATAGACCGAAGCGACCACCAACTATGTTAATATCTTTATCTTTAAGAGCACTAACAACGTCTAGATATAATGGTTCACCCATACTACCGGCTTCTTTAGTCCTGTCAAGAACAGCAATATTTTTAACAGTAGAAGGTAATGCTTCTAATAAATATTTAGTACTAAAAGGTCTATATAAATGAACATTAATAAGACCTACTTCCATACCTTTTTTATTTAAATCATCTATCACAAGTTTAATAGTATCAGTAATACTTCCCATGGCAATAATTATATTTTTGGCACTACCACTACCATAATAATTAAATGGTTTATAATCGGTACCCATTATTTTATTTATCTCTTGCATATAATTATTAACTATATCAGGAATATTATTATATAAATTATTACGAGCCTCAACTGATTGAAAATAAATATCTTCATTTTCGGCTAAACCATATTGTTTATTACAACCTACATTTAGGCATCTTTCTTTATAGGCTTTAATACTATCCCAAGGAATTAATTTTAAGACATCTTCTCTTTTTAATTCTTCAATAGTATTAAGTTCATGACTTGTACGAAATCCATCAAAGAAATGTAAGAAAGGAAGACTCCCTTTAATTGCAGACAGATGAGCAACTGCTGCTAAATTTTGAGCATCAAAAACATTAGATGATGATAACATACAAAATCCAGTTTGTCTTGTTGCATATATATCAGAGTGATCACCAAAAATAGATAGGGCATGAGTTGCCACTGTTCTACTCGCTACATGTATTACTCCCGGTAGACATTCACCTGCTATTTTATACATATTAGGAATCATTAATAAAAGTCCTTGACTAGCTGTAAATGTTGAAGAAAGTGAACCTGATAATAACGCCCCATGAAGAGTTCCGGCAGCTCCTGCTTCACTTTGCATTTCTATTACTTTAGGAGTACTTTCATATAAATTTTTTAAATCACTATGTGTTAAATAATCAATATTTGAAGCCATTGGACTTGATGGAGTTATTGGATATATACTACATATTTCACTAAAAAGATATGCTATTTTACTACAGGCAGTATTACCATCAACTTGTTTTTTCATTTAAATCACCTACTAAAATTATAAAATAAAAAAACTAGAAAAACTAGTCTTTATAAATTAATTATATATGGATTTTCTTTTTATATTTTGTTAATTACTTTCTAGAGTATAATTTAAAGTTGGATATTCTGTTATTGGATCTATTATCCAATCAACTAATGTATATCCATCTAAATCTGCTCCTATTGTAGTCTTATCTAATGACGATAAACCATTTTGATTTATATTGATAATATTTTGATTTAATTTATATATTAAACTATTACTATCTTGAGTATTTGCATTTTTTATATTAACATCAGTCATTGAATAAAAACCAGTTAAACTTTTATTACAACTACTTAATCCTTCTTTATAATAAGCATTATCTACCGATTTTATTTCTCCGTTTTTTCTAACAAAAATTATTTCTGCTTGCGAAGGAGCATTTATCTCACCAATGTTATAAACATTATTTAAGGAGATAATGCTATTATCATTTATTCCTCCTACACCACTAGCAGATGTCTGCGCGGTTATTTTTCCTTTATTATATGAATTTATAATATATCCTTTACTTTTTGTATTAGCATCTTCGAAAGCATATGAAACTCCTCCCGCATGGCCAAATGTTTTTTCAGCATTAGCAATTAATTCACCAGAATTATATGAATTTAAAATATATATTGTTGATCCATTCCATACTTGACTAACAACACCTCCAACAAGTACCCCAGAACTAAAATTAGTATCTATTTGTCCTATAATTGTTCCAATATTGTAACATCTATTAATTATTAATTTAGAATTTCCGCTAATATTTCCTAAAATTCCACCTGATCTATTTCCACCATTTATATTACCCTTATTATAACTATTTTCTATTTTAGAAATTTCTTCTATATCTGAATAAGTAAGATATCCTAATATTCCACCAACTAGATTCATATTATTTCCACTTGTTACTGAATTTATTTCTTTTAAATTATAACAATTTGTTATTATAACTTTAGATTGCGATTTTCCTATTATTCCTCCTATCTCTATTGTTAAAGTCCCTTTTATATCTATAATTCCTTCGTTATGAGAATTTGTTATTTCTAATTCTTTTGTGGCACTTCCCATTATTCCACCAGCAAATATTTCAACATTTCCTGTATTATTTGCCTTTATTTCACCATAATTAACACTATTATCAATTTTTGAATTACATCTTGAAATTCCAATTATTCCACTAATATCATTAAAAGATCGACCTTCTATAGTACCATAGTTATAACAATTTTCTATTTTTAAACTTCCACCATCATTTCCTCCCATTATTCCACCTATAGAACCACCATTATTAATTTGCCCTCTATTTGTTAAATTTTTAAGTACAATTGTATTATTACTTGAACCTACAAATCCTCCTACTCCCCAACTATCTGCATTGGATTTTACTGTAGCTTCATTTACACAATTTTCAATTGTTCCTCCATTAAGATATCCTACAAATGCTCCTATATTATTTTGATACTCAACATATAAACTTCCACTAATTGTTAAATTTTTCAAAGTTCCATTAACAACAATTCCAAAAAGTCCAATAGCACTTTGCTCTGCACTTAATTCTTTTATATATAAATTATTTATTGAATTATTATTTCCATTAAATATACCACTAAAATATATTTTAGTATCTTGAAGTTTATCAAATCCTATCGGAATAAATCCTCTTCCTTCTGTATTTGTAAGTTCTTCTTTTATCCCTTCTATTCCATCTACTCCATTTATATCGCCATATTCTTCGCTTTGATAATTTTGATAATCACTTTCTTCATTAAAATCTAAACTTTTTTCTAAAGTAAAATATTTTCCTATATATGTTTCACCATTATTAACTGCTATTTGTAAGTCTACCAAATCCTCTATATAATTTATTTTATATGGATTTTCTTTTGTTCCTTTTCCATTAAATAAAACATCAAAATATAATGTGCAATATATTGTTCTATCAGTTTTTATTGTGACTTTACCACTTTCAAAACTAACTACATCATTTACTAAATTTCCATTATTATCTACACATTTTGCTTCTTTAAATTTGTATCCCGAACTTGGCCAACTATTTTCTTGATATTTACTATAGCCATCACCATCTTCATTTTGCACCATTATGGCAAATGATTTATTTTTATCACTTTTTTCTTTTAGTTTTACTTCTGGTAACTCTTCATATTTAGATTTACTTATATACTTTATACCGTATGTTAATGATAACAAAGTTATCATTAACAATATTATTATATATTTATCATTTACTTTCTTCATATAATAACCTCTTCTATTATAAGATTATTATAATATACCCCCCCCGAGAGTCAACAGAGACTGCTGAAAAAGTATACGTAAATTTACAAAAAACGAAGAATTTTTAGGGACACTATAAAAAAGAATGAAAAGG
>CANQXT010000077.1 GCA_947627915.1 uncultured Bacilli bacterium
TATTTATTTATAATTCCTTTAAAATAAAGCAAATCTTCAATTTCTTTATTTTGTGTCAAATGTAAGCAATTAGCCCAGTTATAGCAAAATGAAATTTATTTTGAATCGACTTATAAAATTCAAGTGCTGTTTCACTATTTTTATCATAATCAATTGAGCATTCTGAAAAAATGTCTGTAATTTTTTGATAAAACATTCTTTCACTTGTACGAATTAATTTAATTCTATCAAGCAATCTTTGAAAATATTCTTGATCTTTCTTACTTGCTTTCGTAAATCTTTCATCATTTAATACAAAACCTTGAATCATATAATCCTTAATTATTTTATTTGCCCAAGTTCTAAATTTAATTGCTTTTTTAGAATTAACTCTAAATCCTATAGAAATAATCATATCTAAATTATAATATTTTGTATTATAAGTTTGTTTTCCATCATTACCCACATGTGCAATTTTTGCACATGTGCTATATTCATTTAATTCTTCATCTTTATAAATATTATTGATATGTCTAACAATGCCACTTCTATCAATATTAAATAAAGCTGCTAAAGCATCAGTACTTAACCATACATCTTCATTTTCAAGTAATACTTCTACTTTAGTATTTCCTTCTTCATCATTATAAAACAAAAAATTTTTTTCATTTCCAATTAATTTTTCACTCATATTTAAACCAAATCCTCCTTTTTATATTTATATTATACAATTATTTATAGTTCTAAACAATTATATTAATTTATTTAACATTTTTACTCATTTATTCATCTTCACTTGTTTCTTTCTACATACATTTATATCATATATGTATGTTAAAAGGAACACATATTTATTCTTCCTCAAAAAAATAAAATGTTAACAGTTTTATTCGTTAACATTTCCTTTAATTTCAAATCATATCTAAATTATAAAACAGAATTTCCCGTGATACCTCTCTATTTTCTTCTTTTCGAACATGTCGGAAATTCTGACATGTTCGAAATTTTATCTAATTTTTATTAATTAATATTTTCTAAAGCTCTTTTTATCTCATTTTCCACAACAATTATTCTACTTTTTTCACTTTCACAAACTTAGTATTATTATTTATTGAAAGTACGAGCTACGTAATATTAATATATATAATATTATGAGTAATCATTATTCACAAAATGAGTAAAAAATGAGAGAATTTACAACATTAATTTACCAACTTAATTATATATTTTTTATTATTCAATCAACTTATTCTCGTTAACTTGTTGTTGTAGCAATTCTAAATCTTTAAGACTCTTGCTATCTTTTAATGCTTCCATTTGTCTTCTTGCTGAATTGTTTAATCTAATAAGTCTTTCTCTTTGAGGGACTTTTTCTTCAATTAATTCTGCATTCGTATTTTGTAAATTATTGAGTATTACTAAATGTAATAGATCAGTATAGTCTCTTATATTTCCCTTTTCTGCAAGTTCTGGATTACTTTCTCGCCATTCTTTTGCAGTCATTCCAAATAACGCAACATTTAATACATCGGCTTCTTCAGCATAAATAAACTGTTTTTGTTTTTCAGTTAAAGTTGGAACTATGCATTTTTTTATTGCATCCGTATGAACTACATAATTAACTTTCGATAAAAGTCTAGTAGCACTCCACTCAACTTTATATTGATATGCTTCATTAGTTTTTAATCTTTCGAATTCCGTTATTAAATATAATTTAAATTCAGGTGATAACCAACTGGCAAATTCAAAAGCTATATCTGGATGAGCAAAAGTGCCACTATTATATCTTCCCTGTTTTGAAATTACACCAATAGCATTTGTTGCTACAATCCACTTTTTTGGTGTCATTACAAAAGCATTTGTTCCTGACTCATTTTTAAACCCATCGAATTCGATGGAATTAAAATTTGGATTATTTAAATATTCCCAAGTTCCTAAAAAAAGAATTGTATTTGTATTTCTCATCCAGTTTTGAATTATATAGTCCGTTCTCTCTTTATCTTTATATCGTGCTAAATCAGTTAAAGAAATATAATTAACATTTCCAACTCGCATTATTCCAATTTTATTTTCTTTAACAATTATTTCTGTTGTCATTAAATCTTTTTTCATTTATTTTCCCCCTCTATTTAAAATAAATTAAATCATTTATTTTGTACAACTACTATTTAAGTATACAACGCTAACTCATGTTTTTTCAACATTATTTTATCAATAATTGAGCCAAAAACTCGCTATTCCTCTATTTTATAAGGGTTTACGAGTTTATTTACCACAACAGTTTTTATACTTGCGACCATTTCCACATGCTCAGTGCAATCTCATATTATCATTATTTATGGTATTTATAGTATCATTGTTATTTTTTGAAAATACGGTCAATGGAACATCAGTATATTTAATATTATGAGTATTATCCGTATTATCATTATTCACAAAATGAGGAAAATTTCAACAATTGTTTATTATTCATTATGTACAATTTTTAAGTATCTCATCCTTTAATGAATGATAATAAATAATATGATCAATTGTTTCTTTAACTTCACTAATACCTAATTGCTGTTCTTCCAGTGAATCTGTTTCTAACATTAAAGATCTTTTTATATTATATTCTAGCCATTCTAATCTACCATTATTAGCATAATATAAAGCTTCCCAATTAACATTTTTGCTCAATTTTGAATTTTCAAAATAACTATTTATAAATACTTTGAATAATTCAAAATTAACATTATAGGATTCATAACCTGACCAACATAGCGCTAATGTAAACAATTCTAAATATGGATTAGAATATCCTAAGCATTCTAAATCAATGATTTTAAAATTATCATTCAACCACAAAACATTTTTACTATCTAAATCATTATGACAAACTGCAATATAATTAGGCAACTTATCTACTACTTCATTTCCTTTATTCATACTATCATTTAATATATCTATCTTATCAAATAACATATCGTAAATTGGTGATTTTTTATCCTTAGCTAAATCAATATAATATTGCCAATTAATATTTTTAGTTTTTTCTCTCCAAGTATCTTCTTTTAATGTAATATTATGAATTTCTGATAATACTCTTCCTATTTTTTCACAGTTTCCTTTTTTTATTTCACAATCCTTAAGTGACTTTCCATCATACCAATCATAGACATAAAAATATTGATTATCCTGAATTTGTAGCTTTTTACCATTAAATTTTAAAGAATATATTGCATCAATATTATTTGCTTTTAATATTTCTTCATATTTATCGGCATTCTCAAAATTTCCTAATGCTGATGGCCTCTTCATTATATTTGGGTTTAGTAATTTTATTATATTTTTAGATTTATCAGTCGTTATCTTATACATTTTATGAGTTAAGCCACCACTAACTCTTGATGGCTTATTTATTATTTTACCTAATCCAAAATTAGATGTTAATTTCTCAAAAAAATCATTTATATTCATAAAATCAGCCCCACTTATATAATATTTTAAATTTTTTCTGTTTTTTTGCCTCATTAAATTTTAATTTAGCTAAAAATTAAGAGCTATTTTTCCTCATTTTCAAAAAAATGAGGAAAAAAAGAGGAAAAATTTCAACTTTTATATCTACTTTTTGCTTTCTTAGAATTTGTAATTCCTTGCAAACTCTTATAAAACCTACTACTTACCACAGCAATTTTTGTATTTCTTACCAGACCCACAAGAATTGAACATTCCTATATTTATGTTATTTATTGTATTTATAGTACTATTTGTATTTATTGTTTTTTGGTATTAGGTATCATCTGTATTTATCGTATTTATAATATTATCTGTACTTATAGTATTTATCTACTGTGGACTATTTGTGGACATTGACCACATTCGTTCACTGGTATAATTATAACATAGTTTTCTTTTTTATAAAATGTGCGAATATTTATTTTATATCTTTTTTA
>CANQXT010000078.1 GCA_947627915.1 uncultured Bacilli bacterium
CCTATAATATTAATCAATATGTTTGATGTATTTTTTACATCATTTACTCATTAGACACAGTTAGGTTAATGGGACCTCTCTTATATTTTATTATTCAATACCAGCTACTCTAAATGGATTTTCTATTGTTCCTTCACCAGATAGTTCTATATCACTTGTTAGGAAAAAGACTGGACGCGCCGCAGAATCATCGTCCACATCGTACCATCTGATATCGCCACTCACACTCACATGCCAAGCATAGTGATAACTGCCGTCGAATGGACCGCGTGACAATAGCCAATCATAATGCCAATCATTTTTGGATGTTAACCATGTTGCTCCAATATCTTCATTTTTGACTTCATCTAAACCAGATGCATAGCTTGATGTATAACAATTATATATACTATTACTTTGAAAACTACTACAATAATCGGTTATATTCATTAATCCTATATTGGCGTCTTTATTATCGTTTAATTTGTTTTCTCTTTTTACTAAGGCTTCTGAATACATCTTTGTTACTTCTTTTATTTTGTCTCGTTTTTGATCATCAGTTAATTCACTACCGTCATTTCCAAGTATTGCACCATCTAATTCTTTATATTTTGTTAATTCTTCTGGTGTAAATATGTTTTGATTTTCTTCATTATCAACTGGATCAATGACATCACCATAATACCATTTTGAATTTACTATTTTTTCTTTTAATTCTACCGGTAACGTTTGATAAAAATCGTTATTTAAATATCTATATATATCACTTTCTGACCATTGTATATCACTTGCAAAATCACTATTCCATGCAATATTATCATTTGCTGGGGTATTTTTTATTACTTTCATTTTTCCATCTTCGGTTACTCCTATTATTCTGTACATATCAGCACTTTCTTCGCTTGAACAATCACTTCCTAAACAAATATAATTATTATTTACTGTATCTGTTTTATCTAGTGAAACTACCCTAAAATGTCCATATGATTCACTTGTTTTTACATTTGTTACTATTGAATTTCCTTGACATCTATATAATCCATTTATTAATTCGTCTGTTAAACAATCTGTTTTCTCTCTTACATAAGCAACATTTTTATTTTCTTGATATATATCACAACTTAACTCGGTTGTATTTATATCTACTTTTAAATTTTTACCGGCTAAATAATTTTGTTCTTCTTTTCTATTTATTAATTTAATATATGCTTGTATATCTTCAGTTGTATTTCCTGTTAATTTAAAATTTATATTATATTCTTTTGTTCTTACTTCACTTATATCACTTAAGTCTAATTTATCACTTATTAAATTACCTTTAAATTGTAATATTAAATCTCCCGGTTCTAAGACACTTCCCATATTGTCTTCTTCTGCTATTTCCATGGTTACTACTACTTTCGCTGTACAACTATATTTTGTTGTTTCTTCTCCATCAGTTATTTGGACTTGACTTATTGTATGTGTTCCTTCTTCTTCACTTAATACATATGGATTACTTTCTAATTCATCGCCATAATATTCTGTTCCTTGATTTGCTTCTGCCATATCTTCTGCTTTTAAATTAATATGTAGATTACTTGTTCCTGGTACTAATGTTGCTACTCCGGCTTTACTTATATCTCCTTTAATATTTGATTTACTTGTATTATTATCTGTATTTATTAAAAAGAATGCATAGGTGGCTCCCAGTGTTAACAATAGTAATGCTACTACTCCTATTATTGCGAGTCTTATTTGTTTTTTCTTTTCATTAGTATTTTCATTTTCCATAACTATACTCCTTCTTTACTATAAGATCATTTTATAATACCCCCCCCGAAAATCAAGAATGAATAAAAAATTTTTTTTGACTTTACATAGAAGTGTAAATTAAAGCAAAAAAAGCCCGAAGGCTTTTTAACTACAAATTCTTATCAAATTATATTAGTTTATGCTGCTGCGGCTGGACCTGTCGGACCTGTTGGACCCTCTTCACCTTGTGGACCTGTTGGACCAGTTGGACCTTCTTCACCTTGAGGACCTGTTGGACCAGTTGGACCTACTTCACCTTGTGGACCTGTTGGGCCAGTTGGACCTACTTCACCTTGTGGACCTGTTGGGCCAGTTATACCTGTTTCACCTTGAGGACCTGTTGGGCCAGTTATACCTGTTTCACCTTGAGGACCTGTTGGGCCAGTTATACCTGTTTCACCTTGAAGACCTGTTGGGCCTGTTGGGCCTACCTCTCCTTGTGGTCCAGTTGGACCAGTAATTCCTTGCGGAATAGTTAAATTTAAAAAGAAATTTGGAGCCGTACCAGTTATACTAGCTGCTGCAGCCGTACCTGGAGCTCCGGTAGTTACAGTACCAATTTGTAATGTCATATTACCTGGAACAACATTAGGTTGAGAGATGCAACAACAAGGACTTGGACGATAATTCTTGTTAAATTCTTGAATAATACATCTTGCTCTTTCTACGTTATTCATTTTTCCCTCCCATTATAAAATATGTTGCATATAATATTGTGCCAAGTTAAAACAACTAGAAAAAGAAAAAAAAGATGGTTAGTTCATCTTTAATTTGTTATATTTATCCTTAAATACTTCTAAAAATTTATCTATTTCGTTCTTCGTAGTTAAATAAGATATACTAATTCTAATACTTGATTTAGCCCTTTCTATATCATTTGTTAAATAATAAACGCTTTCACTTTTAGAATTAATATCACTACAAGCTGACTTAGTCGAAATATAAATATCTTCTTCTTCTAAAGCATGCATCATAGTTTCTGACTTTATACCTACTACACTAATATTTAAAATATGAGGAATACAATTATCATTACTATTTAGATAAATATCTTGATATTCTTTTAAATTATCTTTTAAATAATTATTTAAATCTTTTACATAATTATATTTTTCATCTAAGTTTTCTAAAGATAAACGTAAAGACTTAGCAAAAGATGCAATTAAAGGATGATTAGGAGTACCACTTCTATAAATAGTTGTAGATTTACCACCATGAATTAAAGGCTCTAATAAAATATTTTTATTTTTAAAAAGACAGGCTATTCCTTTTAAGCCATATATTTTATGAGATGAAAATATACCTAAATCTATTGTTTCTAAATCTATATTTACTTTTCCTATACTTTGAGTTAAATCAACCATATAAAATGCTTTATAATTATTTATTATATTACCTATTTCTTCTATAGGTTGTTTTATACCAATTTCACTATTAATAGCATTTACTACTACTAAAATAGTATCATCTCTTATTAATTCTTTTAAATTATCTAAATCTACTAAACCAAATTGATCACTATCTACATAAGATATTTCATAACCTAATGTTTTTAAATAATCTAAAGTGCCATATACAGAAGAATGTTCAAAGTGCGTAGTTATAATATGTTTACCTCTATTTTGATATTTAAAAGCTATACCTTTAATAGCTAAATTAATTGCTTCACTAGATGAACTAGTATATATTATTTCTTTATCTTGAATATTTAATAAATCTTTTATTTGTTCAGTTGCACTTTCAATTAATTTGTTAGCATTTATCCCTAATTTATGCAAAGAATTAGCATTGCCAACAAAATTATTTACTACTTCATTAAAAGTATTTAAAACATCCTTGTTTACTGGTGTAGTAGCACTATAATCTAAATAAATCATTTTCATCACTTCTCTGTTTAGAAATTATATCATAAATTTTAACCAAAGAAAAAGAGCTAATTGCTCTTTTCATATTGGTTGTATTATAAATAGTGTTGGTGAGAGAAAACTAACACTACTTTTTATTTAACAAAAAAGACATGTAATCTGATACAATGTAATTGTCGAAAAACATTGA
>CANQXT010000079.1 GCA_947627915.1 uncultured Bacilli bacterium
GTTTCCATTTTATTTGTGCCATTGTTATATACTAGTATTTTCATAGCTTCCTCCTCTCTTTATATATTATGATTATTAAAAAAAAGAGTTCTAAATAAATAAAAAACAGTTTTTAGCCCTTGAATTTTTATGTCAATTATGATATAATATAAGTAGTTAAATTTAAAAGTCTAAAATAATTTTGGGAGGCTTTAATATGAATGAAAAAATGATTAACATAATGGTATCTATCACAAGAGGTGCCAAGGTAACTTTCTACAGATATAGGACCGCACTAGTTGGAGATCCTGTATTTGAGATTGACAGGGAAATGGACCTTGCACAATGTCTAGAGTACATGCTTGCAGCTTCTGCAGGCGCACGCGAAGACAATCATACTGTTTACGAGGTACATATACCTCGTGAGGACCCCGTTTATATATTCTTCTCTGACAACAAAGTCAGAGTGGGGAAAACGTTAGTTCTGGGGGCTTGGTAAGTCCCCAGAAAAAAATTCTTTTTCCTGTATCGCTTCGGTGATGCAGGTTTTTCTTTTTCTATTAAATTCATATTAGAATATTTTCTTATGTTTACATAGTTTGTCAAATATTCCTTGTCAATTTCTTTTAATCTTTTATCAAATATACTGTATACATGTCCTTATTATATTTTAAGTTAGTATACATACATCCTATTTTAATTTATTCTTCAAATCTATATTCTTAGTTATATCTATTACATTTTTACTTTATCAACTACAATATTATCAATAATGCAAATTCTTTTGTAAAAATGTTTCATAATATTCCTTTTAAACATCAATCTTTCATTATAAATTTAGTATGATTTTTTAAAATCAACCAATTTAATTCTGATTAATTTTGTATATAATTTTCTATAAAAATTATAACAAAAGCCTCATTGTAACAGACGTCGTAGTTATATAAATTTTTCTCTCTTTGATGATTAATTCAAATATCAACAAATTATTAGAATTTATCATATTTTTCATAAAATACAATAGTAACTAAAAAATAAATAAATAAATAAATGTAAATTTATGTTGTTATTTGTTTTTTTTTATGATATTATCTCCTTAGGAGGTCAATATGAAAAAAAAGGTTATTTTATCTTTAATAATAATTATTTTGGTCTTAGTAGCCATAGTTTTAACTTATTATATATTTACTAATAATTCTAAAGTTGAATCTAATGAAGAGCCTGAAAATATTAAATATTTCTCTGACTATATTTTTAAATATGATTCTTCTTATAATCTTTACATAGATCAAGCTAAAGACGAGCTAACTATAGAAAAAGATAAGAATTTTGTTTTTAAAATATTTACTAGAGAGAAAAGTTATGAAGAAAGAGTAAAAATAAAGGATAGCTTAACTGACTCAGTTAAAAACTCAGGTTATGAGATTACAAAGCCAATATCTGAAACTACAATTAACAATATTAAGTTGCTTTATTTTGAGTACCAAAATTCTACAGATAAATATATAGCTGGGTACACTCAAAAATCAGAAAATGACGTATGGAGTTTTTTAGGAAATATTTCTGATACAAATACTTCAACTGCTCTTTCATATATTTCAGAAATTCTGGCAAATGTAGAAAAGATGCCTACATCTCAAAAGATTGATATTGAAAATCAAAATATAAGTTTTAAAATTCCAAATGGATTTTATCGTTATGCAACTTTTGATGACAATTCAAATGAAGTAGGTAATATAATTGATAAAAAATATTACAGTTATAAATATGCTTATTTAGATAATACTTCTAATCAATATACAGATGCTAAAGTTACATACCTTAACAAAGATAGTTTAACTTACTACCCTACAAATAGTGATGGAGAAACTTACAAAAGTTATAAAACTTTAGATCAAGTTCTACAAGATGAAATTCAAAATTTAAAAGATAAAACTTCTTATAATACTTTAGATATTTCTGATGTACAAACTATAAATGTAAATAATAAAGAATTGAAGTATTTTGATGTAAAATATTCATATGATGAATATGATGGAGTAAAAAATTTGAATAAAATCATTGCTCTATATCCTTTAGATAAAGATGATGCAATTTTAAAATATGAATTTAGCACATTTAAATCAGGATATACTTTAGATTTTGAAACTTTAAAGAATTTCTTTGAAATAGACGAAAAATAAGGAGAATAAAAAATGAAATTAAAATCATTTAAACGTTTTATTATAGCAATATTCTCTACCATAATATTAGAAATAATAATGAAGAGTAATATATACGCTGCTTCTAATGGAGCAGTAAATAAATATTATGTTACTGTTTCTCCAAATGCAAATGGATTGCTAAATTTGGTATACAATTTAGAAATTAAAGTGGAAAGTGATAATTTAAATGAGATACAGATAAAACTTCCAAACAATTCTTACTTAGTACAAAATAAAGATTCGAAGATTTCATCTATAACTCCTGATGAAACAGGAGATTATACAACTATAAAATTATCAAGATCATATAAAAGTGGTGATACTTTGAACTTAAACTTTTCACTATTACAAGCTCATGTATACAAAAAAAGCAATAATTCATGCATTTATAAAGTAACTTTTGGCGAATTAAAAGATTTTTCTATGGATAAAATAAAAGTCCAATGGATAAAGAAAAATGTTACTTTTAAAGGTCTTGGAGTTGAAAATGACAAGTATCTTATTTGGGAAAGAAAATATTCAAATTTACGAAAATTTAATGTAAGTGTACGATATGATCAATCTATATTTAATCTTACTGATAATGGACAAATATATTATGGTATAAAGGAATATGTTAGTGAATACGGACTAATTGCACTTGCTGCGATAATTATAATATTTGAAATATTACTAAATATAATAAAAAGAAAAAATAGATGGGGGTAAATTATATGAATGAAAATAAGCCAAATAATACAAAATTATTTAATGGATTATCTGTAATTTTAATTTTAATAATTATAGTCCTTCTTACTTATATTTTATACACACCAATTAGTAACTTATTTACTAATAAATTAAATTCAGACAAAATTTTAACTACAGATAATGAGATAATAAAAAATAATATAAAAATAGAAAAATTTAAAATTGACAATAAGGAACTTATACTACTAACAAATAATAATGACCAGACTGTATATGATATCAATGTAATGGGATTCTTTTATGATAATAATGAAAAACCTATGACAACTGATAGCTCAACATATTTATACTTTATACCAGCAGGTCAAACTGTAGCAGTAGAATTATATTGTTATGATGAAAACAAAAAAATTCAGGATTTTGGGGATTGCATTGTCGATATAAACTTTGCTGTAGAATCTGATACTACAAATAAATACTTTGTAGCAATGAATGATAAATTATCTTATTCTGATTTAAATGTAACAAATGAAGATAATTTATTAATAATGAAAAATAAAATAAAGAATACATCAGACAGTAAAATTAATATAGCAGATTTAATACTAGTCTTATATAAAGACAATTCTCCAGTAGCAACAACTTGGACTAATTTACGTAATATAAGCGAAAATGAAGAAATAGATAATGCTTTTATTCCTATTCCTAATGTGGACTATGATGATTATAAAATTTTTGTACAGTCTTGCTACAAATATTCTTATAATTAATATCTTTTAAGTGGTAATTTAATTACCACTTATTTTTGACAAATTTCTACATTAGTTGTATAATTGTATTCGGTGATATTTATATGTTTGACTTTAATATTTTATTCCTATATTTCATCATTTACAGCATTATTGGATGGTGCTGTGAAACAATATATT
>CANQXT010000080.1 GCA_947627915.1 uncultured Bacilli bacterium
TATTTTATTGAAGAAAATAAAGTAAATGCTTATGTTTATGAACAACCAACAACTTTAGAATTATTATTTAATATTGAGAAAAATGAATATAATTACTATATTCATAGCATTAAAGATACAGAAGAAAGTTATGATTCGCTAGATAAACAAATCGAAAATAAAGATAGTGAAGAAGAAAATCAAGAACCAGAATATACTTTTCCAAAATTAGAAGATGGAACTTTAGAAGATTATGAAGGAAAATTTATTGAACCTGAAATTAAAGATGATGGTTTTATTGAATTTGATCCCAATGGTAGTGAAAGCGATTTAAAAGAAAAAATAGAAGAATCAGTTGATGAATTTTTACCTCAAGAAGAAGTAGTAACACCAGAAGTAGAAAAAAATGTTAATAAAAAGTTAGAAGATGTTAAAGAATTATTAGAAGAGCAAAAAGAAGCTAAATTAGAAGAAGTATTTAATCAATTACAAGGTGTATGGTATAATGAAAAAAATAATGCTATGTTAAATTTTGAAATTATAGATAATAAGAAATATTTTGCTTCTGGATGGTTTGCCTCTGAAGGTTATGCTACAGGAGATATGCAAGATATAAAATTAACGGATGATATTTATTCATTTTATGTAGAAGATAAATATCTTAAAGAAAAAGTTGATTTTGATGTAAATATTAAAGATATTGATAGCAAAATAATTTATTTAGGAGATACAAAATATATTTTTATTCATAAAGATTATAATAAAGGTAATGAAATAATTGGTAAAAAGTATTTTGGATATTAAAAAAATTTATAATTTTATACAAAATTGGAATTGAATTCCAATTTTGTTGACATTTAAAATTAACTTTGATATTATTATTATAGGTGATAAAATGACATATATTTCAAGAACTATGGAAGAAAAATTAATATCTATGATTGATAAATATCAAGTTATTATGATAACTGGACCAAGGCAAGTAGGTAAAAGTACTTTATTAAATTATATATCAAGAACTTTAGATAAAAAAATTAATAAAGTAACATTGGATGACTTAATGCTTAGAAATCAAGCCAAAAATGACCCGGAATTATTTTTAAGAACTCACGAAACACCATTAATAATTGATGAGTTTCAATATGCTCCAGAATTACTATCTTATATAAAAATGATAGTAGATAATGATAATGAAAAAATTATATTTGGTGAAAAAAAGCAAATTGAAACTTTATATTTTTTAACTGGTAGTCAAATTTTTGAAACAATGAAAGAAATATCTGAATCATTAGCGGGAAGAGTTGGCATTCTTGATTTATATGGATTATCAGAAAGAGAAATTGAAAAAAAAGAAGATGAATTATTTATACCAGATATTGAAAATATTAAAAAAAGAGAAAAAACAGAGTATAAATCAATACTTGATTTATATAAAAAAATATTTAAAGGTTCATATCCTGAATTATACACTAATGAAAAAGAAATAGAACAATATTATAGTGATTACTTTAGAACTTATATAGAAAAAGATATAAGAAAAATAATAAATATAAAAGATGAAAATAAATTTATTAAATTTGTTTCTTCTCTGGCTGCTAGAACTGGGCAAGAATTTATTGCTACATCAGTTGCATCGGAAGTCGGAATAGATAATAAAACTGCTAGTGCATGGTTATCAATCCTAAAAAATACCGGTATAGTTTATTTATTGCAACCATATATGAATAATAGTGTTGGTAGAGCCGTAAAAAGAGAAAAAATATATTTTACAGATACGGGTCTTGCTTGTTATTTAGCCGGTTATGTTGACTATGTAACTTTAGAAAAAAGTGCTTATAGTGGAGCAATATTTGAAACTTATATTGTTAATGAAATAATTAAATCTTTTGTTAATCACGGAAAGGATGCAAGAAAACATTTATATTATTATAGAGACAACAATCAAAAAGAAATAGATTTACTCATAAATTATAATAATATTATTTATCCTATAGAAATTAAAAAAAGTGCTAATCCAGGTAAAGACGCTATTAAAAATTTTGATGTTGTAAATAATTTTGAAACGCAAAAAGGTAGTGGAATAGTATTGTGTATGACAAAAGATATAGTAGCATATGATGATAATAATTATATGGTACCTATAGAATATATTTAAATAAAATAACTATTATTAATATATCAATATTAAAAAGTAAAATAATTATCGTTTATTATGATTGCAATAGTAATGGATTACAATCAAATTTGTGTAAAATTTTAAAATAAAAATAGTAAATTAATGTTAAAAATTTATTGTAAAAACAAAAAAATATTATATAATATAAATAGAAAGTGTTACCGAGTTAGGTAGCACCTGTATATTTCAGACGCTACACCTAAAAGGTTAGCGTTTTATTTTTTATACTAACTTTAATATGATTAAAGCTAGTATAATTATTACGATAATAAGCATTGTATCTTTTCTCATAACTCCTACACTTCTTTTTCACCAAAACCCCCTGTTAAAAACAAGTTGAATGTTACTTAAGTTGTGTAAAAGCGGCGCCACTAACCGGTAACAATTTTTCTATTATAAAGATAAATTTTTTATTTGCAATACTTTCGACAAATGATGTCAAAATAATACAAAAGTAATTATTTTCTCAATAATCTACAAGTTATCTTAAAAATATGTTATTATATTAATAGTACATTTAAGAGGTGACAAATATTTATGAAAATAGGTATTCCAAGAGCATTTTTGTATTATAAATATCATGTTTTATGGGAAACTTTTTTTGAAGAGTTAGGTATTGAATATATTGTTAGTCCAGAAACTAATAAAGATATTTTAAAAAGAGGGACAATGCATGCAATTGATGAATCTTGCCTATCTAGTAAGATTTATACAGGCCATGTTGATTATTTAATAGATAAATGTGATTATATTTTTATTCCAAGAGTAGCCACTCTTGGTAGTCATAAAGATACAGTTTGTTCGAAGTTTCAAGCTATTTATGATGTTATTAACAATACTTATAGAGAAAAGAATTTAAAAATATTATATTATAGTATTGATGTTATAAATAAAGATACTGAACTTAAAGCATTTCTTAAAATGGGTAAATTTTTAGGTAAGAAAAAAGTGCAAATAATGAAAGCATATTATATTGCAAAACAAGCAGAGAAAACAGCAAAAATGATTGAACTTAATAATCAAAATAATTTATTTAAAAGTGATAATCCTAAAATACTTATTGTATCTCATCCTTATAATATTTATGATGAATATGTTGGAAAACCTATCACAAATACTTTAAAAGAACTTGGATGTGAACCAATACTTGCCTGTGTAGTTGATGAAAAACAAGCTAGAGATAGAGCAAAAAAAATTAGTAAAACTTTGCCTTGGACTTTTAATAAAGAATTAGTGGGAGCAATAGACATTTATAAAGATAAAGTTGATGGCATAATTTTAGCATCATCTTTTCCTTGTGGAACAGATTCACTTGTTAATGAAATGATTATTAGAAGATTCAAAGGTAAACCAATAATTAATTTAACACTTGATGGTCAAGAGGGAACAGCTGGTTTAGAAACAAGATTAGAAAGTTTTGTTGATATAATAAAAATTAGAAAGAATGAAGTAGTAAATGAGTAAAGTAAAAGTTAATTTTC
>CANQXT010000081.1 GCA_947627915.1 uncultured Bacilli bacterium
ATTTTTGTGCCTCAACATTTAATTTAACCTTTTCACTAGCTGGAACATATAAAACAGATTTATCTTCATCCCCATCTCCAGTAGTACAAAATGTATTTGATGATGATGTTGGCGGATCCACTGTAATATTACTATTTCCATTAGTAATCAATCCATTAAGGCTTAAAGTTGTATAAGCACCTGCTTCAGTATTAACAGGATAGTCTTTTTCATAAGTTGGAACTTCTTTATAATAAAATTCTACAAATGCATATTCAGTTGTATCTCCTATTTTTACAGTATAACTACTATTTGAAACTCTACCAGTTGATTTTTGTATTTCTTTAAATGCATCTGATTCATTGGCTTTTTTTACAGACTTAGAACTTACAAATTCATAAACTTTATCTCCACTAGTTAAATATTGTCCATTATATGTTACTGTTTTATCAGAATCTATTGAATAATGTTCTGTATAATCTACTCCACTATAAGTAGATTTACTTGATTGTGTAGTACCACTAGTCAATATATCAGGCAATGTTCTTATAACGTTTCCATCTTCATCGACTTCTACGTGTCTAACGTATATTTGCGTATCATTTTGTATTAATTTAGGAAATACAATTATATTATCATACTCATTAACTGTTGAGTCTATAGCAGTTCCTACATAATCGGCATTATACCTTCCTTGATTACATACATTAACTGCATCATCATAACATCCCCTATTTCTTGGAAGCCAATTATGATTATTAATATCATTATCAGCTTCACCTACATCACGAGGATAAGTTACTGCATAAAATTTCCATGCTGTATCCATAAACTTATTATAATTATTATTACCTTTTTCTGCCTTATACTCCGGATAACTTGTTTTTGCAGTTTCACCAATAGTAGAAAATCTTAATTTTTGAGATGATTTTAACTTATCTTTAGCTGTAGGTGTAAGATCACTATACTTTTCTACTTTAGAAGCAGGACTGCCCCCTCCTAGTACTTCATTATATATTTGCATTAAATGCTGGCTTGAAAATCTCCATTGAAAATATTCAGTTGGCTGAACTACTTTTGACTTATATACATACGCAGTTGCAGGAATTTGAGAAATTACACTAGGTAGCTGTGTTCCATCATTCTTTTTTATATAAGCATAATTTTCTTTACCAAAAGCAGCTTTTTCAATATTAGCAGAAGTTAAAGTTGATATTCCATTTGGCATAGAAAGATATGAAACTTTTACAGCATTTCCAGGGTCATATCTATAATAATTAGTACCTAAATTTGTATACATTCCATTATATTCATAAAATTGTACTGCTTTAGTAGAATATGTATAAGTATTTAGTTCTGAACTATATGAATCTGGTTGCCAATCATGATTGCTTTCACCTGTATATGCACCTGCAATTAAAGTTATTGTGCAAGGCTTTAATTTTTCATTTCCCTCTTCTGGTTCAGCTTCAAATACTAAATTATATGCCTTTACATTATCTAATTTTAAAATCATAAAAACTAATAATAAAATTATAAACTTTGCCTTTGTTTTCATATCATACCTCCGTACATAAACAATTTATCATATAAATAATGTTTTTTCAATAAATAATAAAGATTTTTCTTTATTTTTTGACTAAAAATAAAAAATATGATATAATGTCTAAAATTAGGTATCAACCATATTTTGATTAAAAAAGGAGAATGACTTATGATTAAATTATTAAAAAAAAGTATTTCTTTGTTAATGGTTACTTCCATTATGTGTTTTTTTACTTCTTGTGGTACTAGTGATAAAACTACTAGTACACGGGATGATACATTAAGTTCTGTAAGTAACAATGATTCCAGTTTAATTAATACAACAACTATATTAGAATCTCTTAAAGATTCAGATGTTGATCAAACTGATAGTAATAACTCTACTACAACCGCTAAACCAATCACACAATCTACTATTAGTAGTAATACAACAACATCATCTTTTACAACCACAAAAAATGAGACTCCTACTTCATCTAGTAAAAAAACTACTACAACTACTACAATTAAGCAAACCACAACACCAAAACAAACTACAACAAAAGTAACGACCACTACTCCTAAGCCTGTTACCACAACTCCAAAACCTACCACAACTACTGTGAAGCCAACACCAGCGCCCACAACCACTACAGAAGTTGTAAAGCCACATATTGCCACAAGCTTTTTTGTTATTATAAATTCTAAATTTGAAATTTTTGATTCAAATTGTTCAGATTATAAATTTAAATCTATTGAATTTATAAATAAAACTAATAATGCCAATATAACTTATAATCTAGGAGACTGGTCTTTAGATGTGACATGTGATAGTATATGCGAGTTTGATATGGTAATTACTATGCATAACGATATAATAAATGATACTCTTACTTTAACATCTCATGTAGTATGTTTTGATTGGAATGAATAAAAAATAATATCTAACAAGGACTAATTGAACAATTACAAAAATCCCAGTTCAACTATATGTTGAATTGGGATTTTATCATTTTTTATCTTTTGTTTGATGATATAGGTGAAAAGTATATATTCCATCCATTTGAGAATACTTCTGGTGTAAGAGTTGTATCAACTACTATTGCATTTTCATCTTTATATTCATAAGTTTCTTCTAAAGTTAAATCACCTAAAATCAAATTATCGTGTACAAATGAATTTTCTACATTTACTGATAATTTTGTACGTATTCTGTAATATACTCCATCATAATAAATTATTGGCATTTGAACTTTTGCACTACCTGAAATTTTAATATTATTGTCTTTTACATAATTTACATATTCTTGTATAATATCTAGTTCAACTTCATATGCTGTAAATTTATTAATTTCTTCATATAACTTTTGTGCATCTATAGTTTGATAATCAATATTTAGTATTAAATTATAATAATCTTCAACTTTTGATTTTACAGCACTGTAATATTCTTTTCTCTTTATATAAATTTCTTTTGGACTTTTTACACCTTCGGAATTGCTATCAGATACTATAAAATCTTTTTCATAAATATCTTTATCAACGTTAGACAAAATATATGGATATTCACTTGCATTACTTGGAACTTTATCTGGATTAATATTTATTTTATCTCCTTCCAAAGTTATGGTATTATTTTTTTCTGCAAATTTTACAATTAATTCATTTACTTCGCCTTTGCACAATTTTCTATTTCCTTTTAGTTTCTTATTTGTATTTTCTATAACTCCTGTTTCTATCAAATCTTGTAAATATGTTTGTTGTTGAATAGTATATTTGTCTTTATCTTTAAATTGCAACTCTACACTAGTTTTCAATCCTTCTGATAAGAAAGCTCTTTTTGCTTGTTCTAGATAAGAAACCATATCAATAAATGTAACTGAATCATCAATATTATCTTCTGTAAATTCATATTCATTTACTACACCAGAAGCAACTGCATATTTTATCCAAACATTATTAAAATATTTTTCATCAGGCTCTATCATAGTAAAATCTAGACTTGTAACATTAAGTGTTGCTGCAATTGCCATTTTAATAGCTTCTGATTTTGTTACTTTTTCTTTTGTAGTAGCTGTACCATTAT
>CANQXT010000082.1 GCA_947627915.1 uncultured Bacilli bacterium
CCAACAGCAGCTACAACGTGTATGATGTGCTCCCTAACGCCCGCCGTGTGTACGGCAGCCGCGACTATGCGTATGGCGTGCGTGTCCTTATTACTCTAGACTCTGATGTCCAGTTGTCAAAAAGTGGCGAAAAAACAGTCGAAAACATTGACGGTGATTCTGATCGTATCGGAACACCATGCACATATAATGTGTGGGATATTAAATAAAGTTGGTCCCGAGCAGGCCTCGTGTCTGCTGGGACTTCCGCGCGTTTTAAGAGGTGGTAAATGGGAATAATTACTGTTGTGAAAACTGTAAAAGAGATACATACAGATAGTGTTATATTAATAAAGATTGGAAAATTTTATAATATATATGGTAAAGATGCATATATAATTTCATATTTGTTTGGATATGCCATAAAAGAAGTAGAAGGGATAAAGACTTGTGGATTTCCTAGCACTTCATTTAATAAGGTTATCGCTAAATTAGAAAATAATAAAATTAATTATATGGTTTTAGATAGAAGAAATAACTATGATATAGATTTAAAATATGATAATAATAATTTAAATAATTATATCAGATATTTTGAAAAAGCAAAAAAATATGTAAATTATAAAATTAGAATAGATAATGTAAATAAATTTATGCTTGACAATATAAATAAAAAAGATTTTAAAAATATAATAACAAAGGTAGAAAATATAATTATAAATGAAAGAAGAAAAATTCAAAGTAATTAATTTCATAAGAGAATTAATTATTTCTATAGATAAGGAATTAACAAATTTTCCTAAAAAAGATATAGAGATAAAAAATAGAATTAGAAATATTAGTTATGATTTGCTAGAATTATCATATAATGCAAATATTACAAAAGATGTAATTAATAAAGTGTTATTATTAGAAAAAATAAATTCAAAAATTAAAGTTTTAGACTTTTTATTAAATTTATGTTACGATAAAGAAATAATAAATTATAAAAAATATATGAAATTTGGAAAAAGAATAGATGATATAATAAAATATGCAACTGGCTGGAGTAACAGTATAAATAATAGGGCATAGTTGTATGGCTTGCGTCTGCCAACAACAGCAACAACGTGTATAATGTGAACCCTAACAACCGCAATGTGAACAACAACAACGACAATGCGAATGGTGTGCGTGTCCTTTAGCTTCTATAAACTGTGGTTATGCAATTATAAATTGTATAAGAGATAATATAGAAACAAACTATTGTCCTTTCATTAGAATAAACCCTAATGATAAACTAAAAATAGATAAATATATTTGTTAGTAGGTAGTAACATTCGAAGGGGAGTATATTTTAGAACTATTTTTAAGGTAATAATTATAAGTTATTACCTTTTTTTAATAAATGTTGGTAACAAATAATTGAACTCACAAAAGAAGACAGTGTAATCTGTTTTATATTATATAAATATTTTCTTTTTTTTATCTTTCGTTTTACATCCCTATATTTAGAATATCTTCCACTAGCATCTCTTCCTAAAAAAATGAAATTATTAGTATTTTTATATATTCTTGTTTTTTTATTGAGTATTAACTTTTCATTTTCTAAAAACTTTGTAATTTCTTCTAAACAATATTTTAGATAGTCTTTTGATTCGTGAAATAATAAAAAGTCATCTTGATATCTAACATAATATTTTATTTTTAATACTTCTTTAATAAAATGATCCATATCATTTAAATAAAATATTGCAAGTATTTGGCTAGTCATTGCCCCGATACTTAAGCCAACTGTTTCTATATCAATGATATCAAATATAATTTTTAAAGCATCTTTATCTTTAATTCTCTTTTTAATTTTTTCTTTTAGTATATCATGATTAATGCTTGCAAAAAATTTACTAATATCGCATTTTAAAATATAATATTTTGTGTATTTTATATTACAGATATTGTGAAATTTTTGTGCTAATATAAGACCTTGGTGTGTTCCTAATCCCTTTCTACTTGCAACATTTACATCTAGCAAGCATGGTAAAATAGCTGGATACAAAATATATCTAGCAATTAGATGATTAATAATTTTATCTTGCATATTTTGACTTACAATCCTTCGTTCTTTTGGCTCATGTATAGTAAAAATATTATAATCTCCGAGGAATATAATTTTTTGCTTTTAAAATATTATAAATTCTTGAAATATAAATACACTTATATTCTTTAAGTTTGGCAACTTTTTTTTTACTTTTAGTATTTTTACATACTTCATTATATGCATTTACAATATTATCAAAATTATAAATATTTTGATACAAATTTCCTTTTCTTTTCATTACTAATCATCCTTCTCTAATATGTGTTTTGCAAACAATTTTAATTCTTCTATAAACATATAAGCTTCTTTTATTGATAATTCATCAGAATTAACATTAGCTATTCTTGATAATAATTCATGTATATTATCTTCAATATTATAATTTTTCATGGTATAAGATATATGTGTAGAAGTATCTATAATTTTTGTATTATAAGAAGTTTGTTTTAATAGTTTTTTATATTTCTCTAATGCATTTATGGGAAATCCACATTTAACAATTTTATCTGTCAGACAAGTTAATTTTAAATGAAGAAGATGAGAAGCTTTTCTTGCATCATCGTCTAAGAAGATAAAAAATATTCCAGATTTAAATAAATATAAAGTGTTAGATGAATCTTTGTCATTATTTTTTAAAAATAAATAATTTTCATATAATTTACTCATTTGTTTTATCCTTTATACAAAATATAATAAAAAATTATATTATACGAAATAAGAAAATACTGTCGAATTTTGACATATAAAAAATTTTTATTATTTTAATCACTTAGTCTTTCTATAGAATTTACTTTTAAATTTATAGAGCAAATCAAATGTTCGCAAAAAAATGTAAATTTATTCCAAAAAACATAGTACCAAAAAATGTCCAATTTTTAAGAAAAATAAATAGAAAAAATTAGACATTTAGAAAAAATGAAAAACATAGAGTACCAACAGCTTTGAGAATTTGATAAGACATTTTGCCGTGTGGGGGGTAAGGAGGCGATACCGAAAGGTGTCGAATTCTTACCTCTTAAAAATTGAAAAATTTTTAAGATAATGGTAGAAGTTTTCTGTGTAATTTAATGTATATTTATTAGAAGGAATTAAGGCTAGTAATAGTACAAGTTATTCTTAAATAAGTATATATAGGTGACAGCAAATGCAAGATAGATACATTAAGCTAAAAATAGAATATGTTGTAAATAATTTATTATATGAAAAAGATGTGATTGATAAAAATTTATATGAGC
>CANQXT010000083.1 GCA_947627915.1 uncultured Bacilli bacterium
GGGGGGGTATTATATAATTATCTTATAAAATAGAGAAAAGCAAAATAAATAAAAGTTATCAACATAAATGAAAGGGTTAAGATGAAAAAGATAATTATAGGAGTACTAGTAATAATAGAAATATTTTCATTATATATGATGTATCAAAGTAACGAAAATAAAAACTTAAATGAAGTAAATGTAAAAGATAATAAAATAAATAAAAATACTTTTGCCATATATTGGGATGAAAATGGGATAGGAGAATATAAAGAATATACAAAAGAATCATGGCCAGGTAAAGGCTATATTTTAGATTTAGATAACACAAAATGTATGAGTGAAAAAGGTAATAAATTAAATAATGATATTATAGAATATAATTCAGAAAATAATAGTTTAACTTTAACAAGTAAAAGCACAGCATATTGTACATTATATTTTTTCTTAGCAGAAAAAGAATATAACTATACAGGAAATTATCAAATGTTCATTGCTCCTAAAACAGGTAACTATAAAATAGAATTATGGGGAGCTAGTGGAGGAGGAGCTTATTATGATATAATTGGCGATGATACTAATGGATATGAAAAAATTGGTGATTATATAGATGGGGGAAAAGGTGCTTATACTAAAGGAATAATAAATTTAAAAAAGAATGAAAAGTTATATATTTACGTTGGAGAAATGGGTAAAAATTATTCTGAACTAATATTAGTAGATGGAAATTATCAACCATTAGGCGGATATAATGGTGGAGGTTATGGTGGTCGTGCTTACCAAATTGGTGGAGGCGGTGGCGGAGCCACGGATGTAAGATTAGAAATAACAGAAGATGGCTCTTGGAATGATTTTAATTCATTAAAATCCAGAATAATGGTAGCAGGAGCTGGAGGTGGCACATCTAATTGGCGGTTAACAGTATCTGGCGGTTATGCCGGAGGTTTAATCGGAGAAAATGGTATTTTGAATAAGGATTCCACTTCACACCAATTAGCAACTGGTGGCACACAAGAATCTGGAGGAATTGGTGCTTGCGGATTGGGATGTGCTATCGATGGTAAATTTGGAATTGGTGGTCATTGCCAAGGTGATCATGGTGGCGGCGGAGGAGCTGGCTACTATGGTGGTGGAGGCGGATCATACATCGATGGTGGAGTTAGTTCTGGTGCCGGTGGATCATCCTTTATTTCTGGTTATCCAGGATGTAAGGCAATAGATAAAAATTCTACTGAAGATCATATAAGTCATTTAGATACTTCAGAACATTATAGCGGTAAAGTATTTACTGATTATGAAATGATAACTGGAAGTGAAGAAATGCCAACCCATAATGGAGAAGGAACAATGGAAGGCAATACTGGAAATGGTTATGCCAAAATAACATTTGTTAATTAATTCGTCAACGAAGACGATATAAAATAGAACAAACTTAACCCTGAAAGAGAATAAATCTCTTTCTTTTTGAATTATAAATTATTTTGCAAAAATTAAGTTAAATTAATTTGCAAATTTTTACCAACGTTTTAATTTTTAAAACTTGACACCGGGGGGGGGTATTATATAATTATCTTATAGTAAGGGTAAGATGATTAATAATGAAAAGTATTAACAAAAAAATAATAGTAACTATATTAGTAATCATAGAGATAATGTTAATAAATATAACATATAAATCATATAGTAATCGAATAATAGATGAAAAAGAAATAGAAAATAAAAGAATAGCCATAAAAGTAGATAATGGAAATAATGAATATGAAGATAGTGAAACATTACCTGGAAGAGGATATGTATTAAATACAGAATTAACAAAATGTTTAGATATAGAAGGAAAAGAAATAGAAAATATAAAATTAGATAGTAATGGAGAGAATATAACTATAACAGGAAGATATACAAGTTATTGTACAGTGTATTTTGATGAAGGAGATAATCTAATTAAAGATTTAAGTGGACATAATAACAATGGATTAAATCATGCAGTGTTAACAAATGAAGAAGGTGTTACAACTAGTAAAGATGGAAAAGTAGGTTATGTTGACTGTGGTTTAGCTAGTTATGATTTTAAAAATAGTATAACAGTAATATTAAGACTACGATGGAATTCTTTTGATACAAATACGCAATATCAAACTATTATGGGAAACATTCCTTCACAAAATAGATCTGGTTTTGTTTTTTCAATGGCTAGTAGTTCAAAAAAACCTTATGTTGAAATCTATAATAATAGTTCTAATTTAATTTCTTTTGATGATTTAGAAGTTAATTTAAATGAATGGTACACATTAGTCTTTATTTATGATAATAAAAATATGATTACATATAAAAATGGCTTAAAAAAAGAAGTAACTTCTACCGTTACTTTAGGTGTTAGTTCTTTACCTATATTTTTAGGCACATATCCAGTTGATGAAACGTTAAGCCCATCGATTAGTGACTTTTCTTATGTAACATTTACTGATGTAGTTATATATGATCGAGCTTTATCAGAGGAAGAGGTAAGAACAAATTATATAGATGAAATAGATCCTTCTAAAGTAAATAAAGAAAATATATTATTGTATTATAGATTTATAAATTAAATATAATGTTTTAACATTATGTTTTTTCTTTTGCAAAAATTAACTTAAATTATTGTACTGTTACCAACATTTTAATTTTGAAAACTTGACACCGGGGGGGGTATTATATAATTATCTTATAAAATAGAGAGAAACAAAATAGATAAAAGATATCAACATAAAAGAAAGGGTTAAGGATGAAGAAGATAATTATAGGAGTACTAGTAATAATAGAAATATTTTCATTATATATGATGTATCAAATAAATAATAGTAAAAGTTTAAATGAAGTAAATATAAAAAATAATAAAATAAATAAAGATGTCTTTGCCGTATACTGGGATGAAACTGGTACAGGAGAATATAAAGAATATACACAAGCAACATGGCCTAGTTCTGGTTATACATTAAATTTAATAAAAACAGAATGTATGAATGAAAAAGGAGATAAAATAGAAGAACCAGAAATAACTTTCAATCACGGAACAATAACATTAAGTAATACTGAAACAACATATTGTATATTGTATTTTGAAAAGTTGATGGCCAGTATATTAATATATAATAATTCAAATAATAGAACAAATTGTACAAATATCCAATGTGC
>CANQXT010000084.1 GCA_947627915.1 uncultured Bacilli bacterium
TCAGGGAAACAGTAAGAAAAGTCTTTAAATAATAGATTTTTCTTTTTATTTTCCCTGATAACATTTATAGATTTAATAGTTGGCTCAGTAACTCTTTATCATCATTCCAGTCATCTAATTTATTGTTAATATCTTGAAAAGAAGCTTCTTCAATTGCTTTAAATTTATCCTTTTCTAATACCTTTGCATATATTTCAGTTGTAACTACTGATTCATGCCCTAGTAAATCTCTTATCATAATTAAAGGCACACCTGATTTTAATAAATGAATTGCACGAGTATGACGAAACGTGTGAGGCGTTATTTTTTTGCTTATTTTTTTGTTATATTTTAATAAAACATCTTTTATAAAAAAATTGTTCATCTTTTGATTATTTTTATTTTCAAATAAATAAACTTTTAAATTTTTTCCTTTAAGATATTGTTTTAATAAATTAACCGTATTTTCCATTAAAGGAACCACTCTTTGTTTAGAACCTTTTCCATATAAAATAACATACTTTTCTTCTAAACGAATATCTTCAATTTTTAAATTAATAATTTCACTTGCTCTTGCTGCTGTATCATATAATAAACTTAATATAACTAAATCTCTTCTACCAATTTTAGTTGTTGTATCTATACTTTCTAATATTGTTTTTAATTCTTCCTCTGTTAAATAATCTATAACTTTTTTTGGATGTTTTTTAGATTTAATTGCTAATATTTCTTTTATATTTTTTATGTTTTCTATTTCTTCTATTAAACAGTATTGATAGAAAGATTTAATACATGCAAGTCTTTGATTTCTAGTTCTTATTGTATTTTTCTTTTCTTCTTCTAAATAATTTAAAAATTCTATAATAATATCTCTAGTAACTGTTTCAAAATTAATATAATTAATTTTGAAATTTTTCTTATTAATTAGATAATCAATAAGTAGTTCAAATGTTTTCTTATATGAACGAATTGTATTACTACTCATATTTCTTTCTAATACTAAATAATCTTTTAAATATTTTGATAAATAATATGCAAAGTCCTTATTCATCTTCTATCACATCCTTTAATTCTGGAATTAATTTTCCCAATTTTTCTTCCGATATTTTTCCTATTTCATTTATCATACTCTTAGTTATTTGAAAGTAATATTCTAAGGATTTTAATGATGAATGTCCAACATAAGTTTGTAAAACAGGTAGCATTGCATTTAAGTCTTTCTTCTCTTTTAACCATTTTTCTATACAATGAACGATATAAGTATGCCTCAAGTCATGGACTCTTGGTGAGTTTTCACTTCTTTTTATTTTTGATAATTTTAAAATACTATAAAACCATCTTCTAATAGTATTATTACCAATTTTCCCATTTCTTATTTGGAAAAAATATTCATCTTTTTCAGAATTACAATGAAATTTTAAATGATACTTTAAAATTTCATTGTTTAAATCTTCAGATAAATAAATTATTCTTGCTTCACCATTCTTAGAATGTTCTACTAAAAAGTATTCTTGTTCTTTATAATCTTTTACTTTTAAATTTAATACTTCACCAATTCTCATCCCTGTTTGATATAATATTTTAAATATTATAGGTATTGTTTGTTCTTTTCTATAAGAATAATATTTTAATTTTATTTTATATGAATTTTTTATAAACAATTTAATTTCTTCTTTAGAAAATATATAAGGAATAAATTCTCTTTGATGCTGTTGGTATATTTTTAATGGTATTTGGTAGCATTCAATATCTTGACTTTTTAGATATTTATTAAATTCTCTAAAAACTCCAATATTTCTTGCTAATGTATTTGAAGATATATTTGGATTTAATTTAACATATTTATTAACAACGTCTTTGTCAACTTTTATTACTTTTTCTTTTTCTAAAAACATTGTAATTGATTTTATTACAATACTATCAGTTTTATATTTATAACCTAAATATCTTTTTTGTTTAATAAAGTTATTACCTAACTCTTGCCAATTAGTTATCATTAGATACCTCCATACAACATTCTTTTAATTTATTTTTAGATATTTTTAAATAAGTTTTTGAAGTTGTATCTATACTATCACCTAATGTTGATGCTATAATAGGTAACGGAATTCCATTATCTAACATATTGCTGGCTAGGCTATGTCTTAAATTATGGATTCCTTTTTTATTATTTTCTGATAATTCATTACTTACTTTTTCAAAGTATTTATTAAAATTAGCTGATATATTATTTAATTTTTCATAAGGATAAATATGTTTAACAAATAAATAAGGATTATTACATTTTGGTCTAGCATTTTTTATATAATCAATAATTGTCCAACCAATTTCCTTAGTTAGAGGTAAAGTATTTATATTTTGATTTTTTGTTTGAATAACTGTTATTTTTTTATCTTGCCAATTAATATTTTTTAATTCAATATTTAAAATATCTTTTAATCTAAGACCTAACCTTGCTGCTATAAGAATTATTACATAATCTCTTTTTTCGATTTTTCTTTCTTTTGGTATAGATTTAAGCAATTGTTCCACTTGTTCTTTTTTTAAATAAGTTGGAATTCTAATTCTTTTACTATGTTTTATTTTAGGAATTAAAATACTTAAATCTTCTTTTAAAATATCTTCTATAAATAAGTAATTCAAAAATTCTTTTAATACATAGAAATTCCTTCTTTTAGAAACATTTCCTTTATCAATTGTTTCATTAATAAATATAATAATATCTTTTTTAGTTATATCATTTAAATTATTAATTCCTTTTTGATAAAAATAAGATAATAATCGTAGTAAATAATCTTTTTTAATCTTTATACTACTTTCTGAATTATTTCTTACATTTGTTAAATAATTTATATAATTTTCTAAAACTGGATTCCATTCTTTAGGATAATTACAAAACAATGATTTTGGTAAAATTGTTTTTATCATAAATTGTTTATAGGAATCAAAATCATCTAATATTTTTTTAGATCTCATAAGTTGTTGATGATGTGATTTTGATTTACTAGTATATGTATTAATATCAAATTTATAATATTCTAATAAAAATTTTGAATAATCTTTTTCATTATATTCAAAATTTTCTTTATTTTTCCATTTTATAAAAGCATTCCACATTTTTAAATAACCATCCATAGTTGATATAGAAAAACCTATTT
>CANQXT010000085.1 GCA_947627915.1 uncultured Bacilli bacterium
TCTTTGCTGAAGTTAATAGTGATTTAACTGTCTATGAAGTATCTAAAGGAACTTGGATATATATTATGACGGAAGAGCAATATGAAAAGATGCGCCGTGAATCTGCAAGTATCAGAGCATCATTACAAAGAGTTTCTGATGTTAGTACTCATGATGGTCAAAGATTAACAAGTACATCATTAAAAGTAGATAATCTAGTGTCTTACGATGAATTAGAATTAGTAACAATTGATAGTGAAAGATAGGGGGCATATAATGAAAAGTATTTTAACAAAATTTTTAGTGTTTGCATTTCTTATATGCATTCCTTTTACTACTAAAGCTTTAACTAAAATAGATTTTACAGAAGTTAGTAATAATAAAGTAGATTTAAAAATGACCTTTAGTGATGAAGGATTCGTCGGTGGTTTTGATGTAAAAATCAAAATAACTGGTGATGTTTCTTATAAAGGTATTACTTGGAATAAAGATTATAGTAATTTTACTAAAGCTGTCGAGTATGATGAGAAAAAGCAAACTTTAACAATTAAAGTTACAACTGGAGGTATTGGTAGTGAACATAATCTTTTAAATAATAAAAAAGAATTAGCATTAGGAAGTATTACAATTACATCTGATGCCAAGAAAAATGTTAAGTATTCATTGGAAGTAACTGAGTTACAAATATTAGATAATAACTGGAAAAGTGTTAATTTAAAAGATATTAAAACAACTGAAAATGAATTTGCGTATGTTTATAAAGAAGAAGCTACTAAACCAAGTGAAGATGAACCAAGTAAACCAGAAAATCCTAGTGAGGATAAACCAAGTGAGGATAAACCTAATGAAAATACACCTAGTCAACCTGGTTCATCTACAGATAATTCTAATAATACGGATACTAATAATAATGTAGAAGTTAATTCAAATAATAATAGTACTAGTAGTAATACTACTAGTGGCAATACTAATAATAACACTAACAATAATGTAAATAACAACAGTAGTGATAAGAATAATAACAATAACAATAGCAGTAACAATAATACTAATAACAATAGCAATAATGGTAATAACACTAATAGTAGTAACAATAATAATTCAGAAAATGAATCTACTAATAATGGAATAATAGAGAATAATGTTGTTGATAATCAAGTGGAAAATGATAGTGATAGTACTAATTCTATAGTAGAATACTTATGGATTATTATTCTTATTGTGCTAATCGTGATAATTAGTTTATTAGTAGTTATTTATCGTAAAAAACACAAAAAATTAGATTTTTAGGGGGCTGTAATGAAATGAAATAATTTCATTCAGCTCTTTTTTTGTTTTGGAAAAGAAAAATTTTCTTCTTTTAAATCTTGATATGAGTTCCAATAATTGTTTTTTAATTTTTTGCCATCTATAATAGAAAAATATTTTCTTATATTAGCTCCTAAACACATAAGCATAATTTCACAAGATACTTTTTCTAAACCACGCCTTCTTATTCTTGTATATTGCATATTTTGCTTGATTTGTCCAAAAGTGCCTTCTACTTGGATGCTTCTATTTATTCTTATTTCTATTCCCTTAGGATTTTTCAAATTTTTTCTAGCTTCTTCCTTTAACAATTCATATTCTGGTATTAATTCATATAATCTATAATCGTAATTTTTATTCTTTAAATTTTTCTTACAAATATAAGCATAATTGCAACTATTGCATCCAACAAATTTATAAAGTTTACTATTTTTATATCTTGGATGTCGTATTCCCTTAAATGATATTTCTTTTCCAATACAAGTGTTAAGACACATTATTCCATCATTAAAAGTATAAAAAAGCTGTGGCCTTTTACCATCTGCTTCGCCACTCCAAGTTGAATTTTTCACGTAATTTCTTATATTATGATCTTTCATATACTTGTAATTTTCATACATTCCATAGCCAGAATCTGCACATTCATTTATAGGATATCTATTGTAATATTTATAGTATAAATTATTCATTGGTATAAAAGTATAAAAATCATCTCTATTTTGATAAACTCCATACATTGTTATTAATCCACTTGATACCATTACTTGGATATTATATCCTGCATGAAAATCATGACTTGATTTAGAGTAATAATCCTCCTTCAATACCATCGCTGTTGCATCTTTATCAGTTTTATAATATGAGTTTCTATTTTTTCCACATATTTCTTCTTTTTCTTCATATTCTAACAATTTTAATAAATATTGATATGCAAGTTTATAATTTTTTTGAACTTTAGTTAAACGTTTCCCTTTTCCTGTAGGAATAGAATTAATATCTATTTTTTCTCTTACAATATATTCTTTTATTAACTTATTTAATTGATATGATTTAATCAAATCTTTATCATTAAATTCTATACTCATATTTAATAATAATTCTTTAATTTTAACATTTAACTTTTTATGATATGTTGTCGGTTTCCAAACAAATTTATATTTATTAGCATTAGCTTCTATTTTAGTACCATCATTATATTGTATAGTTATATCTACATTAAGTTCATCTATCATTGCTTTCGTAATACTTGTAAATATTTCATATTGATATGGAATAATATACCTATTTATACAATCTTTTATTACATTATGACTTGGTTGTTCTTGTCCCATCAAATATATTACTCTTATATCAAAAATACATAAATTTTCTATTTCTCTTAAAGAACTTTTAAACTTAGAAAAACAATAGCATATTGTAGCTACTAAATTAAATGGATTATAGCCACTTCTTCCTTTTTCTTTTTGCTCTTTTTCAATTATTTTTCCAATTCCCGATTTATTTAAAAGATTAATAAATTTATCAATTTTTTCTAATTCCTCATAACAATCGTTTGAGGGGACTAGAAAAAGAAATCTTTTTATAGTAAAATATTCCATGTGATACATCTTCTTTCGTCAATTAGATTGTATCACATATTACGTTAGAAATTAAGTTTTCTAGCGTTTTTGTTTTTTGTCAAACAAAAAAAGAGCTGAATGAAATTATTTCATTTCATTACAGCCCCTT
>CANQXT010000086.1 GCA_947627915.1 uncultured Bacilli bacterium
GCACCTTAATTTCTTGTATTTACTTACCAAAATAGCCATTTCTTCTATTTTTGGATTTAACCGATATCCCCATGTCCGGCATCAACGACGACGACTTTACCAAAAAGGGGCAATTCAGCATAAACATTTGCCGAACAAACTACAAATAAACCAATAATAAAAAAAATAAATATTTTGATGTAATAATATTTCATATTACATTATATTTATTTTTTTATTTAATTATCCCGATGCCGAATATTTATTTTAAATTTAGGATAGGCATGTTTAATATGCCGATATAAAATAGTATTTTTATCTAACCAATCATTTATTTGATTCTTAATTGTTTCGGTATTATCACGCATACTTTTTTTAATTTGGCCTTTTATTTTACTCATAACCTTGCAGGAGATAATATTATCAACGAGATAAATTATTAATAAAATAAGCGCCATAACATTTAAGACGTTTTGCGGAATCATATGTAAAATTTTTAAGAAAAAAGGATTAATATAATAAACAATCATAGTGCCAAATATGCCAAATGGTAGCATGGTTTCTAAACATATGCGGCCATTGATATTAAATTTTTTCATGGAATAATCCCACCACCGAGCCTTAAATACCTTTTCCAAAAAAAAGGAAGTAAAATATTCTAAAACGGAACAAATTAATAATGATTTTAAAAAGACACTTAATAAATCATCCGTTTTTTGACCAATTAAAAGTAATATTAAAATTACGCCATGCCCATAAATAGGACAAATGGGGCCAATTAAAAAGCCCCGGTTAACAAACTTTTTCTTTTCAATTAAGGTGCAAGTTACTTCTAAAAGCCAACCTAAAAAAGCATAAATTATAAATAAAAGAAAATAAGTTACGATATCATTCATTTTCATCACATTATTATTTTATCATAGAAAAAGTTAATCGCCCATATTTTTATGAAAAAGCTGTCTAAAAGGTTAATTTATCTTATGTTGTTAATGTCTATATCATTTATTGTAAATTAAATTAATTTATGATTTTATATAAATAAGGAGATACTATATATGAATGAAAGTTACAATGAAAATGAAAATCTTAAAAAACAATTAGAAACCAGAGATGATATTATGGAATATTTGAAAAGACGAAGTGACCAAGGAACAACCGATAGAGAAATGGCGCAAGAAAACTTTGAAACCGCAAAAGACTTTTATTTTGGTTCTGATGGTAAAACTACAGACAGAATAAATCATTTGGATGAACGCCGTTATGGTATGGCATACAGTTTACGAGATGCCGAAGACATAGTCGCCAGTTTGGTAAAGAATAATCCTACTCTTACCGATACGGAAAAAGCACTTTTACCAAGACTTTTACATAATTATTATAATTTTGGAGACTCTATAACTCGTTCAGAAATTAATGATTTTGTCCTAAATTCTAAATCTATTTTAGCAGAATATGACGAAAATAGAAGTCAATCACATGGTAGATAATTAAAGATTGTTACTTACATTGCAAAAGTAATAATCTTTTTTTTATATTTAAGGCATATTTTTTTAATTTTCATTTATAGTAACTTAAATAAATTTTGACTTCTAAAATACGTCATAAATGACGTAAATTTTTAGACTAAATGCAGGTTTGTAAAAATTTACGACTTAAAAAAAGTCCTTTTTTATGTTTATGACAAAATAATTAACTCCATAGGAAGTTTAAAAAATATATCAAAATATTAATTTGGAGATTTTTATTGCAATAAAAAATCATCTTTATTAAAGATGAAATATATTTTAATGTCCGAAAAGTTCGGATAGATTTCCCAATGGAGCGTATAGAGAAGAAGTTGAATAACTTTTCTCATACTTAATAATAGGTAGTAATAACTACTAACTAATATAAATTATACTATATATTTTACATTTTGAAACAATAAATTGTAAAATTTAACATTTAAAATAGTAAAAATTTCTAGAAATATGGTATAATTGGTGTGTAAAGGAGAATTTCTATGGAAATTAGTTGTTATGTTTATTGGGGACAAGATGATGGCGAAAAAATAATATTTGTTGAAAAAAAGACTTTACCTGCAAATGATGAAAGAGTTATAAAATATCAGAGTGAATATGCTAATATTCAAGCATATGCTAAAGAAAATGGATATAGAATTTTAGATATTGCTTTAGTATCCGAAGAAGATTATGCAAATGTAAATGTTAAAAGTAGATAAAAATTGGGGGGCTACTTATGTTTGTAAAAAATAAAGTTATTGACAACAATAAAATTCAAGAAGTAATTGAAAGTAGAAACTTACTGACATATGATTCAATAATGAAAGATTGGCATGATGTGTTAGAAATGAGTAATGAACTTGAAACAGAACTTGGCACAATAGAAATTAAAGAGCCAGAAATTAAAGATGAAGAATTTAGTTTTTATGAATTGTATGATATTGAATTTAGAGGTATTTTATATGGTTTAACTCTAGATGAATTAGAGTATATTAGTGAAAATAATTGTTTTAATTTTGATGAAAATAACATATTAGATTATAGATGTAATATAAATATTAATCGAATAATTAATTATTATAAGCAAATTGTTTCTGATTTAATTAATTGCATGCAAAAAGAAACTATTGGAAGTTATTTTCAAAGATTTGGTGATTTATTTCATATGAGTGCTCATGGCTTGGAAATAGCAACATTTTTAGGTTTAAATAGAGATGGTGTTGAACTTACACCAGAAGGTAAAAAATTAAAGACTTGTATAGACAATATTAGGCAATTACACATTGATGAACTTAAGCAAAGAGCAGCAGTATATAAGCATAGTCCAAGTTCAAGATAGAAGATAAACATTAATAGATGTATTTTTGTTTGGAAAATTTATAATTACAACATTTTGCAATT
>CANQXT010000087.1 GCA_947627915.1 uncultured Bacilli bacterium
ATTGATGAATGGGATATAGTTGATTATCAAAATTATTTTGATAAAGGTATTTATGCTTATGAAATAAAAGTACCAGAGAAATATACTGTTAAAGTAAATGGTAATACTTTAAGTAATGATGATATCGTATCCCAAGGTGATGTCGAAGGTTTAGAAAGATTAACTGAATATGTCGAAATCGAAAAAAGTAAAACATATGAAGTTAATAATTTAGTATATAAACCAGAGATCAAAATATTAGATGAAAATAATAAAGAAGTAGATTATACCGAAGAAGATAATAAAATAAATGTTACGAAAGAATTTAAAGAGATTAAAACTTTAGAACAAGCAAAAAGTTATATTAAAGATGATTTTGATATCTTAAAATTTGCCGAAAATTGGAGTTTATATTTAACTAATGATTTAAGTGGAGGGCTATCTACTTTAATGCCATATTTAATTAAAGATTCTTATTACTATACAATGGCTTATAATTGGAGTCGTAATGTTGATCGTACTTTTGTAAGCTCACATAGACTTAAAAATCCCGTATTTACCAATGAAGCAGTGGAAGACTTTATAATTTATAATGATAATGCTTTTAGTTGTAAAGTTTATTTAGAGAAAAATATGGTTGTAAGTGGTAAAGATAAACAAGATATTATGAATGATAGATTATATTTTATCTATTATGAAGGTGGTTATAAACTAGTTAATATGGAAGCAATTAAAAAGTAGGTGATTTCAAATGGACGATATATTTGTAGTAGTACCAACACTCGACCCTGATGAAAAAATAATGGATGAATTTATTACTAAATTACAAAAAGAATTTAAGCATATTTTAGTAATAAATGATGGTAGTAAGAGTGAACATGATAAATTTTTTAATAAACTTGCTAAACAAAAAATAGATGTTTTTACCCATTATAAAAATTTAGGTAAAGGAAGAGCAATTAAAAATGCTTTTAATTATATTTTAAATGAATACCCTGATATTAAAGGGTGCGTAACTTGTGATTGTGATGGGCAACATAGTGTTAAAGATATTAAAAATTGTGGTAAAACTTTACTTAAATATCCCAATGAATTAATTTTAGGGGTTAGAGATTTTGATTTAGAGCATGTTCCTCCTAAAAGTAAATTTGGGAATAAAATTACGCGTAATATTTTTAAAATATTTATTGGTTTAGAGATAAGTGATACGCAAACTGGACTTAGAGGAATGAGTCGTAAATTAATGGAAGATTTCATTGATCTATCTGGGGAAAGATATGAATATGAAACTAATATGTTAATTGCTTGTAAGAGTAAAAATATTAAAATTAGAGAAGTAGCAATAGAAACAATTTATTTAAATAGTAACGCTAATAGTCATTTTAATCCTCTAAAAGATTCTATATTAATTTATAAATTATTTATGCGTTATTTTCTAGCATCATTTAGTTCATTTTTACTTGATATAGCCCTATTTGCCGCTATTCTAGGTATTTTAGATATTAATTCAAAAATACTTGCTGCAACTATACTTGCTAGACTAGTATCATCAATTTATAATTATATTTTAAATTCTAATTTAATATTTAAAGATATGAGTATAACTTCTTTAATTAAATATTATATTTTAGCAGTAATTCAAATGTTTATCTCTGGTTGTTTTGTAACTTACTTATATAGTTTACTTAATATATCAGCTATTTTAATTAAATTAGTAATAGACTTTATTCTTTGTATTATTAATTTAGTTATTCAAAGAGAATTTGTATTTAAAGGTGGTAATAGAAATGAAGAATACTAGATTATATATAGCAGGATTTTTAACTTTAATATTCGTTGCTTTAAGTGTATTAGTTAAACTTGATTTAGTGTCTTCAGTTGATACATTTATTTATAATTTATGTACTTTTAAAATGAATAATATTTTAACTGGTATATTTAAAGTATTTACTTTTTTTGGTAGTACTGCTTTTATAGTAGCTTTATCAGTTATATTATTTGTAGTATTTCTAATTTGTAAAAAGAAAAATCATGCATATTTAACTGCTAGTGTTATAATTATTTCAACTATTTTAAATAATGTTATTAAAGTAATTATAATGAGAAGTCGTCCTGAAGTATTAAAATTAGTTATTGAAACTAGTTATAGTTTTCCCAGTGGACATACAATGGCTTCAGTAACTATTTATGGTATTTTACTTTATTTAGTAAATAAAACTGATTTAAAAAAAGGTTTAAAAAATACTTTAAAAGTTATTTTATTTACTTTGCCAATATTTATTGGTATTAGTAGAATATACCTAGGAGCCCATTTTGCAACTGACGTAATTGGAGCATATTTAGTATCAAGTATTTTACTTTTAGTAACAACATACTTAGTTGATAAAAAGAATTTAATATAGTAAAATAATATTTGGAAATAGAGTGATAAAAATGAAAAATATAAAACTACTAGGGTTATTATTATGTGTTTTATTTTTAACTAGTGCTTGTAATTTTAATACTACTAGTTTAGATAATGCCACGATTTATACAACTGTTTATCCCGTTAAATTTATTACGGAATATTTATATGGTGATAATAGTACAGTTAATAGTATTTATCCTAATGGCGTAAAATTAGATGAATATAAACTTACTTCTAAACAAATAGATGAATACTCTAAAGGTGATTTATTTGTTTATGTTGGGGTAGGTAATGAAAAAGAAATAGCTAAATCATTTTTAAATAAAAATGATGAATTACTTATCATTGATGCTACTTATGGCTTAAATTATCATAATGATATTGA
>CANQXT010000088.1 GCA_947627915.1 uncultured Bacilli bacterium
TTAAAAATTTTTCGCTATATTTTTGATTGCATTAATTTAAAGTTTAATAAAGATGAAAAAAACTTATATATAACAACAAGAAGAAATAAAACTGTTTTAAGAATTATTTATTTTTTTATTATTTTCTTTATTTGGAAAGAAGAAATAAGGGATATTATAACTTTTATTAGTTTTGTATCAGCAGCAATAACACTCGCCATTAGAGATATCATCTATAATTATTTTTGTGGTATTTATATAAAAATTATAAAACCAATTAAAATCGAAGACCGCATTCAAGTTGGTAACATTATTGGGGATGTCATTAACACACGTTCTCTTTTCTTTGAAATACTGGAAGTAAATCCTAATACTAATCAAAGTACTGGTAAAATAATCTATGTTCCTAATTCCCAAATATTTAGTGAAACAATTAAAAATTATAATACTGCTTTTAAATATATTTGGCATGAATTTAACATAAATATTGCGATTGATTCTAATATAGATTTAGCCAAAGAAATAATTTTAAATATTTTAAATTCCGATAAAACAATAAATGAAATTCCGAAAAAAATGCAACGAGAAATCAAAAAATCACATGCTGAATATCGTATTTATTTTAACAAACTTACTCCCATTGTTTATACTTCTATAAATGATAACAAAATTGTTTTATCAGCAAGATTTTTAATGCATCCGAAAAAAATTAGAATAGTCGAAAGTGAAATATATGACAAATTAATTAGCGAATTTAAAAAGAATAATATTAATTTTGCTTAAATATTATTCTTTATCTTTATCGCTATCTTTGGTTAAGAAATTTTTTAACCCTTCTAAACTAAACATTATTAAGCCACCAATTATAAAATATAATGGACTAAATGTTTTAAATGTTAAAAATTTAAGGGGAATATCTAGAGTTGTTGGCCCCATTACAATAGAATATATTGAAGCAACCATCATACCAAGAATAGCATATATAGTAGCACTTCTGTGTTTATCTAAACATTTACGAAGTAATTTAATAAAGTATAAAATACCAACGATTACACCTAAACCAAAAACAATTAAAATTGGTAAAACTGATAAATTAAAATGTAATAATTCTTTTATTTTACTAATTATTGGAATATAGATACCAAAAATAAGTAAAATTGTTGATCCAGAAACACCCGGTAAAACCATCGCAGATATTGCCATCATTGCAGCCAAGAATACATATAAAATAGTGGCTAAATTAAAGGTATCGATATTAAATGTTCCACCAACTACTCTATTTAAATAAGTTATTACAATAACTAAGGCTGCTCCTAAAATAGCAAATAAAATATTTTTATATTTACCTTTTAAACTACCCTTTTCGTCTTTAATAACAATAGGAATAGCAAAAATGATAAAACCGATAAATAATGAACTCATCTCATATATATGTTTATCAAATACACTGGCTAAGAATAAAACAGCAATTATAAAGCCAACAATCCAACCAATAGCAAGTTTAAGTAAATATTTAATTGCTTTCTTCTTTTTCTCCCAATTACCTCTAAATAAATCATCAAGAGAGGTGATAAACTTATCATAAAATCCTAAGATAAAGGCTACTGTACCACCAGATACTCCCGGAACACTATCAGCAAGAGCCATACAAAAGCCATTAATAAAATTAATAATATATTCTTTTATTTTCTTCATATCCATACCTTCTAACTCTTTTTAATTATAACAAACAAAACTAGCATATACAACAAAAAATGACTAGAACCTAGCCATTTAATTTATTTAAATCATTTAATATTTCTTTAATAATTTGTAAACCAATTGATTTTTCTTCTGGAGTTTTAGCTTCTTTTAATTTAATACCATTATCTACTTTTTCATATAAACCATAATATACTTTTAATTTTTTGTTTTCATCTAAAGTTTTATCAGTATATACAATATAATCTTTATTAGTATCATCATCATGATAAGTTGCTATTACTTCACAAACTATTTCATTGCCAAATTTATCTTTAGTAGTAAATTCTAATTTTTCCATACTTTTCCCTAAATAATTATCTACTTAAACTTATTGTTTCTTGATAATCAAAAGTATTTGTTACATAGTTATAACTAGCATATTCAGTTAGTTCATAACCATCATTATTTTTTTGATATGTTACTTTTGCATCATTATACCCTTGCTCTTTTAATTCACTAATCATTTCTGGTATTTGATGAGTTTCTACGCCAATTGACATATCTTCTTCATCTTTTGGACTTAAAGTATCAATTATTTTGGTTTTCAAACATATTTCTTTCGTATGATCAATATCTACATCATATATTTCTATACCAGAGTAACCTACTAAAGTTAAACCAAGTAAAGCCGCAAGTGAATACTTAACAATTTTACCTCTTCTAATATCTTCTACTGGTATTTCATCATTATACATAAAAAATTCCCCCTCTAAATGCTATTAAATGCTATTAAATGCACCTGAATGCCTGTTATTATAACAAAATTAATAAATTTGTCAAATTAAAAGACTCTAATCTGAGCCTTTTTCCATAAATTTAATATCCTTTACTTTTATAATATTCGTATAGTTCTTTAAAACGATTAAAATGAACAACTTCTCTTTGTCTTAAGAATAAAAGTGGGGCTAAAACATCTTCATCATCAGTTAAATCAATTAAATT
>CANQXT010000089.1 GCA_947627915.1 uncultured Bacilli bacterium
ATATATCTTTTGACTTCATCTCTATCAAATCCATCAAAAGTATAATTAACTATTATTCTTTGTTTTAAAGCAATATGTATTTGCTTTGATATCTCTTGTTTTAAATCTGGTTGACCTACAAGTATAAGTGTTAAATAATCCATCGAATCCATATCAAAATCATAAAATAACTTAAAGTTTAATAATATCTCTCTTGTTAATAAATGGGCATCATCTATTATTACAATGACTTGCATTTTATCTTTTAATGTTATTCTTTTTATTTCTTTTTGTATATTGGTATAGATATCTGATTTATAACATGCTCCGACATCTAATTCAAAATTATCTGATATGATTTTTAAAAAATCAAATACTGACATATCTTTTTGAGCAGATATATATATCACTTTATATAAATCCTTGTTAAGCAAATTAATAAATTGTCTTATTACATATGTCTTACCATAACCTGATTCACCAACAAATAATCCAATACCTTTTATTTCTTTTAAATAATGAAATCTATTAATACATTGTATATAATCTGTACTTTCAAATGGATAATTAATACTTTCATTTTTTAAAAAGGGATTACAACTCATTCCATAATATGTAGTATACATTATACATTCTCCATATCTAAGACATCTCTTTCATCATTAACTATTTTAGAATAATCTATATTATTTTTTCTTTTTATTTTGGAATTTGCTATTTTATCTACTATTTGACATGTTTCTAATTTTTGATTATTTTCAAATATATATACTTCTTTTAAAGATAATGGATTATATCTTATTTCTATTGTTTTACCTACATACTTAAATGGTATTTCATAATAATTATTTTCTATTTTTATTGTTTTATCATTTCTTACTTTTCTTTCTACTTTATGTAAGAATGATTCATCAATAAATTCATTATCTAAGAATGTAACATATTTATATTCATTATGCCATCTTATATTGGGTGTTTCATTTGTTGATGAATGTACTTTATTTAAATATTCATTATATATAAATGTTTGTAAACTTGTTTTTACATTTTCTAAAGATGTAAATTCATTCCAATTTGTACATCGCATCCATCCATCTTTTATTGTTCTAAAACTTCTTTCTATTTTTGCTTTACTTTCTGGTGAATAAGGTTTGGCATGAATTAATTCTATTCCCAATCTTGCACAAATTAATGATAATTGTTTATTATCATAACTTGATCCATTATCTACAAATAATTTTTTTGGTTTACCATAGGTCTTTATCGCTGTTTTAAATACACTTTGCATATTTATTGCTGTATCATTTAAAAAGAAGTCAAAACCTGTTATTATTCTTGATTTATCATCGATAAACATTATTAATTTTGTTCGATATTTTTTATTATCAACAGTTATATAAGGACCGAAAGAAGTGTCTGACTGCCAACAGTCATTTACATGTTCCATTTCAAACATTCTTCTTTCTATATTAACCATTTGACTTGCTTTTAAATTATTACTTCTTAAAAATCTTAATATTGTATCTTTAGAAACATCTAATTTATTAATATACTTTTCATCTATTAATTTTTTATAAATCATTGTTCCCGTTATATCAGGATATTTTTCTCTGATAGTTATCATTCTTTGTATTACATCATTAGATAATTTTCTGCTTTTTTTATAATCTATTCTTTTTTTCTTTTTTAATGATTTATATCCTTGATTTTTATAAACTAAATACCAATGTTTTATACAACTTTTACTAAAATGATATTCTTTATTATTAAAATTATATGTTTTACTGGACATATATTTAAAATATGCTTCATTGCATGAAAAACCATGAGTCTTATTTATTGCGGGAGCGATTATTTGAAATTTAAATAATCCGATATCGTTATAATCATTATTTTGCACTTTTCTCTCCTTTCTGTTTTTAAAATACTATAAAAATTTTAAGAGAAAAATATAATGTTATGTTGGTAGCTTGTTTTTAAAAACAAGCTATATTATATATTCCTTTATGACTCATCATTAATATTAATTTATTTATTTTATAAAATTCTTCATAAGTATCAATTATTTTATTTAATATATTCTGTATTATTTCTTTTTTATTATTAAACATTGTTTTTAAATATGATAAATATTTTTTCTGATATATTATCTTCCAATGTTGAATAGTTTCGTAACTAAATGGATATTCATATGTTTCAGGATCTTCATTTATTGATTTTAAAATAATATCTAATGTTGGTTGTTTATATGGTACGATACATTCAGGTAACAGAGCATGAGTCTTTTTACATTTTTGACATCTAACCCTTTTTATTTCAATTAATTCTACTTTTAAATTATTCTTATCATCTAAGTAATATATTATTCTTGCATAAGAACTCCATTTAATAAATTCATCGCTTTGACAATAAGGACATTCTAAATTATAAAAATCATCAGTTTCTTTATATAATTCTAAAATTTTAAATTGTTTATGATTTGAGTTGAAATTTTTGGAATTTAGTATTATCATATTTAGTGCCCTGAGTTGAGGGCATTTAGTATTATCGAAAGAAGAAGTTCGTGCTTCTTCTTTCTTTTGCCCTCAAGTTTTCTTTCTTTCTTTTTTTGCACTTTATTTTATACTTTCTAATTTTTCAAGTCAATTTATTTTTCAAATT
>CANQXT010000090.1 GCA_947627915.1 uncultured Bacilli bacterium
TGAATATTAAAATCTTTATATAATTCATTTACTAAAGTAGTATTATGATTTGATAACATTACATAACAACCTCTATCTGATAATTTTTTAAATACTTTAGCAAGTCTTTTTTGTTCTTCTTTGCCAAAACCATCCTCAGTATAACTATTAAATGTAGATGTATCAGAATCATAAGGTGGATCGAAATAAATGAAATCTCCTTTTTTAGCATCTTTAACTGCTTCTTCAAAATCGACTGAAAGTAATTTAACATCATTATAATTTAAATATCCACAGATGATACCCAAATTTTGTCCTTCATAAGTATTAACTTTAGTTTTCTTTCCAAATGGTACATTAAATTCATTCTTACTGTTAACTCTATATAAGCCATTAAAACAAGCTTTATTTAGATAAATAGTACGAGCTGCTCTTTTATAATCTGCTAATTTAGTAAAATTTTTTTTATCTCTATCTAAATCTCTAATTTTATAATAATATTCTTCAGAATGTTCTGCTTCATGATGATTTAATTCTCTGCACATTGCTTCAAACTTTTTTTCATCTTTAATACATTTATACACATTCATAAGTTCTTTATTAGAATCATTAATAACTGCCTTTTTAGGTGATAATTCAAATAATAATGCACCACCACCAACAAATGGTTCATAATAAGTATTAAATTCATTTGGAATATAGTTTTTTAATTTATCTATTATTTGTCTTTTTCCTCCAGCCCATTTAACAAATGGTTTTCCCTTAATCATTTAAATCATCCTTTACTTCTAAAATAATAACAAATTTTTGTTTTCCACTTTCATCTGCATCAATATTTATTTTTAAGTTAATATTATTATATTCACAAATTTGGCTAGCAATATTTAATCCTAATCCACTCCCAGAACTTTTGGAAGTATTATTTGTTGCTCTATAACCCCTTTCTATTAATTTAGATGGATTTTCCATAATGATGTACGATGGGAGAGAACTAATAGTCATTTTTTTTAAAATATCATTGTTCTGATAAAATCTGATTTTTATAGTACTTTTTTCCCTAGAGTACTTTACAGCATTATCAATAATTAAATAAGGTAAAATCGTTATTGAATCATTAGCATTAAAAAAAGTGCCTTTATTATTTTCTTCAATATGATTTTCATTATATATTTTCATATCAATAACTAATTCATTTTCTTTGCAAAAATCATCAAAAATATGTCTATAAATATCCCATAACTGATAAGCATTTCTTTTTCTTTTTCTACCAGTCTTAATAATTTCAGAATTACTTGCCATTCTGTACAATTCAATCCTTTTGGATATAAAATCCGATAAATGGTATATGCTCTCTAATTTAGAAACATCTTTTTTTGCTAAGTTACTTTTAGTGATTGCTTTTGAATAGTTATCAATCATTTTATTAACTTTTGTTATATCATGCAAAAAATCACTCATATTTTTATACAATAATTCAGAATTATTAACACGTTGAAAGTTTTCTTTATCGATTTCAATAACATCAACTATTTCCTTTTTTGAAAATATTTTTTGTTCAACAGACTTTTTATTTTGCATTTTTTTATTAATATAATTTTCTTTTAACAATATACAATTATGAACTTCATTTCCATCTTTTATACAATTAAAACCATACGGGCATTGATAAATACCATCAGTTTTTAACAATAAATTATCATAAAAATTTTGACATTTAGATGTATTTATTTTGGTTAAGCAAAATTTATTTATTTTATTAAAAACTCCATCAGTTGCTTTTTTATCTAGTAAACTATAACTGTTTATCAATCGTTTCATAAATTAATTAATCCTATCTTTATATCGAATCCTACTTTCATATTTAAATTAACTTTCTTAAATAATGAATCAGATGATAATATATCTTTTTTTTCTAAAAAGCTTCTTACATACAAATCTTCTAATCTGAAAATTTCTTTTTCTTTTATTCCCTTTGTTTTTAATAACTCTTTATAATGTATCCACCTTTCCTTTGGATCAAATAATTTGCTACAATCATCTCTTAAATATTCTATAATTTTTTCTTCCTCACCTTTATATACAAGTTCATCTATAAATTTAATATATTTATTAGCCCTAGGATTAAAATCGGCCGCTGATAGTAGATAAATTATTTTATCAGGATATTTTTCTTTTATTAACATTGATAAATTTAAACCTTCAAATTCACTATTAAATTTTAATCCTACCCCTTTATAGTCACAAATTATAATAGAATAATTTTCAACATCATCTAAAACATCTACATCTTTTTTCCAAGTTACACTATATCCTATTCTTCTTAATGTTTTTTCAAGTTCTAACTCATCATCATCTATAATTAATACTTTTGTTTCTTCTATTTTCTTTTTTTCACTAATATTAGTTACTATATTAGTAGGTAAATCATCTATTGTCTTATATTTATTATCAATATAATTATTAATAACAGTTTTTATTATTCCCATAAACTCCTCCTACAATCAAAGTAATTTCATACTAATTATACCATAAAAAAAGGCACTTTTCTTCAAAATACCTTAAATTTCAACAATATTTTTATATTATTACTCATTATTCCCCATAAAAATTTTATCCCC